>JBDKKE010000456.1:0-36925 GCA_039796255.1 Verrucomicrobiota bacterium | reverse complement strand
CTCCGCCGGCGGCTGCCACGCCAAACCGGAGGGTCAGAATGGATTCAAGCTGTCGGTGTTCTCCTACGATCCCAGGGCCGACTACGCCGAAATCATCAAGGATGCGCGCGGACGCCGAATCTTTCCCGCCGCGCCCGACGAAAGTCTGTTGTTGCTCAAGCCGCTGGCGGAGGTGCCCCATGAGGGCGGTCAGCGCTTCGCGCGGGGTTCGGAGACCCACCAATTGCTGGACCGTTGGCTGCGCTCCGGCATGCCTTACGCCCTGACCAACGAACCCGCGCTGGTGCGCGTCACGGCGTTTCCCAGGGAGCGACGGTACCGGAAGGGATCCATCCAGCGTCTCCTGGTGCTCGCGCACTATTCCGACGGCAGTGTTCGCGACGTGACCCGGCTTGCCGCCTACGATTCCAACGACAAGGAGATGGCCCGGGTGGACGAACCCGGGCGGATCACCATCGGTCAACTGACCGGCCAGGGCGTGGTGGTGGCGCGCTACATGGGGTTTGTGGCCGACGCGCAAATCATGGTGCCCGCCGACCATCGCCTCCCCGCCGATCAGTACGCCGCGCTGTCGACGAACAATTTCATCGACCGACTGGCCCACGAACAGTTTCAACGACTGGGACTGTTCCCCTCGGATCTCTGCTCCGACTCCGAGTTTCTCCGCCGTGCCAAGCTCGATGCCGTGGGGCTGCTGCCCACACCGGAGGAAGTCCGGGCCTTCACGGCGGACGCGTCTCCTGACAAACGACGTCAGTTGGTTGCCCGGGTGCTGGACGATCCGGCCTACGCCGATTTCTGGGCCAACCAATGGGCTGATTTGCTGCGTCCGAACCCGGACCGCGTCGGGGTGAAGAGCGTGTTCCTGCTCGACCAGTGGCTGCGCGAGCGGTTCCAGGCGAACCAGCCATACGACCAGTTCGTTCGTGAAATCGTGCTGGCCGAGGGCTCCAACCACCGGGCCGGACCGGCGGTCATCTACCGCGACCGTCGCGAACCGCCGGAGCTGACCACGATGTTCAGCCAACTCTTCCTCGGTACGCGCCTGGAGTGCGCCAAGTGCCATCATCACCCGAATGAGAAGTGGAGTCAGGATGACTTCTACCAGTTCGCGGCCTTTTTCGGACCCCTGAAGCAGAAGGGCGCCGGGTTGTCCCCGCCCATCTCCGCCGGCACCGAGACCTTCTATTTCGCCCCGGGCGGCGCGGTGAAGCATCCGGTCACCGGTGAGACCATGATGCCGCGTGCCCCGGACGGTCCCACCGTCCCCGCGGACACCGGCGATCCGCGACGCGCTCTGGCGGACTGGATGACCGCGCCTGAGAATCCGTTCTTCGCCCGTGCCGCAGTGAACCGCGTGTGGGCCCATTTCTTCGGACGCGGACTTGTGCATCCCGTGGACGACTTCCGCACCTCCAACCCCTGTGTAAACCCCCAACTGCTGGACGCCCTGGCAGCGGACTTTGTCGCCCACGGTTACGACCTGAAGCACCTCATTCGGACCATCCTGGAGTCCGGCACCTATCAGCTGAGCACTGAACCGAATCCGTCCAATCTTGCCGACACCCGCAATTTCTCCCGGGCCTACCGGCGACGTCTTCCGGCAGAAGTCATGGTGGATGCGGTGCGCGATGCGACGGGCGTGCCGGACACCTTTGCCGCCCTGCCCGCCGGCGGCCGTGCCACCCAGGCCTGGAGCTACAAGATCGAGTCCCATTTCCTGGACGCTTTTGGGCGTCCCAACTCCAGCAGCGACTGTCCCTGCGAGCGCGACACCCAGCTCAGCGTGGTGCAGACCCTGCACCTGATGAATTCAAGGACCCTCCAGGCGAAGCTGAGCGATCCGACGGGGCGTGTCCGGAAACTGGCGGAGAGTCCGAAGTCGCCGGAGGAGATCGCCACGGAGTTGTACCTCACCACCCTGAGCCGCCCGCCGTCCGCGGCGGAACTGACGGCGGCATCCGCCGCCTACGCCGCCCAGGGCGCCACGCGCCAGACGGCGACGGAGGATGTCTTTTGGGCGCTGCTCAATTCCCCCGAGTTTGTCTTCAACCACTGATCGGGAACCGGGGAGGGTTTGACCACGGATGGCACGGATGGACACGGATGGGAGAGAGACCCTTGGCCCGACCTGAGGAAGCCAGGGCAAAGGAGCGAGATTCTCGGAGCAAGGCGCTCTGCCAGTCCCACTCTCCCTACTCCCCGACCGCGCCACGCCTCGGGCCGGCGTGTATCGCACGTCGAGACAGGGCCTCCTGATGGTATTTCTGTTTCCACCCGATCCGTGTGCATCCGTGCCATCCGTGGTCAAAACTCCGTGGTTTCCTCTCAAAACATCCTTTCCCATTGAAGGCGCTTTAGTCGAAGCTCGTCTCCCTTCGCACCATGTCCGGTTCCATGCACAACTGCGCCGGAGTACGACGACGGGATTTCCTGCAGTTGGGGATCGGCGGGGTCCTCGGTCTGGGTTTCTCCGAGGTGCTGCGTTTGCAGGCGCGTGCGGCGGGAGCAACTGCCCCGCCCGCCGCACCTATCAGCGGTCGACCGGTCAACACCATCCTGATCTGGCTCGATGGCGGGCCATCCCACTACGAGACCTTTGATCCGAAGCCGGAAGCGCCGGCGGAGATTCGGGGCACCTTCCAGACCATTCCCACGGCGGTGCCCGGGATCCGCTTCAGCGAGGCGATCCCGGAATTGGCCAAGGCCGCGGATCGTTTCACGGTGATCCGCTCGATCTGCCACAAGGATCCCAACCACGGCGGCGGCAATCACTACCTGATGACCGGCGCCCCCACGCCGGTGCCGGTGGCCTGTGGGGCGTTTGTGACCTTTCATCCGTCGTTTGGATCCATCGCCTCATGGAAACGGGGTCAACAGGAGGGACTGCCGCCCTACGTCTCCATGCCCTCGGTGACCCGCAGCGGTGGTCCGAATTTCCTGGGTGGCAAGCATGCCCCGTTTGTCATTGATGGCTCGCCCAACGCCGCCGGATTCAAGGTGCGGGATGTCGTGCTTCCCGCCGACATCAGTGAGGGTCGCGCGGCGACCCGCCGGGAGCTGCGGGCGTCCCTGGATGCCATGAAGCGGTACACCGACCGGCTGGCCGAGGATCCGGCGGTGACCTTTGATCAGTATTTCCAGCAGAGCGTTGATCTCGTCCTGTCGACCAAGGCGCAGGCGGCATTCGATCTGTCCCGCGAGGACGAGAAGGTTCGGGAATTGTATGGCCGGAACGACTTCGCCCAACGGCTGCTCATGGCCCGCCGCCTCGTCGAGGTCGGGGTCTCCTGGGTGACCGTCAACTACGGGGGGTGGGATCATCACACCAAGCTGTTCGAGGCCTACAAGGGCGACCATGTGAAGAACATGGATCGCGGGGTTGCCGCCCTGATCCGGGATCTGGATGAGCGTGGATTGCTGGACTCCACGCTGGTGGTCCTGCTGGGGGAGTTCGGGCGCACACCCAAGGTCAACAAGGACGCCGGGCGCGACCACTGGCCGCACGCGATGTCGGTCCTGATGGCCGGCGCCGGCTGCCCGCGGGGAGGAGTGATCGGCGCGACGGATGCCAAGGGATACGCGGCATCGGACAACGTGTACCGGCCGGAAGACTTCGCGGCGTCGGTGTATACCAAAATGGGCATCGACCCCCAACAGATCCTCCACACCAACACCGGCCGCCCGGTGCAACTGGTGAACAACGGCCGCCGGATCAAGGAACTGTTCGCCTAGTCGCCCCCGAGGCGCCTGATTCACATCGCACCGCACCATACGCGCATGGCGAGGGTTCTTGAACGTTCCTGGATGGTTCCCGCCCGCACCCGGGTCACCGCCCTCACTCGGACCCTTGGCCTCGCCATCTCCCTGGCGGTCCTCCACCCGTCCGCCTGGTCCGCCGCACCAGTTCTCGATCACCTGTTCCCCGCCGCGGTACAGGCCGGCACGTCCAATACTCTCACCTGGGTGGGCAAGTCCGATCCCTGGCCGCCGAAGGTGTGGTCGGATCCGCCGGGACTGACCTTCGAACCGACCACCAACAACGGGGTGTTCACCGTCTGGGTGAGAACCAATGCGACCCCTGGCCCCCGGGTGGTTCGCGCCTTCAATGGCGAGGGGATCAGTGCGCCGCGATTCCTCATCGTCACCAGGGAACCCCAGCGCGCGGAAATAGAACCCAATGGCGAGTGGAGCGCACCGCAGTCCGTGGATTCCCTGCCCGCAACGATCAACGGCCGGTTGGAAAAGAACGGCGACGTGGACTCCTACGGCGTGCGGCTGGAGGCAGGACAGACGCTGGTGGCCTGGATCGAGGCCTACACCCTGATGTCCCCGCTCGACCCGGTGCTGCGGCTGCTGGATTCCCGCGGGGTTCAGGTGGCGTGGAACCACGATGATGGACGTTCGCTCGACCCGTTCCTCGCCTGGACCGCGCCCGCCGCGGGATCCTATGTGCTCCAGGTGTTCGGTTTCGCCTATCCGGCGGGCTCCGACATCCGCTTCGCGGGCGATGCCCGGGATGTCTACCGGCTGCACATGACCTCCGGCCCGGTGGTTCGGCATACTGTTCCGCTGGGCGTCCGACGCGGGAGCCCCACGCCACTGGTGAGGCGCGGATGGAACCTGGGCGCGGACACCAATCAACCGGTGGCCTTCAACGGCAATGACCTGGGCGCGACCCTGGATCGCGTCCCGCTCCCCCCCGGCTTTGGCGAAAGCGTCCTGGATCTCCTCGTCGGGGACGGGCCGGAGGGGGTGGAGTCCGAACCCAATTCGATCAACACCGATGCGAATTCCATCGATATCCCCGGAGCGGTGACCGGCGAACTGGGAACGGCGGGCGACGAGGACCGGTTTGTCTTCCACGCGAACAAGGGCGAGTCGCTGCTGCTGGAGGTTCAGACGGCCGCCCTGGGCTTTCCGCTCGATGCCTGGCTGCGGGTGGAGGATCGGTCCGGCAAGGAACTGGCCCGCAACGACGACGACACCGGCTCGGATCCACGACTGGAATGGAGCGCCCCGGCGGACGGACCCTACGTCGCCGCCGTCGGCAACCTCCTGCAGCGAGGAAGCCCTGGGTCCTGGTACCGCCTGGCCTTGAGCCGGGCCACCCCTTCCCTGAAGACGACGGTGGCCGAAAACTCCTTCGCGCTGGAACCGGGAAAGACCAACGAGATCAAGGTGAACATCACCCGCCGACACGGATTCAACACCCCGCTGACGCTCTCCGTGCGCGGACTTCCGGAAGGCGTGCGTGCGGAACCCGGCGAGATCCCGGAGAAGGGAGGCGAATGCCTCGTCCGGCTGATCGCCACGGAGACCGCTGTTCCCTTCAGCGGATCCCTGCAGATCCGGGTCTTGGAGAGTGGGTCCGGAAAGGAACAGGTCGTGACCATGGATCTCGTCAGCACCGGCGAGAACAACGGAGTGCCGCAGGGCTATCGGCGGTTGGTGGTGGAATCCATGGCGGAGTTCTGGCTCACGGTGTTGCCCGCACCGAAGACGTCCGAGGAGAAGAAGTAGGGCAACTTCCCTCCCGCGAGGGCGCGCCGACAGGAGGCGCGTCCGCCCACCCCCCACGGGCAACCCTACCTCCGCCCCGGCTGGCCACGACGCCCAGCCAGGGCCCATGGATCGGGCGCATCGGCCCAAGGCCCGCACCCACCGCGGCCGATATAATACCAGATCCATTCTCTGGGGCACTCACCCCATTGCGCCGAACCTGTTGCGCGATGGATTGTGGAATCGTGCCATCAGCGGAACCACCCATTGGTCGGATTTACCAAACCACCGATCCGGTACCCGGGGGGTCATCGATCGCCTGCGGCCCTCAGCGGACGGGGAATCTCGCCAAGGCACAGAATACTTAATCCAGAACCGACCATGAATTCCCAGACCCTCGATAATCCGCCGCCTCTGACCCAGAGGTTAGGACGACACTCCCTGTTAAAACGCCCGCTTCACTCCCTGCTGCAATCGTTCTTCCTTCTTATCGCCCTCGGGACATTGGGATTCTCCGCCCGGGCACACAATATCCTGGGGGTCATTGATTGCACCTGCACCAACCTGACCGTCCAGCTCGGGTACTTTCCCCTGGGCCCGCTGGTCACCTCGTTGGGTGGAGTCGTGGTCAGCAATACCTGGGACTACGCAAGCCAGAGGGTGGTGATCACCCGTCCGCCGGGCACCGCCGCAGGCACATATGTATTGATTGTCTCCAAGACGACGGTGGCCTATGCCACGGCCACCGTGGAGCTCTGCGAATGTGCGGCGTGTGATTGCCCTCCCGGACCG
This sequence comes from Verrucomicrobiota bacterium, assembly GCA_039796255.1. Classification (GTDB taxonomy): domain Bacteria; phylum Verrucomicrobiota; class Verrucomicrobiia; order Limisphaerales; family UBA9464; genus UBA9464. Next base: position 30,631 of record JBDKKE010000456.1, on the reverse strand, counting down.
GCAGGCCCCACAGGAGCGATCGGACCGGTTGGACCCTTAGGGCCACAGGGGATTCAAGGCCTGCGCGGATTGACTGGAATAACCGGACTCGCCGGTACCAATGGTACCAACGGGGCCAAGGGTCCCATGGGACCCGCTGGTCTCGCCGGACCGCAGGGACTCCCCGGTATCAAGGGTGACAAGGGATTAACCGGGCTCACAGGTCCCGCAGGACCCCTGGGTCCCATCGGACTCACCGGCCTTGCTGGACCGCAGGGACTCCCCGGTATCAAAGGTGACAAGGGACTGACCGGACTCACGGGACTCACCGGTCCCGTTGGGCCACCAGGACCCGTTGGACCCGCGGTTGCCATCGGACCCACCGGCCTGGCTGGACCGCAGGGAAACCCCGGTATCAAGGGTGACAAGGGATTGACTGGGCTCACGGGACTCACCGGTCCCGCTGGGCCACTAGGACCCGTTGGACCCGCGGGTACCATCGGACCCACCGGCCTTGCCGGGCCGCAGGGCACGCCCGGACTCAAGGGTGACAAGGGACTGACCGGACTCACGGGTCTCACCGGTCCCGCTGGGCCAATAGGACCCGTTGGACCCGCGGGAGCCACCGGCGTGGCCGGGTCCGTGGGCGCGACGGGACCCATCGGACCTGCTGGAGCCGCAGGGGCTGTTGGCGCAACGGGTCCTCAGGGAATCAAGGGTGATTTGGGCCTGACCGGCCCGGCAGGCGTCAATGGCGATCCTGGCACTGCGGGACCTGTGGGACCTGTGGGCGGAACCGGCAGCACGGGACCCGAGGGGCCCGTCGGCCCGGTCGGAGCCACCGGTGCCACCGGGGCGGATGGAACAACGGGTGCCACCGGTCCTGCCGGGGCGGACGGAGTCAACGGCACCAATGGAACCGGAGGCTCGTCGCAGTACGGATACATCTACAATCAGAATGCCCAGGTAGTTCCCCTGGAAACGGCCGTGACCTTCAGCAGCAATGGCATTCGCACTGCGGGCATTACCCACGGTTTGGGGAGTTCTGAGGTCATTGTCGTGAACCAGGGAGACTACAAGGTGACCTTCTCCGTTTCCGGGACCGAGCCCAGCCAGTTCGCACTCTTCCTCAACGGCGTGGTGGTGGCGGAAACCGTCTATGGCACAGGGGCTGGCACACAGCAGAACAACGGACAGGCCATCCTGGCTATCGGAGCCAACGATGTATTGACCCTCCGCAATCACACGTCTGCGGCTGCAGTAACCCTCGCCGCCGCGCCTCCCATTGGAGGAACGGCGGCGGCCGTGAATGCGTCCGTTTTGATTCAGAAGCTAAACTAGCCACCCGGCGGCGAGAGGGCTCGCGGCTTGGGGATACCATCCGCAGGAGGATCGTATCCGCCTTCGCTGCCGCACCCACGGGGGTGCGGCAGCGAACTGGCGTCCGCACCCTGCGCTGGATCTTCAGCGGTGGTCGATTGCCACGGACCTCAGAACCCGATAGACCTCGATGCATGACCACCGGCTCTAGAAACCTTCGGCGGACCAAAGGCAGCGAATCCCGTCCCGCCGGTATGCCACCGACGCGCCGGGGTGGCTTTACCCTGATCGAGTTGCTGGTGGTGGTGGCCATCATTGCCATTCTGGCGGGAATGCTCCTTCCCGCGCTGGGCAAATCGAAGACCAAGGCCCAGGGAATTCAGTGCCTGAGCAATCAGCGTCAACTCACCCTGGCCTGGACCCTTTATGCCGGCGACCACGCGGACAACCTGGTCTGGAACGACCTGACCGCCGACGGAGCGGGATGGGTGCGGGGCGTGCTGGATTACAACGGTTCCAATCCACACAACACCAACCTGGCCAATTTGCGGGACCCCAACTATGCCAAGCTGGCGCCCTATACGCAGGCGGTGGGCATCTACAAGTGTCCGGGAGACCGCAGCTATGTGGTGTCCGGAGGACGGCGATACCCGCGGGTTCGCAGTCTTTCCCTGAGCCAGGCCATGAACTCACGGGACGACTGGATGAGTTTTCTCACCAAGAAGAAATACGTGGTCTTCCGCAAACTCTCCGACCTTGACCGGATCGGTGGGTCCCAGGCCTACGTCTTCATCGACGAGCATCCGGACAGCCTGAACTTCGGTGACTTCGCCGTGGCCATGAACGATGGCGCTCCGGCCTCCTCCATTCACATCATCGACTACCCGGCCAGCAGCCACAATCGCGCGGGGGGCATGAGCTTCGGGGACGGCCACGCCGAGGTTCACAAGTGGGTGGACGGGCGGACCATCAAGCCACTGACCCAAAAGCCGATGACCCTGGTGGTGCCGTCGGGAGGCAATCGCGACATGATCTTCATGTCCGAACACACCTCGGTCCGGCTGCAGTGACCCGCGGATACGACAAGGGCGGGATTTCCGGAATCCGGAAACCCCGCCCTGAAATCAGCGACGGCGTTGAGCGCCGCAATGTTCCTTACTTGGTGTGGGCCTGGACGACCGCCTCGACCATGCGCTCGGACCAGCGATTGATGATCTCGCGGGCGCGCTCACCGTTCCACCATGAGCCCAGCTGCGCATCGGCCAGCTCGGACTTCATCACCGCGGCGGCCTGATAGGCGGAGGCGGAGTCCACAATCGATCCCTCAACCGTCAGCCCAATTTGGCTCCCGCTCTTATAGGCATCGGTGATGGCCACACGCACTTCGGCCACTTCGCCATAGCCACCGGAAACCACTGCATACCCCTTGGATTCCAGCGCCTTGGTCAGGGACTCGCGGACATACTCCGCGGATTTGGTCTTCTGCTCATCGCTCACCGGCTTGCCCTCGAACTCCGTGACTTTGATCTGCACCGGCGCGATGACAAACTTGTTGTAGAGCGCCAGTCGGTTGGTGTTGACGTAGCGCCAGGTGGTGGCGTCCACCTGCTTCAAATTGCTGTAGTTGTAGAGGAAGCCCGAGCGCTTCGGAGGCAGCGGGGTTCCGGCGCAACCCGCCAGCAAAAGCAGTCCGGTAAGGGTGAGCGCCGTAGTCAGTCCGCCAACCAGGCGGTTCAATGTCATTTTCATGATGGGATAAGTCGGTGCCAGACCGGGCCATCAGGACACCCTGAAACCACCCACTCCAGAACCGAACGTCCATGTTGAGCGAGGGCTGGCCGGGCGTCACGCCCTTTCCTGATCAGGAAAAGACCCCATCCAGGGCCGATTAGCGGTCTTCCGAACCGTCGTAGCGATCGAACAGTTTTCCCAGAAGGCGAATGCCGAACCATGCCTCCACAGAGAGCATCACGGACGCCAGCAGCGCGGCGGCGGCCAGACCGGAGACCGGACCGGAGATTCGGTTCAGAAGGAGATAGCCGCCAACGCCCAGTCCGGCAGCCGGCACGAGCGAGACCGCCACCAGGATCAGTTGCGCGGCGCCGAAGACGATCCGTTGTCCCATGGCCTCAAATCCGGGCTGTTGAATGTCGCGGCCCGGGCGGGCCCACGCCGGAAACAGCAGGGTCGCCGCGGCCGGCACCAGGGCGTTGACCAAATTCAATGGAGCCACGACCACGACGGCGCACAGGGTTCCGACCCCGAGCAGGAGTCCCCGCCCTCCGGTCAGGGACTCCAGGCTGGGCAGGGTGATGACCGCACCCAGCGCCGCCAGCCACTGCAAACCGAGAATGACCAGGGCCGGTCCGAGAAGTTCTCCGAGCACAATCTGCCATCCGGGTAGTGGATACCCCTTCATCACCTCCAGCATGCCCAGATCGCGACGCAGTCCGGAGCTGGTGTGGGTTCCCCCCAGAAGGGCGAGGGCGGCGAAGGCGATCAGGAGCACGACGCCCGCAGTGGAGCGGACGGCTTCCGGAAGAGGGGCCCAGCGAAGACCCATCGTCGCCAGCAGCACGCCGCCCACCAAAAGGCCCACCCGGCGCGGGGTAACCCGGGCATGGATGAGGTGATTCCACATCAGGCTCAAAGGGGCGAAGCCGGTGGGTGCCAGCACAAAGGGGTTGGGAGCCGGGGTGCGCGGTCGCTGTAGGAACGCGCCTTTGCCCGAACGCATGGCAGTCACCGTCTCGGTGCGCTTCCGGGCCAGGTCCAGCGACGCTTCCTCAAACCCCACCTCAGACCGTTCCACCCACCGGAACAGCAGACCCAGCATCACCAGGACGGGAAGCGCAGCCATGGCGAAGGACCCGGGACCGGCCGCAAACCACGGTCGCACCAACCAGCGAAAGGGAGCCAGCAGCCACGGGGCGGGACCGGACGTCAGCGCCTGGCCCAGCCATCCGCCGAGTTGGCGTCCGGAAGCCAGAGGATCCTCGCCGGTGATCGAGAGAGGGGGCAGGGCCCGCATCCAGAGAAACACGCCGCTGACGAACAGCAGCAGCAGCAGCAGGACAGCGGCACGAAACTTCACCGTGGACAGGCCCCGTTCGGTAAGACGCTGCATAGTGAAGGAGACTCCCGTTCCGTGGAGTCCCAGGGCCGTCAGGACCATCCATCCGGACAAAACATGGATGACGACGAGTCCGTCGCGGGCGAAGCGTCCGGTGACCAGGGTGAAGATCACCGCGGATAGCAGCGTGCCGAGCTGGGAGCGGAGCAGTTTATAGCGGATGAGCATCCGTCGAGACATGGGTGCCGGCAGCAGGAAGGCCAGTTCCGCCTCGGAGAACTGGAGAGCGGCCCGGGAGCCGCAAAAAATCCATTGGCTCACGGCGATGGCGAACACCCCCACCGCCGCACCGGATTGGAAGAGGGAACGCCATTCCGAAGAATCCCCCCATGGAGAGGGAGCGGAACCCCATCCGCCAAACAGGTGGCGGAAGAAGAAGGTGTAAAGGTATCCCAACCCGACCACTGCACCGATGAGGTATTTGGGCTGACGCAGACGCAGCCACCGGATGCGCAGGGCGTTGGCGAGCGACCGGGTCTGCAGGTAGAACAGGGCTCCGATGAGGGGACGCAGGGTCATACGGACGGTGGCCCGGTGTTCGGCAGTCGTGGCGGGGCCTCCTCCATCGCCAGGCGCACGAAGACGTCCTCCAGATTCTGGTCTCCCTCCCCGGCGAACTGCTGGTGCACCTCGGACAAGGTTCCAAAGGCCACGCGGAAGCCCTGCTTGAGAATCAGCACATGGGTGCAGATCTCCTCCAGCAGCGGCAGCAGGTGCGAGCTGATGACAATCGCCGCCCCCTCCCGCCCAAGGCGCCGGATGGTGTCCTTCATGCGCCGGATGGCGAGCGGGTCGAGTCCGGTGAGCGGCTCATCAAAAAGGATCACCCGCGGCGCGTGCAGCAGTCCGCAGGCAAGCGCCACCTTCTGTTTCATACCCCGGGAGAGCTCGGAGGGCAGGTGGTGGCTCCGGTCATTCAACTCCAGTTCCGTGAGCAACGCAGGAATGCGGTTTGCGGCCTCCGCCACCTGGTACAGGCGGGCGGTGAACTCCAAATGCTGCCGGACGGTGAGGTGGTCGAAGAGGCGGGGTTCGTCGGAAAAGTAGGCCATCTCCCGCTTCGCAGCGACCGGATCGCGCGCGAGGTCGTGTCCGGCGATCCGGATGCTGCCCCGCGTGGCCGGGATGATTCCCGCCAGGCAGCGCAGGCTGGTGGTCTTACCGGCCCCGTTGGGCCCCACCAGTCCCAGCAGTTCTCCGGGCTTCACGGAAAACGAGAGGTCCCGGACGGCAGTAAATTCGCCGTACACCTTGGTCAGTCCCTCGACGTCGATCATTGGCAGCAGAGAGAACGCCACGTCGGCGTCCACGAAACACGGAAAAACCGCCGAACCCGCCCATGGATCGGACAGCATGGGCCAGCGTTACCGCCCGCTGCATCCGTTCATCCCCTCGGCTTTCCCAACCACTCGACAACCGTGTCGAACGATCAGGGATGGTCTGGTGTTGAAGCGTGAGGGGAATCCGCCACCTGGCGCAGGTATTCCCAGGAATAAATGCCGGTGCCATGGCCGTCCGCCCAGGCCGGCTGGATCCCGTAGCCCCCCACCGGGCTTAGACGGGCCAGTTGAAAGGCGTTGGCGGCGTAGGGGCGGGCGGGCGGCTTGTAGGTGTTGCCCAGAATGTCCTTCTCGCCCATGCAGGAGGCGCAGGGACAGAAGCGCCGCAGGGTCTCGAGCGGGACGAAGGATTCGGCGCCGTCATCCCACCGGATGGCGAGCTCCGTCCCGATCGGCGTCAGATCCACCGGTTGCATCAGGCCAGCCTGCCGCCGGGCCTCCGGATGTCCATCCCCGGAGCCGAAAAAGAAAGGAGGAGAAACACCGTTTCGGAATGAAGTCGCCGGCACTGGGCCGTTGACAACGAATGATCCAGCCTAGTCCCCACCGTGGCATGGATCACACCGACTGGCTGTTGGAGCTGCCGCCAGTCGCCCGAAGTAGAAGGTGTTTCCCCTCCAAAACTGTCGGCCAGAGTCCGGAATCCCGCCGCCCATTGCGGGGCGAAGAGCGCCCGTCCGGCTCCGCCCGCTGCGGGCATCCGGTTGCTGGGCTTACCGAGATTCATGGCACGTCCTCCCGGGGGGTTCGGCAAGAACGACCACGGGGCCGGAGCCGGAGCACATCTGCGGGAGGTCAGGGACGTTGGGACGGAAGCCCGCCCGTGCGCAAGATCGTTTACGCAGTGAATCGTCTCTGCATTCCCCGATGGACTCCCCCGGGGCGGGCCCCGGGACTTACGGGCGGTAGGACAGGACCCGGGCGAGGCGGAGTCCATCGAAGAGGAAGAGGGAGGGATTGGGTCCGTTGAGGTTCCGGAGGACGAGGGGTTCGATCACCTTGAATCCGGTGGTGAACAACCAGCGCAGCGGAGGGTGGTTCAGCTTGAGATACCACTGAACCAGCTTCAGATGCTGCATCGGAACATTCTGCGCCATCAGGCGGTGCAGATTGGCGATGCTTTGGTCCCACTTGCCCAGAAAGTCGGCTGCCGATTCCAGTCCGATGTGCCGGGCCGGATTGTCGATATGCCGCACCGGGACGCCCACCTGGCCCAACTCGATGGCCAGCAGCGTGTCCTCATGGCCGTAGCCGGACAGTTTTTCATTGAACGGAACCTGCAGCATGACCGTTCGGGGAATGAGAAAGTTGTTGGAGAGGAAAAAGAAGTAAGGCTCCCGGTTGCGCTCGGCGGCGTTGACCGTCTCGCGGCAGATCCCGTATTTCCACCGGAAGAAGACGGTGACATCCGCAGGCGGGGTACTGGCATAGGACCGTCCACCGTTGACCACGGTCTTTCCATCCGCCACGGCGACATACCGGTGGATGAACTGCGAGTCCTCCAACTCCGAGTCACAATCCAGATACAGCAGGTGTTCAAACCGCGCCCTTTGGGCCATCAGGTTGCGAATGCGGGAGCGTCCGACGTTCTTCGGCAGTTCCTCGTACACCACGTGGGACAGTTCCCGGACGGCCCGGTTTACCTCCTTGAAGGACGGCTGGGATCCATCGTCCAGCAGGATGATTTCAAACGGCTTCGCCTCCAACGACAACTGTTGATGCAAACTCCGGACCAGCGGGGTGATGTCAAAATTGTAGACCGGAATGAGGACCGAAAGCATCGCGTGGGTGAGTAGGCAAATGAACCTCCGAGGAGACGGCACGCAGCGGAGGACCGCGTGGCGAACGAACCGACCACTTCATGCTGTGGAGCGTCCCGACAGGCGTCAAGGGGCGACTGCCCACACGAAATGGTACGGGTGCCTCGGGAAACTGCCCCGAACGAGGAGAGGCGGCGGTGCGCAGTTCAGCAGTCACGCGGTTGGCCTGCGCCCGGGTCTGAAACGCCCGATGGCGGGATTAACAAAGGGGGCCGTGTCGAGAGGCGCCTGACGAGTTCCGAGGCCGGCTTGCGCTCCGGGCCGCCAGGCCCCGACACTGCTCTCCGCCGGGATCGTGGTCTCCTCCCCCCTTTCCGGATCTGCCGATGCCCTTCTCCCACTCCCCAGCCGCGCAGAGGAAGGCCGCGTTCCGCGATATCCGCTTCCTCCTCCCCGGGGCCCTCGGCCTCACGGCGACCGCCGGCTACGTCAACTCGGTGGTCCTGGGATTCTTCCATACCCCGGTGAGCCACATGACGGGCGCGGTGGCGCACCTGGGCGTGGACCTCGCCGCCGGAGACTCGGAGGACGCCTGGGCCTCGTTGAGCATTGTGCTGGGGTTTATGGTCGGGGCACTGGTGGCCGGGGTCCTGGTGGGTGCATTGAAACTCGTTCCCAGCCGCCGATACGGGGCCGTCATGATGGTGGAGGGCGGACTGCTGGCCATCGCCACGGCGTTGCTGATCCAGCGCACCCGCTGGGGTCTGCCTACCGTGGCCATGGCCTGCGGACTTCAGAACGCGATGACCAGCAGCTACTGCGGACTGATGATTCGCACCACCCACGTCACGGGTTCGGTGACCGATGTCGGCGTGATGCTGGGACACTGGCTGCGCCACGGGCAGATCGAGTGGTGGAAACTCCGTTTCCTCAGCCTGCTGATCTTCGCCTTCGCCACCGGCGGCTGGATCGGCACCCTCGCCTATCAGCGATTCGGTCCGGGCTGTCTCTCGGTGGCCGCCGCAGGAATGACGGTGGCCGGCGGCGCCTTCTGGTTCGCCACCCATCGGGGATTGGTGGACCTGATGCAGGATGCCGGTGCCGTCCCGCCCCGCACCAGCAGCTTCCCGACGCGACCCCCTGAAGGCATCGCGGGTGGCAAGGAGTAGAAACGCACAATCAGGAGCCTCAACACCACCAGGCCGCCAGCAGCGGTCCGTAGACCAGTGATGGAAGATAGTTGGCCAGCGGAACCTTGCGCAGGCCCAGAATGACCGGAGTCGCAGCCACCACCATCAGGCCGGCGCAGAGCCTAAGGGCGGCAGCCGGGGCCGGATCCGGAAATCGCTGGACCAGCAGGGCGGCGCCCAGCGTCAGTGTTCCCTGCACGGCCCACATGGGCAGGGCCGCCAGCCAGACCGTCCGGCTCCCCGCCGCGGCAAATCCCAGCGCAGCCAGGGTGTCGAGGGACGCCTTCAATCCCAGCGGCCGCCAATCTCCGGTCCAACCCTCCAGCACGGCCCCCACAATCCCCAGCGGATTGGCAACGAGCACCACGACTTCCAGAGGGAATCCGGCTGGACCTGAATCCCGGTTTCCGGCCCAGACGACTGCTCGGCCGAGCAGACGGTGCAGGCCCAGTAGGTGTCCGGTCAGACTGCCCAGGCAAAGGGCCGTCAGCGCCACCAGCCCGAGTTTGAGACTCGCCCCGACGTGGGGCGGCAGGGCGGAGGCGATGACCATGACACCCGTGAGGAGGGTGAGTCCGGTAAGAATTCGCCGGGCCTGGAGTTGGCGGGCTTCGGGAAGGGTGCGAGGGGCGCAGCGACCGGTCAGAGCGCCTCCCAGGACGCCTGCCACATTGAGGAACGTGCCGAGCACAGGGGCCCAGCGTTGGGGTCCTCGGTGACCTTTTCAAACGCGGAGTTGGGCATCTCTCTGCTTTTACCCCTTGTTTTTTGACTTTCCGCCCGAATGATCCGCAGCGGTTTATGAGTTTACCGACGCTTCCGTCGCCCACGCCTTCCGCCCCGGCCTCCGCGCCCTCGTTCGATTTTGTGACCTGGTTCGAGCTGAACCTGCGCCCCATCGTGGCCGGAGTGGGGGTGCTGTGCGCGGTTGCGGTCGGAGTCATGGTGGTCCGCGCCCGGCATCAGGCCGCAGTCAAGGATGCCGCAGCGCAGCTGCTGGCACTCATGCCGCCGAGCGGCCCCGGCCAGACGCCCCTCCCGGTTGAGCCGCAGAAGCTGCTGCAGCTCAGCCAGCAGTTCGCCGGCACGCCGTCCGCGATCCAGGCCCGCCTGCTGGCGGCCGGACAGTTGTTCGCGGAAGGCAAGTTTGCAGAGGCCCAGACCCAGTTTACCGGTCTCGAGGATGCCGCCTCCGACAGCCCCTTCCTCGGCATCGCCCTGCTGGGAATCGGCGCCTCGCTGGATGCGCAAAACAAGACCAACGAGGCCGTCGCCGCCTACGACCGGGTCATCAGTCTCTTCCCCAATGAAGGGCCTGCACAGCAGGCACGGCTCGCCAAGGCGCGGCTGATCCAGGGTGCTCAACCACCCCAGGCTCTTTCCCTGCTGGAGGATATCCTGAGAAACGAGTATTCCCTCGGATACCAGGAACTCGCTGGAGCTGCCCGCCTGCGCCTCCTGGCGCAGCATCCGGAACTCGATGTTCCGCTGGTAAGCACCAATCAGGTCCGGGTAGTCCCGGGCACTAATCCCCCGGTGGCCCTCCCGGCCGCCAAATAAGAATTCCGGACCCCGTTCAGATCCTCCGACTCCCCGTCCAATCCCGACGGTCCGGAGGTCTGCGGTCCAGTCCGTGCCAGTTTCCGTATCGTGGAGGCCTTCCCGTCAGGCCTCCCCGCATCCACCTGTTCAGGCGGGAAATCCATCCGTTCCTAGAATTGTCTCCTCACTTATGAAAAGCACGCGCATCACCATCATCGGCACTGGATACGTGGGCCTGGTTTCCGGCACCTGCTTCGCGGAAGTGGGACACCAGGTCCTGTGTGTGGACAAGGATCCGAAAAAGGTCGAAATGCTCCAGAAGGGCGGGATTCCCATCTACGAACCCGGTCTGGAGGAGCTCGTCCAGAAGAATGTTGCGGCCGGCCGGCTCCGGTTCACCAACTCCACGGCCGAGGGGGTCGCCGAGTCCGACATCATTTTCATCGCCGTTCCCACGCCGCCCCAACCGGATGGTTCGGTGGACCTGAGTTTCATCGAGGGCGTTGCCCGGGAGATCGCCTCGCAGCTCACCAGCTACCGGATCATTGTCGACAAGAGCACGGTGCCGGTGAAGACGGCGGAGAAGGTCGCCGAAACCATCCGCCGGTACTGCAAAGCCAAGGTGGAGTTTGACGTGGTCAGCAATCCGGAGTTTTTGCGGGAGGGGTTTGCGGTGGAGGATCTGATGAAACCCGACCGCATTGTCATCGGCACGGGCAGCCAGCGTCCGGTGACCGCCATGCGGGAGGTGTACGAGCCATTCCAGGCCCCGATCATCGTTACCGACACCAACTCGGCCGAACTCATCAAACACGCCGCCAATTCCTTCCTCGCGCTCAAGATTTCCTACGCCAATGCCCTGTCGGTGATCTGCGAGGCGGCCGGCGCCAATGTCCAGGAAGTGACCCGGGGCATGGGACTGGACGCCCGCATCGGCACCCGCTTCCTGCAGGCCGGACTCGGCTTCGGTGGCTCCTGTTTTCCCAAGGATCTTTCCGCCTTCATCCACATCTCCAGCGAACTCGGCTACGACTTCCGCCTGCTCAAGGAGGTCCAGCAGATCAATGCCGAGCAGATGGACCGCTTCTTCAAGAAGCTCACCGACACCCTGTGGGTGCTGAAGGACAAGCGGGTGGGCGTCCTGGGCCTCGCCTTCAAGCAAAATACGGATGACGTCCGCACCTCCCCGGCCATTGAGCTCTGCCAGCGATTGGTCAAGGAAGGGGCCCGCCTTCGGGTGTTCGATCCCCAGGCCATGGAGAAGGCCCAGGCGCTTCTGCCAGCCGGTCCGCAGGTGGAATACCTCCCGAACCAGGACGCCGTGCCCGAGGGCTGCGACGCCCTGGTGATCGCCACCGAGTGGCCTCAGTTTACCCAACTCGACCTCACCCGGACCCGCAAGGCGATGAATACCCCGATCATCATCGACGGCCGGAATCTGTTCGATCCGGAGGAAATGGAGCGCCTGGGCTTCATCTACAAGAGCATCGGCCGCGTGGCTTGATGGATTCCGGGAGTCGGGCGTCGGGATCCGCTCCGCGCGAAGTGCCGCCGCAGATCGACGTGGCGGCCGGACTGATCTTCCGGTCCGGTCGCCTCCTGATCACCCAGCGTCCCGCCGGCACCCATCTGGGAGGTCTCTGGGAGTTTCCCGGAGGAAAGCTGGAGCCGGGTGAATCCTGGGAGCAGGCGCTGGTCCGCGAACTCCGGGAGGAACTGGACGTTTCGGTCTCGGTCGGGCGCCTGTTTTCCGAGGTCACCCATGCGTATCCGGAAAAAATCGTCCGGCTCCGCTTTTACGTCGCCTCCCTGCGTTCCGGTGAGCCGCGTCCGGTGGGCTGCGCCGCGCTGGCATGGGTCACAGCAGAGTCTCTGGCCCTCCATTCCTTCCCCGAAGCGGACCGCCAACTGCTCCACAGTCTGCCCTCCGCTCCAGAGTTTGATGGCAAAAGCCTTTGACACCCCGCTGCGGATTTCTATCGTCTCGCCCGCTTCGGTATTGGGGTCGTAGCTCAGTTGGTAGAGCACCACAATGGCATTGTGGGGGTCGCAGGTTCGAATCCTGTCGGCTCCACCAAACCAAGCCGCCACCGCCCGCCGGTTCACCTCGAACCGGCGGGCGGTTGTGTTTCCGGGGCCGGCCGGCCGCCATTCAACGGCACGTTTACGCCCCGGCCAGGGGAATTTCGTAGTACTCCAGCGCCCACTCCCTCATGTAGCGGACCCGTGCCGGGACGAAGCGGTACACCAGTAGCGCCGGGTTCTCCAGTGAGCCCAGATAGGAGCGCAGCAAGGGATTGCTGTTCCAGATCTCCTCCAGCACTGCCCGGTCGGTCTCCACAACAACAGTCCCGGTCAACCGGACCTGATTGTGGCGGTCATCCACGTAGCACAGCTCGCAGCGTGGATTGGCGGCCAGTTCCACCGTCTTGTGATAGCTGCGGAGATTGGCGATGTGGATGACGAAGCCGTCCACGCGGACCGGGGACACGGGACGCAGCCGGGGTTGATCACCGTCGATGGTGGCCAATTGGGGAAACCGCGCCTCGCGGATGACTCCACGGGCGAGGTCCACCAGTTCCGCGGGGGGAATCGGAGGCAGGGGGGGAGCAGGCATGGCCTCAGCCTAGCCCAGGGCCTCCGGAGATCCCACCGCGAAACCTCGTTCCCGGGAGGCTGGGTGCAGGGACGCCCTGCGGATCAAAGCCCGGCCATGGTGGCGTCCAGTGCCGCGATCAGCGGGGTCATCGACGCGGGCGTCTCGTCGCCCATGTTGGAGATGCGGAAGGTGGTGCCCTTGATCTTTCCGTAGCCGCCGTCGATCAGGAACCCCTGATCCTTGACCCCCTTCTGCAGCTTCGCGACGTCCACGGTGCGTCCCGCCCCCGGCTTGGCCCCATTGTTGAAGCAGCACAGGGTGAGCGACTCGAAGCCGGCATCCGGAAACAGGGTGAGGCCATGCTTCGTTCCCCAGTCCCGCAGCATCTGATTCGTCTCGCGGTGCCGGGCATAGCGGGCGGGAAGTCCTTCGGCGAAGAACTCGTCGAGCTTGGACGCCAGCGCGTACACGTGCGGAATGCTCGGGGTGCTTGGGGTCATGCTCTCGCGGGCGTTCTTCTCAAACTCCACGAAATCGAAGTAATAACCGCGATCCGGCGCGGTCGCCGCCTTGGCCAGGGCGGCGGGCGAGCACACAAAGACCGAAAGGCCCGGAGGCAGGGCGAAGGCCTTCTGCGTGCCGGCCAGCAGGACATCCATTCCGAGGGCGTCGAAGTCCAGAGGGACTGCCGTCATGGAACTCACCGCGTCCACAATGAACATCACCTCCGGAAACCTCGCCTTGAGCGCGGCAATCTCGGCCAACGGCGACATCGTCCCCGTGCTGGTCTCGTTGTGGATCAGGGTGAGGGCATCGAACTGTCCTGTCTCCAACCGTGCGGCCACTGCCTCGGCGCGAATGGCCGATCCCCAGGGAACCTGCAGCGCCTCCGCCGGGCGTCCGCAGCGCTTCGCCACATCGAACCACTTGTCCGAAAACGCGCCGCACATGCAGTTCAGCACCTTCTTCGAGGACAGGTTCCGCAGGGCTCCCTCCATGACGCCCCAGGCGGACGAAGTGCTCAGGTACACCAACTGGCGGGTGCCCAGCAGGGTCTGCAGCTGGGGCTGAATCTTGGCGTACAGGTCTTTGAAGCCCTGTCCGCGATGGCCGATCATCGGACGGCAGAGGGCGGCAAAGGTTTGCGGACTGACTTCGACCGGACCTGGAATGTGGAGCTTCACGTGCGCCATAAAGGCGGGCAGGCTTCCACAAGGACCGGCGGGGAGCAAGGGAGGGGGTATACATTGGTCATTGGTCATTGGTCATTGGTCGTTCGTCATTCGTCATTGGTTCGTGGGACGGAGGACTGGGAAGTTTTTGGATTCGAGTTTTCCGTTTCTCTTGGGCTCGGCTATTGCCTATCGGCGATTGGCAATGGCGCTTCGGGCGCGATCGCCTCTCCCCCATGGTTGCCTTTGAACACGCCCTGATTCTCCTGCTGCTGACGACGGCGTTCAGCGTGCTCGGACGCTGGCTGCCCTGGCCACAGCCGATCACCCATGTGGTCGGCGGATGTCTGGTGGCCCTGGTCCCCGGGTTTCCAGTGATGACCCTGGACCCGGGTTTCTTCTTCCTCTGCTTTCTCCCGCCACTGCTGTTTTCGGATGGCTGGTTGATGCCGCTGCGCGAGTTTGCCAAGGCGCGGCGCGCCATTCTCACCCTGGCCATTGGACTGGTCGTCTTCACGACGCTGACCGTCGGACTGGTGGCTCACTGGCTGGTTCCCGGTCTTCCCCTGGCCCTGGCCTTCGCGCTGGGCGCCGTGGTGTCGCCCACCGACGCCGTCGCCGTCAGCGCCATCACCGCCCGCTTCAAGGTGCCCCGCCGGCTCACCACCGTGCTCAACGGGGAAAGCCTGATGAACGACGCGACCGGACTGGTCGCCTTCAAGTTCGCCCTGGCCGCGGTGGTGGCCGGCACCTTCTCCGTAAAGGCGGCGGCGCTGGACTTTGTGCTGGTGGCCGTCGGGGGACTGGTTGTGGGACTTCTGGTAAGCTATGCGGTGGGCAAGCTTCGGGACCTGTTGATCCGCGTCCACGGACACGATCCGTATATCGAGATCACCGTCTCCCTGATGACGCCCTACGCAGCTTACCTGGCGGCTGAACCCCTGGGAGTGTCGGGCGTCCTCTCGGTGGTGGCCGCGGGACTCTACGCCGGTTGGCGGGATCCGGTGCGCATGGATGCCGAGGTGCGACAGACGGCCTGGGCGGTGTGGTCGATGGTGCTCTTCTGGCTCAATGGACTGGCGTTCCTTCTCCTCGGCCTCCAGTTCCCGCACCTCCTCGCCGCCGTGCGTACCCGCTTCTCCCTGGCGGAACTGGCACTCCTCACCGCGGGCGTGTCGGCCACCGCCATTATCGGACGCCTGCTGTGGATCTTTCCCGGAGCCTATCTTCCCTTTCTCCTGTCGCGACGGATCCGTGAGAACGAAGAACGTCCGTCCTGGCAGGCCGTGCTGGTGGCCGGATGGGCCGGCATGCGCGGGACCGTCACCCTGGCGGCGGCGCTCTCCATTCCCCTCACCCTTCCCAGCGGCGCCGAGTTTCCCGCCCGCGATATCGTCCTGTTCCTGGCCTTCGGTGTCATCGCCGTCACGCTGCTGCTTCAGGGAACGACCCTGGAATGGCTCATTCACCGGTTGGGACTCAAGGAGGACGACGCCCGCGCCGGCGAGGAGCGACTGGCCCGCACCACGGCCGTGGACGCCGGCCTCCGTTCCCTGCGCTCCCAGCAGTCATTGGTCGGCCTCGCCGAGGAGGGCGCGGCGTTGGGCGAGGTCATCGCCGAATATGAGGGCCGCCTGGCGGAACTCACCGCCGAAGGCGAGACGCGGGCCAGTGCCCAACGCCGCCGGGCCTCGGGACGGCGATACCGACTGGAGGCCGTCCGCGCCGAACGGGACGCCATCGACGATCTGTGGCGACGGAACATCATCACCGACGAGATCCACCGTCCGCTGCAGCAATTGCTCGACCACGAGGAAACCATGCTCCTCGCCAAGCCGTCCTCTGGCTCGCATTGAGTCTCAAAGGCTCCCACCACAGAGGGGGAAGTTTACCCCAGAGGCACGGAGGCACAGTGAGGGGGACTATAGAATTCGAACCACGGATGGCGCGGATGCCATGGATACGCAGGGGAGAGAATCGCTTTTGCGTTGTGGAAACACTGAGCGATTCAAAACCCCTTCTGAGAGCCGCTATGCCTCAGAAACCTGATTCTTTCCCATCCGAGTTCCTCCGTGCTATCCGTGGTTCAAATTCCCCACAACCGCTCACGGAGCCCCGAGGCTCGGTCGGTACGGCGGGACACCGCCTCGCGGAACGCCCCCTCGCGGCTCCAGATCTCCGTCCGCCGGCGGGCGCGGGTGAGTCCGGTGTACACCAGTTCCCGGGTGACCACCGGCGACGGGCGCTCCGGCAGAATCAACAGCACCTCGTCAAACTCCGATCCCTGACTCTTGTGTACGGTCAGGGCGAACGCCGTCTCATGCGGCGGCAGACGCGAAGGGGTCACGCGACGGGGCGCCCCGTCGACGTCGGAAAACCATACCGCGGGCGTGCCGTCCGTCCCGATCAGCACCACTCCCAGATCGCCATTGAAGAGTCCGGCCTCCGGATCATTGGCTGTCACCAGTACCTGGCGTCCTGAGTACCAGGGGCCCCCTCCAATCGTTCCGGCCTCCCGCAGCAGATCAACAATCAGCAGGTTCAGACCCTCGACGCCAAAGGGTCCAGATCGCACCGCTGCCAGAATCCGGAACGTCTCCATCGCCTGCAACGCGGCTAAGGGATCCGTCGCGCCGCACATGAGGCCAAACCTCGAACGCACGGTTTGCCGCAGGGCCCGCCTCAATTCGGTGCGTCCGGGCAGCTCCTGCCACAGAGCCTCACCCTCCGTGCGCGCCTCTTCCTGCGGAAAAATGGCGCGGTGCCGCAACGACCGCAATGCTCCGGCGGCGTCCCCGTTGTTGACGCACTGGCTGGCGCGATAGATGCCGCTGTCGGTGCCGAAGCGGTGGTTGGCGCGCAGTTCCACGAAACAGTCCGTCAACGGGGACGCCCCAGCGCCCGAGACGCTGACCGGAAGCGCGATGCCCGTCGTCTCTGCAAAGGCTGCGGAGAGTCCGGACGAGTAGCGGTTCGATTCCCGGCCTGCCGCCAGGTCGCCCAACACGCTGCCGGCCTCCACCGCCGCCAGCTGGTCCTTGTCACCGAGCAGCACCAGACGCGCCGAGACAGGCAACGCGGACACCAGCTTGGTCATCAAAGCCAGATCCACCATGCTGGCTTCATCCACCACCAGGATGTCCAGCGGCAGGGGATTCGCGGCGTCGAAGTGAGGGCGCCCCGTGGCAGGATTCACCTTCAACAGGCGATGGACCGTCTGCACCTCGTCAGACATCGCGACCAATGCGGGCACGACCGCACCCAATTCGACCTTGGCGCGGCGAATCGTGGCCTGCAACCGCGCCGCCGCCTTGCCGGTCGGGGCCGCCACTGCGACCCGCAGCGTCGGACCCTGGAGTTCAAACAGCAGCGCCAGAGCCCGGGCGACGGTCCGGGTCTTCCCCGTTCCTGGCCCTCCCAGAATCACCGTCAGGCGATGGCGCACGACCAGAAACGCCGCGACCTGCTGCCAGTCCGGTTCCTCCGAAGCCCCGCTGGGAAAGAGTCGCTTCAGTCCCTCCCTCAACCGGGGGACTTCCACCGCTTCGGGTGTCGCCTGAACCCGCGTTTGCAGTGCGGTCGCCAGCCGCTGCTCATAGTCCCAGTAACGGCGCCAGTAGAGGCGGTGGCCCTCCAGAACGAGGGGCTTCAGTTCGCCCGGTCCACCCACCACTCCAGACGACCGGCCGAGCGCCGTCTGCCACTCGTTCAGGGAGGGGGCCATCACGGTCGCACCGGCATCGTTCTCCACGGTGACGCCGGAGGACATCGCCAGATCGAGACACACCTGCCCTTCGCTGCGCCGCCGGCTGACCAGCGCCGCGGCCAGGCGCAGTTCCGGACGGGATCCTCCCTCCATCCGTTCCAGAAGAGCCGCGAACTCGGCGTCGAGTCCCGCGAAAGGGGGACCCACCAGCAACCGATCCAGCTCAGCGGAGGTCATCGTGCCCCCTCCAACAGGTGCTGTTCCAAGGCCTCAAGCAGGGCGAGCGGCGGACGGTCCTCAAAGACCCCGAGATCGGGACGCCCCGGGGTCACTCCGCGCACAAACACGTAGCGGACCCCGCCAAAATCGCGTTCGTA
This sequence comes from Verrucomicrobiota bacterium, assembly GCA_039796255.1. Classification (GTDB taxonomy): domain Bacteria; phylum Verrucomicrobiota; class Verrucomicrobiia; order Limisphaerales; family UBA9464; genus UBA9464. Next base: position 12,513 of record JBDKKE010000456.1, on the reverse strand, counting down.
ATCGTAGCTGGGAAAACGCATTCGCAGAAGGCGGTGGAGTGCCAGCAGGTACAGGTGGTACTGCAGTCCGTAGTGATGGGAAATCATCTCACGCTCCAGCGCGTCCGCTCCATAGGCGTCGGGAGTGTCACCCAGCCAGTTCGACTTCCAGTCCACCAGCCACCATTGGCCGCCGGACTGCAGCACCAGGTCCATGAAGCCTCCCAGCACGCCCCGGATGTCGGCAAACTCCAGTCGGGCCAGCGACGACGCGAGCGCCGTGCCCTTTGCCCCGGGTGGACCTGCCGCAAACGCGGCGGAAAGCACGCCGGGGGAAATCGGCCGCAGCGGCAGCAGAAACTCCAACTCCCACCAGCACGATTCCATCGGAACACGGCGCAGTGGACGGCCCGCAAACAGGGGAGCGTCCAGCACGCACCCCACCAACTCCGCCAAAGGTGCCGCCAGGGTCGCGGATGGATAGCCGTTGGCCTGCAGCCTCTCCTCCACCCGCGCGAGCAGCGTCGCACCGTCTGCATTCGGATGGTCAAGCTGCTCGAACACCTCGTGCAGACAGACGCCGGCCCGGGTTCCACGAAACTCAGCCAGCGGACCGACCGCCAGCGGATTCTCTACCAGTGGGGAGGCGATCTCCCCCACCGGATCGAGTTCTGCACTCGCATCCGATGACCCCTGAGCCAGGGAACTGAAACTGGCCGAGCCCCAGTCGCGCTGGATGGCACCGCGGAAAACGCGTGCGGCGTCCAGTTCCTCAAAGGCATCGGCCGGCACCCAGCGCGTCATCGATCCCGGCGGCAGATCCACCACCGCGATCTCCGATCCTGACCACCGTTCCGCGGCGGACCGAAGTGAATCCGTCCCGAGGGATCCCACCAGCGCGACGAGGGCTTCCGGAGCCTTTTCCAGCGCCAGACCACGAATCTCCGGCACCGGACACAGCAACCACGAGAGCGCCCGTCGCGCGGGATCGCTTCCCACGCTCCAACCCAGGTAACAGCGATGCTTCGCGCGCGTGAGCGCCACATAGAGCAGGCGCAGATTCTCGGCCAGAGCCTCCCCCTCCGCCCGGGCCCGGTGCGTCTCGAATTGCGGTGTGCCGACGTCGTGTTTGAGGACGTCGTTCTCCAAGGGGTCGTGGAACAGCACCGTCTCGCACGCGTTGCGGCCCCGCTCCTTCAGCCCCTGGTCGAAGGCGCGCCCGGGAAACGGACAAAACACCACTGGATACTCCAGTCCCTTGCTGCGATGGATGGTCACCAATTGCACCGCGGCGGCATCGCGCTCCAGACGCAGCAGGGTCTCCTCGGCGCCCCGGGGATCCTCGGCGGCGCGGGCCCGGTGTTCCGCCAGCCAGGAGGCCAGGGAACGGGGTGCCAGTCGCTCCGCCGTTGAGGTCTGCTGCAGGAGTTCGCCCAGGTGAAGATAGTTGGTCAGGCGGCGTTCGCCGTCGGCGGTGGACAGGAGTCGCGCCCGGGTGTCCTGGGAGCGCAGGACGGTTTCCAGCATGGGCAGGACGCCATGGCGGAGCCACCGGTCCCGCCAGAACGACAGCCGTTCGCGCCAGATATCCCAGCCGGCCTGCCCCTCGGCATCCCGCTGTGCGGCAAGATCGGCAGCACCCACGCCCACCAGATCCGTCACCAGGGCCGCGCGCCGCTGTGCCTCATCGGCGCCCTCGGAGAGCGCATCCAGCAGCATCTGCAAATCATCCGCCTCGCGGGTGGCAAAGACGCTGATCTGGGTCTGCCGTACGCAGGGCACGCGCCGCAAGGCCAGTTCCGTCGCCACCGCCTCGGCCTGGACATGGGTATCAACCAGCACGGCTATGTCACCGGGAGCCAGTCGCCGGTCGCCCAGTCGGGTGTTCCCGGACAGCAGACGCACGATCTCCGCCGCAGTGGACTCCGCGAGGCGGGTCATCCGCGCCGGTTCATTGCCAATGCCGTCGGCCGCCGAATCCCAAAACCACAACTGGAGCGGCGCCTTCGGTCCGCCGCTCTCGACCAGGGGATTCTCATCGGCCCTTCCCGCCGCACGGACCGGATGAAACTGAATGGCCTCCAGCGCGAACGGCAGCGGGTGTTCCCCGAAGACGCGGTTGACAGCGTCCACCAATCCGCGCGCCGACCTCCAGTTCTCCCCCAGCGTAAATCGTCGTTGGGATACACCCCTCGCCCGCAGATAGGCGAAGACATCGGCGCCGCGGAAACTGTAGATGGCCTGTTTGGGATCGCCCACCAGGTACAACTGGATGTCATTGCCGGTGAAGAGCCGTTGAAAGATCGACCACTGCAGCGGATCGGTATCCTGAAACTCGTCAATCAACGCCGCGCGGTACTGGGCCTGAAGCCGGTCCGCCAATCCACCCCCACGCGGACCGCGCACCGCCTCCGCCACCTGGCGCAACAGGTCGTCAAATCCCAGCGTGCGGTCGCGGTCCTTCAACTGGGCCAACTCCCGCGGCGCCGAGGTGAGCAGCGCATACCGCAACGCCGCGGCCACGGGCGACAGAGCCGTCACCAGCTCGGCGCAGGCATCGAAAAACGGGTGCGTGGGTACGGGCAGCTTGGCCCGTTTGGAGACTTTGGACGAGAGGGCCTCCGGAGTCAGGTCCGCCACCGCCGCCAGACCGGCAGCCGTTCCGCTTCCGGCGAACAGGGCATCCAGCGCGATGAAGCAGGGATCCATGACCCGGCTGGATTTATAGGGCAAGTTGGCCCACCGGCCCCCCGTGTCGCCAAACGGCGCCACAATCACCGAACGCTCCCGGCTCCAAAGGGCCGCAGTCGCGGCGAAGGCGGCTTCGGCAGCCTCCCAGACGGACTCCAGGGAACGTCCCTCCGCCACGGGCAGTAGCAGCGGCTCAGACTGCTGCAGATGCCGCCGGAGCAGCCGCGACATCGAGTCCGCAGACAGTCCCGCCGCCTGCGCCATCAGCAGACGGTGGGCCGGGGCCTCGTAAAACTGGCGACGCCAGAAGTTGTCCGACGCCTCCTGAACCAGGGCCTCGACATCGGGCTGCAGCTCCGCATCAAACAGGGCCCCGGTTTCAAAGGCGCACTCCCTCAGCACGCGGCGGCAGAAGCCGTGGATGGTGAACACCGCCGCCGAATCAAACTGCTCCAGGGCCACCTCCACCCGCTTCAATCGCCCCCCGCGCTCCTCCACCGTTCCTTCCAGCAGGAGCCTTTGCCACAGGGGATCGCCGGTCTCGCCGGCGCGCAGGATGCGACGCGCCTCGGACAGGCGCTCCCGGATGCGGCCGCGCAGTTCCGCCGTCGCTGCCTCGGTAAAGGTCACCACCAGGATCTGCGACACCTCAATGCCGGCCTCCACCACCATGCGCAGAAACAGTCCGGCAATGGCAAAGGTCTTGCCCGTGCCGGCGCTGGCTTCGAGCAGGGTCACTCCGGACTCCAGGGGTGTGGCCTCCAGTTGGAAGGGTTCCGGAGTCACTCCGCGTCCTTTCCCGCATGCGTCCACAGGGGACCCATCACCCGCCGGGCCAGCTCGGCGAAGGCGTCGTCCAGCGGATGCGGCGTCACTCGACCGAAGCACAGGGCGAAGGCCGGGTCGACCGACTCCCCCGGAGACGTGTCGCTGCCTTGCCACTCCTTGAGCGCGCGATCGATGGGGGTCGTGGTGACCCGCGCGCCAACGGGCTGGGTGAAGGCGGCCGCGCACCTGGGAAACAGGGGCAGCGGACGGCGCCTTCCAGCGTCAAGAATCTCCAGCAGTTCGGCGAGGACCGCCACGGGGTCCCGGGGCGCCACCAGCGTCCGCTCCTCCACCGCGCCGTCCGATGCCTGCACCACCAGTCGTGCGGCTTCCGTGGACTCCGATCCCCGGAAGGCGGTGAGCACCAGCAGGCGCACCCACAAATCGAGCAGATCCGACGCCTTGAACCGGGCGGGTTTGACGAACAACAATCCGGCCGCGGTGAGTCCGTCCACCGTTCCCTCCAGCACGACGCTGCCGACGCGCACGGAGACCGGCAGCGGGGGCATCACACGCCGGGCGTCGGGCGCGATGGCGGCCAGCAATCGGGAGAGATCCCCGGTCACCTCCTGCGCCGCAATCTCCCCTGCCGGACCCAGCGGAAGATCGCCATCCGCAACCGCGCGGTTCGACAGCGCCACTGCCGAACCGCACTCGCGCCACCGATCGAGCCATGCCTGCTTCAGAACGAATTTCTCCCGACCTTCCAGGGCGAAGCGCTCACGATCCGTCACCCTCCCCACCGTCCTCGGCAGCCGCACTCCCAGGCGCTCCTGCAAAAAGAACTTCGCCGGATTCCGGAGGAAACGCCGCAGCGTCTCCAAGTCCACCACCGGCCCGTCTCCAGGTGGGGACGCCAGCGGAGCGGCGAGGAACTCCGGCTCCCGATCCACGGGTCCACCGCGGGTGGTCACCGCCGCGCGACGGTTCTCCGCCGAATAGCTGAAGAGACGCGGATCGGGACGTCCGCCAAAGTACTCCGCACTGAACGCGTGCAGGGGATGCCGCACCACCACCGTCTTCTCAACCGCCGCAGCGCCTCCCGCGGCGATGTCCGCCAGGTGGTCCAACACTTCGCCGATCACCACCGAGGGCGGCAGCGGGGCGTTGTCGCGAATGGATTGTCCCACGTGGCTCAGATGCAGCCGGTCGCGGGCGGAGAGCAGCGTTTCCAGAAACAGATGGCGGTCATCCTCCTGCCGCGCCTCGTCGCCCGGCCGGGGATGCCGCGCGATCAGATCAAAGGTATTGGTGATGGGTTGACGGGGAAAGGCGGTGTCGTTGAGCCCGATGACGCCAATGACGCGCGCCGGAATGCTGCGCATCGGTTTGAGGGCGGCGAAGGTCACCCCACCGCGCAGGAATCCGCCGGCATTGCGCTCCTCCGCCAACCACAACTCCAGTTGTTCCCGGACGGCGGCGAGTCGCAGTGGGCCGGTGAATTCAGCCGACCGTGCCACCGTCCTCAGCCGCTCCAGCGCCCCCCGCACGAGCCGCTCGTCAAACCCCTCGCCTTCCTCGACCAGGAAGAAGGTGTCGAACACCCGGTTCAACTCCGCGGTCCAGTCGCCCAGCGGGAGCTCTCCATGGCGGAGCGGGGCCAGCGTCTCCAGGGCGGCGACCAGTGCCGCCAAGCCACCCGCCAGCACGGCGCCCTCGCCCTCAATGCCGTCGAGCGGGCTCAGCCCCCCCACCAGGCATTCGTCACCGGAGGCCATCGCCGCGCCCAGCAGCAGCCGGTCCGCTCCATGACGCCACGTCCCCTGCGGCAGGGCGGGCAGTCCCAGGGCTCCCCGGTGGGTGGCATCCAGTCCCCAACTGGTTCCCAATTCCTCCAGCCAGCCCCGGATGCGGACCACCCCTTCGACGGTCAAGGCAAACCGCCGTTGCAGCGCGGGAACCTCCAACAGCGGCTCAATCTCAGTCCGGCCGCACCGCCGATCCGGCAGGGTGAGGATTCGCAGGAAGGCGTCGGCCAACGCGCTTTCCGCCCGGGGCACTCGATCCGCGATGCTGTAGGGCAGCCGCAACCGCTCCTCTTCCGGCGCCCCGAACACCGCATGGATCAGCGGAGCGTAGGATTCGATGTCGGGCGTCAGCACCAGGATATCGCGCGGCGCCAGGGTCGGATCCGCGTTCATCGCGTCGAGCAGTTGGTCCTGCAGGACCTCCAGTTCGCGACGGGGACTGTGGCACACATGCACCCGCAGGGAGGAATCCGCGGCATTCAGTGGGAGGGGCACCTCGCCGGCCCCGGGGGCCAGGCGATCGCGCAGATTCAGGAGATCGGACTGCACCCGGTGCAGCAGCGTGTCGTCGCCCGGATCCTCAAAGGGATCTTCCCCACCTCCCGCGCCATGCTCGGCAAGCTGGCGCAGGAATCCGCGCCCCAGTTTTCCCAGCGACATCAACAGTCGCGGTCCGCGTTCCAGATAAATTTTCGCCCCATCGTCAGCCCCCCGTCCGGCGCGACTCAGGTGACGCTGTTCCTCACGACGCGACACCTGGTCAGCCCAATATTCCCGGGAAGGCTGCAAGGCATACAGCGTTACGTCCACGTGCTGGGCCAACGCCGCGAACAATTCCAGATACGCCGGGGGGAGCACGGCGATGCCGAAAAGGGCGACTCGTTCCGGCAGCCGCGGAGGAATGCCGCCCGGTCCCACCCACCCGCCCGGTCCCTGCCGAAGACGTTCGGTGGCGGTGGCCAGCCAGCGGGATTCCGGCCACGCGTCGGGTCCCGTCCGCATGGTCCGCCAGAGCTCCGCCTGCCAGTGGGCGCTCTGGGCGCTCTGGGCGTTCTGGGCGTCCTGGGCGTCCTGTCCCGCCTCCCAGGCGGCGATGAGGTCCGGGCGGTACACCAGGTACTGGTCGAGCAGACCCGCCACCCGGACGGACAACTGGAAGCGGCGGCGGGGGTCGTCCCCGGCATACCGGGTCGCCTCCGCAAACACCGGATCCTCGCGGCGGGCGGACAACGCGGCCCAGGTCCGCCAGGTCAGGGAGTCACGATCATAGCGGGTCAGGTCAGTGGCCTCCGGCACCAGGGCGGCGCACACCTCGCGCACCAACGCCTTGGGAAAGGGAAACTGCGTCAAGGCGCACACCCCATTGTGCCGTGCAACCTCCAGTTGAACCCAGCGCGCCATGCCGCGGCTCTGCACCACCACCCGGTCGGAGTCCCGCGGATCCTCCCGCGGCTGACGCAGCGATCCGGCGAGGCATTCTCCCAATGCCTCCAGCCGGTTGCTCGAGATCAGTTGCAGCCCACGCGCCATCGTGGTGAGCACTCTGCCAGCTTCGTCCGGACAAGGGCAGTCCAACCCTTCGGCGCCCGGAGCGCAGGCGACCCCCGGTTCAGACAGACGGGGTCATCCCCCAGGGTTCTTCAAGGCCTCAAATGGGAGACAATCGTCCTCCAGCGGGTGGCGTTGTCCCCCGGAGTCTCCGAGGTCGGATTGGGCCCGGTTCCGCCCCAAAGTTTCGGATCAAATGCCGCCCGGGTCGTGCTAAATTTGACGTGTCCGTCCCCCCAAAGGACGTTCAGTCCCGACGGATTCCGGCTCGAGGTGTGGGCCATGGTGCCCCAGGTATAGATCAGATCTGTCACCAGCGACCGCTGGGCGCGAAGTTGCGTTTGTTTGTCCGCCACCTGCGTCCAATCCCGCTTGGCCTCGCTCTCCTTCCTGGAGGGAATGTCCGTTTGCGGAAAATAGTTATAGGTCATGTTTACCTGGCCATCGACGGCGTACATCGGCCACGGGACACTCGGACTTTGAAAATACTTCCGCTCGAAGACCACCCGGAAGTCCTTCTGCTGCCGTGAGCTTGGGCAGTAGAATACCTCCGGTGGCCGCAGGTAGTTTCCGGTGTAGAGAAGGCCCAGATTGACCGCCAGCTTCGGCTCGGCAGCCCTGCCCACGGTTCCCCCCCAGCCAAAAAGCAGATAGCTGTAATAGGGGCCCGCGTTCGGATTCAGGTCCGGATTGAAGAAGGCTGGCGGAAGGCGGTCCAGGTGGTCGTCGGCATAGAGAAACGTGGCGATGCCCATTTGTCGGAGATTGTTCAGGCAGGCCGACTGCCTGGCCTTCTCCTTCGCCCGCGACAAGGAGGGAAGAAGCATTCCCGCGAGGAGGGCAATGATCGCGATCACCACCAGAAGTTCGATCAGGGTGAAGGCGAAGCCGCCGGGACGCGCTTCCTCCCTCATCATCGAGAGGCGAGATCGCATGCCCAGCGGGTTGGTTCTCATCGGACCATGGCTTTCCGGACCAGCGAATTGTCGATGCTTCGACTCGGGCGGGCGGGTTGAAGGCAACCCGAGTTGACATCGGTCAGCCTGAGGGGCGATCCGAGAGAGGTAAATGACGTTTCAACCCCAAAAAGGCAGTGGAACAGCAAAGGAGCGACGGAGCGAAGGGGGAATTGTGAAGGAGACTGAATCCGTCGCCGCGTGGCGGCAGCTGATTTGGGAATTCCGCTTTGGCGGCATCCTTTCTAGCCTGCCGGTCCTGACGCATGGACTCGCGCCCGCATTTCTTCAACACGCTCACCCGGAGCGTGGTCCCCTTCGTTCCACTGGACCCCGATTCACGCGACGACGCCGGGAGGCCGCGGGTGGGCATGTATGCCTGCGGTCCGACCGTGTACGACTTCGGCCACATCGGAAACTTCCGCACCTTCGTCTTCGCCGATCTGGTGCGACGGTTTCTGGAGTTCCGTGGATTCGGCGTCGTTCACGTAATGAACATCACCGACGTGGAGGACAAGATCATCCGGCGCGTGCGCGAGACCGGCCGTTCTCTCCGGGAATTCACCGGGGGCTATGAAGCGGAGTTCCTCCGTGATCTCGACGCCCTGGGTTGCCGGCGTCCGCACCACCTCCCCCGCGCCACCGAACACCTCCCGCAAATCATTGAACTGATTCAAAAGCTGGAGCAGCGGGGAATGGCCTACCGCACTCCGGACGGTTCGGTGTACTTCAGCATCGACAAGTATCGCGGATGCGGATGCCGGTACGGTCAACTGGTGAACCTGAACTTCGAGGCCCAGCGCGTGGGAGAACGCGTGGCCAGCGACGAGTACGACAAGGAGTCCCTGGCCGACTTCGCGCTGTGGAAGGCCCGGGTGCCGGAGGATGGCGAGGTGTTCTGGGAAAGCCCCTGGGGACCCGGCCGCCCCGGATGGCACATCGAGTGCAGCGCCATGAGCATGGCGTTGCTGGGGCCGAGCTTTGATCTGCATCTGGGCGGCGAGGATCTCGCGTTTCCCCACCACGAGGATGAAATCGCCCAGAGTGAGGGTGCCGGGGTTCAGCCGCCCGGACGGCCGTTCGTGAAGCACTGGATGCATGCCGCGCACCTGCTGGTGGAGGGGAAGAAGATGAGCAAGTCGCTGGGCAACTTCTTCACCGTCCGCGATCTCATGGGACGAGGTTTCGGTGGGCGTGAGATCCGCTACCTGCTGCTCAGCGCCCACTATCGCGGTACCTTCAACTTCACCCTCGAAGGTCTGGAGGGCGCCCGCGCCGCTCTGTCCCGGTTGGACGAATGCGTGGGCAAGCTGCGCGAGCTCGCCGGAGCCTCCGGGGCGCCGTCCAGTCCGATGATCTCGCCGCTCGGGCAAGCGGTGACCGAGGCACTGGACGACGATCTCAACGTCTCGCGCGCCTGGGCCGCGGTGTTCGATTGGGTGGGCGAGACCAATCGCACCCTGGGCGCCGGGACGCTGAGTCCGGAGCAGGCCGCTGCCGCTCTCGCCGCCTGGAACCGCGTGGACGCCGTCTTTGGCCTCGGCGGCCCCGCCGCCGATGAGGCGCCCGCCGAGATTCTCGCCCTGGCCCAGGCGCGGGCGGATGCCAAGAAGGCCCGCGACTTTGCCGGCGCCGACGCCCTGCGCGCCGAACTCAAATCCCGCGGCTGGGTGGTCGAAGACACCCCCAAAGGCCCCAAGGTCAAGAGAGACAAGTGAGCCCCCCCAGACCCCAGACCCTAAACCCCAGACCCTAAACCCTACTCCCCCGTCTTCGGCCAGTTCAGGTGGCGGTGCAGGAAGTCGAAGGTGCCCACGCCGTGAATCGAGTGGGGGCCGTCGAAGAATTCGATCTCGGTGCGGTCGGCCAACCCCAGCTTAACGTAGTGACGTCGGGTCTTGGCGTACTCGTAAGCGACCCATTCATCGGGCGCCACGCCATCGTCGTGGCCGCGTTCCACCATGAAGGGACGCGGCAGAATGAGCCAGGACAGCTCGGCGTAGTTGAAGGTGTTCCCCATGTTCCATTCGGGCATGTCGTACTCCGAGGTCCACAAATAACTGTAGGGGGAGCGCGACGACACGTTCTTCCAGATCCACTCATTATAGTCCGCAGAGCAGATGCTGAGGCAGTAGCGGTCCACCAGCACCGGCACCCGCATGGCTGTCTTGCCGCCATAGCTGAGGCCGTAGAAGGCGATGCGCTGCGGATCGACAAAGGGTTGGGCAGCCAGCCAGTCGGTGATGACCTCATGCTGACGCACGATGAAGGACCAGAGGGTGAGGCCCAGCGGCTGGGCGCGGTGCAGGACCTGGCGGAACTTTGTGACGCCGATGTACGGATTCTGTGGGGCGAAGGTGATGAAACCCCGTTCGGCGAGCCGCAGACCGTACTGGTGATAGTAGGGACTGTTGATGGTCGGATCGGAGATGTCGGCAGGACGGCCTTCCAGACCGTGCTGACAAACCACCACTGGACGCCGCTCACCGGGCTTCAGATCCGCCGGCACGCAGAGAATGCCATAGGCCATCACGTCGCGATGAACCTCCAGCAGCACCTCGTAGCGCCGGACGCCGTTGGTCTCGCCCAGCAAGCGGGTTCGGGGATTGGGGGGAAGTGAAGCCGGAGGCAGAATGCCAACCACGTTGGAGTGGAAGTAGCTGCGATACACGGTGGCGGAATTGGTGAAGGCGGCGAGGCTCTTGAGATCGGCGGTCTTCCAGAATTCCCGGCGGACATACTCTCCCTCACCCATGAGCCATTGGGTGTCCTCCAGAATCTGGCGATACTGGCGCAGGGTGCGGTCCGCAGGGTCCGGAAGCGTTCCGGTGCGCGCGGGATCCGGTACGGAGTCCGCTGCGGCGCCGGACCCGGCGCCGGCCACGGTGGCAAGAAAGGAACCCAGAGAGGCCCCAACGATCTCGGGCGGACTCATCTGAAGTTGTCCTGCGGCCGTCCCCACGATCTGTTTTAGACGCTCGTGCTCGGCGACCACTGCGGCCGGTTCGGGGCGCCCTAGACGGCCCGGTGAGCCGCCATGCTCGTCGGTGAGGATGCGTTCCGGATACCGGCCCGCTTCCAGGAACAGCGGGCGGGGGGCCACCAGGGCGGCAATCTCGGCGTCCCCAAATTCCTTCAGCAACCCGAAGAGATTCCGGTCCAGCGGCTCCTCCCACAGACGTTCGCGCGGACCGAAGTAGCCACCCACCCAGGCCGCCGTGAAGCGGGTGTCGGCAGCCGCGGCATACAGGGCCAGCAAACCGCCCTCGCCGTATCCGACCAGGGCAAGCGCCGGGGGATGGGTGCTCGCGGGGGCAGTCGCGTTCGTCGGCCGGGTTGCCTGCAGCCAGTCGGCAGCCGCCAGGATCTTGTGCAGGTCGTAGGTGATCGGCGTATGCCCCATTTCGTATCCGGCCCGCCAGAGGGTCTCCCGCTGACTGTGCCGGGTGGACCGCACGCCGGGATTTCCGGCAAAGGTGCTGTCGCGACCGATCAGCGACGGCACGAGCACCCGACATCCCTGTTCAGCACAGAGACGGGCAAGTTGTTCGGACGCTCCCAATCCCGGCGTCAGACCGACGAACTGCTCCGGCGTCCACTCGCAGTCGGGAACCGCGATCACGTCGGCCCGGGCAGTGCCATCGGGAACCAGCAGCAATCCCTCCCCTTCCACCCCGCGGAAGACGGTCCAGGTGGCGGGAAAGATCCGGTATCCCCGGCCTCGTCCGATCTCGGCGGACGCCGGAGGAACGGCAGTGGCGGATGGAATCACGTGACGCAGCGACACCTTGGCCCGCTCGTCGCGAGGATCCTGGAGTCCGAGGATCGCCCGCAACCGGGTACGGTTGGACTCGAACCGGCCGGAGGAGTCGGACGGGTTTCGCCAGATGCGGTCGCGACCACCGGCCGATTGCGCGGCGGTTCGATCCAGATACGTGCGCAGGCCGTCCACCATGTCGGCGGCCCGATCCTGGTCCGGAGCGCCGGTGAGCTCCGCGGTTCCTGGAAGCGGCTGGGCGAGCACGCTGGCGAGCATTCCGAAAGCCGCGAGGGGTCGTCCGAAGCGCCGGAGCACTGCAGAAACACCCTGGAAGGCGACTGGCTTAAGGGAGATCGTCGGACCCGGGAAAATGCCGCGCATGGCGCCAGCCTGAACTGTCGTTCGGCAAAGGGAAGCCTCACGACCCTCGGGAACAATCATTGCCTGTCCCCCAGCCTAACGCAGCGCGCGGGAATCGAAGTGATGGGATTGCAAACTGGTCATCGCTCCCTCGGACGCTAGAGTTCGCGCGACGCATGACTGCCGGGCTTCGTTCGCTCACCCCCAACCAGCGCATGGCCGCCCTCGCGGTCATGGTGTTCGCCCTTGATCAACTGACCAAGTTTCTGGTCCTCCGCTACATGGGATTCGAGGAGGAGCGGGTGGTGGTGGAGGGCTTTTTCAAGTTTGTCCACTGGGGGAACACCGGCGCGGCGTGGAGCCTTTTCCGCCACAACAACGGGGCTCTGGCCGGTATTTCGGCCGTGGCGTTGGTAGGCCTGTGGATCTTCCGCCGACATTTTGAAGCGCACCGGGTCCTGGGACAGGTGGCACTCGGACTCCTCTTCGGGGGCATCGCGGGCAACCTGCTGGACCGCCTCCTGCCCACCCGCAACCACGTCATCGATTTCCTTCGCTTTTACCTGCAACCGCGCGGCGGCGGCGAGGTGGGATTTCCCGCCTTCAATGTGGCCGACATGGCCATCTGCACCGGCGTCGGGCT
>JBDKKE010000455.1:0-17989 GCA_039796255.1 Verrucomicrobiota bacterium | reverse complement strand
GGGGGTCAGTTGGACAGGAACCAGTGGATGAACTTGCAGTGGTCGCAGACGAGACAGTAGGCCTGACGGTCCACCCAGTCCGGATTCATGGAGCTCATCAGCGAGGTGTCCATGTGGGACCGGCGTCGGTGGAAGGTCTCATGATGGCACATCAGACATTTGAGCTTGTGGCCATCCACCTCCGCTGGGGTGGCTTCGGTGTTGCTCAGGGTATTGAGGGGCATGGTGGATCGGGTGATGAGGGATCACGAAACAGGGAGAACGCCTGCTCGCGATGGGTGTCAACTTTCGGGATTAACCGAATCCAATCACACGTCCCCCCGGACTGGGAAGTCCGGTGTTTCAAACTCCGAATTCACCCGGGCGACCATTCCGGAGGTCGGGCAAACCGGTCCCGGACGAGTCCTATGGATTCACCCGCACGCCGTCCTTGGCCCATTGCTGGACCAGCTTCTTGCTCCGCGACGACAATGGGTTGTCCTTGAGGAAGAGTTGCAGATAGGGGGCGAAACTCCGGGAAGAGGCCAGGTCATTGGTCAGCCAGGCATTGAGCGGAGCCAGGTCGCGAATGCGGTTCTTCTCCAGGAAGATGAAGGACGGGGCGCGCAGTCCGATCAGCGGGGTGACGTCGGAAATCTGGTTGCCGGAAAGGGAGATGCTGCTCAGACCCCGGAGACGATCAATACCGGCGACCGACTTGAGGGCGTTGCGCTCGGCGTAGAGGGTGACCAGACGGGGAAGGTTGGTGAGACCGGCAATGGAGGTCAGGCGATTGTCGCCGAGATAGACCGAGGCCAGGTTGGTCAGGGCGGCGAGGCCGGAGATGTCCTTCACCTGGTTGTGGGACAGCTCGATGTACTGCAGCGCGGGTATCGTCCCGAGTGCGGAAGCGTCGGTGATCTTGTTGCTGCTCAGGATGAGCAACTGCAATTGGCGGAGACCCTGCAGCGGGCTGAGGTCGGTGATCCGGTTTCCGGCCAGCTCCAGGGAGGCGATGGCCTTGCAATGCTCCATCCCGGAGAGGTTGGTGATGCCCCTGAAGTTGCCCACCACTACCGAGACCTGGGCGACGTCGCTGGGCGTAAGCGCGTTGGTGGTATTCCGTTTGGCGAATACCTGCTGGCGCACGGCGGCCTCCAACTGGGGGTCCACGAAGGCCGGGGGTTCATTGGTGGTGTCGGCAGCACGGACGATTCCGAGGGCCAGAACGGGTAGGAGAAGGAAGGCGCGGTGGAGCATGTGGGCCATGAGATGGGCGTATTTGGTCGGGCAGAAAGCCAGCGTCAAGACGCTTTGCAGCCCGCGTAAATTCGAGGCGTCCCGTCCCGGCGGTCCGGCGATCGTCCGACGCGGTGGGTTTTGAGTCAGTGGCTGGCGGCGACCCGGGCCCATTGATCCGCCGCCAGGATCTGTTCCAGGGTCGGTTGGGACACCCGTTCGTGGGCGTCCATAACCCGGGCGACCACCTCTGAAATTCCGGTGAAGGACAGTTCCCGACGGCAGAACCGTTCCACCGCGACCTCGTTGGCTGCGTTAAGCACGGCCGGCAGCGTCCCGCCCAGCTCCCCGGCGCGCCGGGCGAGAGCCAGGGCCGGGAAACGTTCCTGGTCCGGATTCTCGAAGGTCATGGTTCCCAGCTTCGCAAAATCGGTCTGCACCCGCGCACTTGGACGCCGTTCGGGATGGCACAGGGCAATCTGAATGGGCAGGCACATGTCGGGTGTGGACAACTGGGCCAGAATGGAGCCGTCCACGAATTCCACCATGGAATGCACCACGCTCTGCGGATGGACCACCACGTCCACGCGGGCCATCTCAATGTCGAACAGCCATCGGGCCTCGATCATCTCCAGTCCCTTGTTGAACAGGGTGGCGCTGTCGATGGTGATCTTTCGTCCCATCACCCAGGACGGATGTTTCAGGGCCTGTTCCACGGTGATGCCGGCAAACTGCTCCCGCGGGGTCTGGCGGAAAGGCCCGCCGGAGGCCGTCAGGATGAGGCGCCGGACGGAAGCTCCGGGCTTGTCTTCCAGGCACTGGAAGATGGCGGAGTGCTCGCTGTCCACGGCCAGCACCCGGACACCGTGCCGGCGTGCCTCGCCCATGACGATTTCGCCCGCCATGACCAGGATTTCCTTGGAGGCGATGGCGATGTCCTTTCCCGCCCGGATGGCGGCCAGGGCCGGGGCGAGACCGGCGGTGCCCACGATGGCAATCAGCACGATGTCCGCTTCGGGCAGCGTCGCCAGCGTGAGGAGTCCGTCGGGGCCGGAGTGGACGGCAATTCCCGGCAGCCGGGGGGCGATCGCCGCCGCCGCCGCCGGGTCCGCGAGGGAAACGGCCTGGGGACGATGCCGCGCCGCCTGGGCGGCCAGCAGTTCAGCGTTGCCGCCCGCCGCGAGGCCGATCAACCGCAGGTGTTCCGGCAGATCCTCCACCACCTTGAGGGTGCTGGTGCCGATGGATCCGGTGCTTCCGAGCAGGACGACATTCTTCATGCGGTGCGGTGCGGGTGCAAAAACCGAGTCTGGACGCCCGGCGCGCGGCCGGTCAATGCGTCAGCACATGCCGGAGATACAGGTACAGCAGCGGCGCGTTGAAGAGGGGGCTGTCAATCAGGTCGAGGATGCCGCCGATTCCGGGGAAGAGTCGCCCGGAATCCTTGGCTCCCGCCTCGCGCTTGAAGGCGGACTCGATGAGGTCCCCGACGACCGCGCCGAGGCTGAGAATGAGTCCGATGGCCAGGGCATGGCCCAGGTTCATCTCCTTGAGCCGTTCGCCGGCAAACTGCGCCAGCAGCACGCTGGCCCCGGTGGACACCACCACCGCACCGGCGAAGCCCTCCCAGGTTTTCCCCGGACTAATCCGGGGAATCATTTTGTGGCGTCCGATGAGGGATCCGACGCAATAGGCTCCCACGTCGCTGAACTTGGTGACGATGAGCAGGTACAGCACGTAGAAGCGTCCGTCCACACCGTCCAGATAGTTGATCTTCTGGATGAAATTCAGCAGCCAGGGCACGTACATCAGTCCGAGCAGCGTGGTGGCAATGGCCACGATGCCATGGGGGTTCTTCGGATCGAAAAGCTGCCGGAGACAGAGTCCGAGAACAAAAAGGACCAGGACGCCGGTTTCAAAATCGTTGGGTTTTCCCGGCCCCAGCTGAAACCCCTGGGCGTGGGTGACGTAGTAATGGGTGCTGGCCATCAGCGCGATGCCGGCAAACAGCCCCAGTCCGCGGAAGCAGACCAGCCCCCGGCGTTCGACGAGTCCGTAGAATTCCCAGAGGCCGGCGGCGGCGAGTCCGGTGACCAGCAGGAGGAAGACGTAATTCGCGACCACCTTGTGGGTGGAGAAGATCGCGGTGAGCACGATCGTCCACAGAACCAGGGTGCTCGCCAGCCGGCGGACGAAGGTTTGCCCCTTGGTCAGTGTGGGAGGGGGGGCGGCCGGCGGGGCGTCAGGCATGCGGGTCAGGTGCTACCAGCCCCCGCGGCGGGAAGGAAGCGCGGATCGGACGGGAGCAGGGATTCCTGCGTCCTGTCGGTTCATTCGCCCAGCAGCCGCCGGGCAGCCGGGGGGAATTGTTCCATGTCCACCACGGTGAGGAAATCGATGGTGCCAAACTCCCGGTCGATGGCCGGGGCGCCGCAGATTTTGGCGCCAAAGGAAAGATAGGCGCGGAGAAGCTTGGGAATCTTCGGGGGATTGGCCGCCGGGGAATCCAGATTGCAGCGGAAGGCTGGCAGAGGTTCCGTGCGGAAGGCCGGTTCCACGAGATGATCCCGGCGCAATTCGTGATAGGCAGCCGCGCCCTCCGCAGGGTCCTGGGAGGTCAGGGAACTGCATCCGACGAAATAGCGCGTCCCGAGGCGGCGTCCGTACTGCGCGACTCCCTGCCACAACAGGGCCAACACCGGCAGGTTGCGGTGTTCGCTGTGAACGCAGGCCCGTCCCAGCTCCACAATCTGGTGTTGTACGGGGCGGAATGGGGTGAAGTCGAACTCCTGCTCCGAGTAGAATCCGCGATTGCGGGCGGCGCTGGCGCCGCTCTGCAGACGATAGGTGCCCACCACTTCACCGGACGTCTTGTCCTCCACCAGCAGGTGGTCGCAGACCGCGTCGAAGGGATCCTCGTCGCGCAGGGTGGAGTAGGACTGCTCCAGTCCCTCATTCAACTCCAGGTTGAAGACGAGGAAACGGAGAGTCTGGGCCGAGCGGACATCCTCCGCCGTCTGCGCCATGCGCAGGCGATAGGGAGTCTCCGACCCGGACCGCGCCAGCATTCGGGATCCCAATTCGCCCCGCACGGGGGTGGGAGGAGTCGCTTCAGGAGACGACGTCATCCTGTTCATGGGCGAATCTTGCCGGACAGGGTAGCTGGGCTGCACGTGAAATCCGTAAGGGGAGCGTGTGACAGTTCCGAAACGGGTTCAGCCCGCCAAGGCGCCCTCGGCGGCACCCTCCACTGTGGGCTTTTGCTGGGTGAACAGCAGTTTTTCCTTGTCGGAGGAGACGTATACCGTCTCCCCGTCGGTGAGGGTTCCGCGCAGGATTTCCTCCGCGAGGGGGTCCTCCAGGTACTTTTCCACGGCCCGGCGCATGGGTCGCGCTCCATACTGCGGGTCGAATCCCTTCTCGATCAGGAACTCCCGGGCCTTGTCGTCCAGGTGGACGGGCACCTTCCGGCGGGCGATCCGCTCCACGATCTTCTTCACCTCAAGTTCCAGGATCTGCACCAGCTCGGGCTTCCCGAGGGTGCGGAACACGATGATGTCGTCCAGGCGGTTCAGAAACTCCGGCCGGAAGAACTTCTTGGCCTCGTCCAGAATCCGGCCGCGCATGGTGTCGTAGTCCTGGCCGTCGCTCTGCTTGGCGAAACCGAGGGTGGTGTTCTTGCGCAGGACGTCCGAACCCACGTTGGAGGTCAGCAGGATGATGGTATTGCGGAAGTCGATCTGGCGTCCGAGCGAGTCGGTGAGTTTCCCCTCCTCCAGGATCTGGAGAAGCATGTTCATGACATCCGGATGCGCCTTCTCAATCTCGTCGAAGAGCACCACTGAATAGGGCTGGCGGCGGACCTTTTCGGTGAGCTGACCGCCCTCCTCGTAGCCGACGTAGCCCGGCGGGGAGCCGATGAGGCGGCTGACGGTGAACTTCTCCATGTACTCGCTCATGTCGAGCTGGATGAAGCTCTGGGCGGATCCGAACATCTGCTCGGCCAGCGTGCGGGCGAGCAGGGTCTTGCCGACACCCGTGGGTCCGAGCAGGGCAAAGCAGCCGATGGGACGCTTGGGATCCTTGAGGTCCGCCCGGGCGCGGCGCAGGGACTTGGCCAGGGCAGTCACGGCGTTCCGCTGACCGATGACCACCTTTTCCAGCTCCTGCTCGACCATGAGCAACTTCTGAGTTTCGGACTGTCCCATGCGTTGCAGGGGAATGCCCGTCCACTTGGCGACCACCTGGAGAATGTCGTCCTCGCTCACGCGCACCCGGCGCTCCTCCTTATGGGTCTTCCATTCGCCGAGCATCTTGTCCAGGCGCTCCTTGGTGGCCTTCTCGCGGTCACGCAGTTGGGCAGCCCCCTCGAAATCCTGGTCCTTGATGGCCTGCTCCTTCTTCTGTTTCAGGCCCTCGATCTCCGACTCGATGTCTTTGACGTTGGGGGGCCGCTGCATGGCGCCGATGCGCGCCCGCGCCCCCGCCTCGTCCATGACATCAATCGCCTTGTCGGGCAGGTAGCGGGCGGTGATGTAGCGGTCGGACAACCGCACGCAGGCGGTGATGGCGTCCGCATCAAACTCCGCCTTGTGATGCTCCTCATACTTCGGCTTGAGGCCGTTGAGAATGATGATGGCGTCGTCCACGCTCGGCGGCTCGACCTTCACCGTCTGGAAGCGGCGTTCCAGGGCCGAGTCCTTTTCGATGTATTTCCGGTACTCGTTGAGGGTGGTGGCGCCGACGATCTGGAGTTCGCTGCGGCTGAGCGCCGGCTTGAAGATGTTCGAGGCGTCCATCGTGCCTTCGGCCGAACCGGCGCCCACGATGGTGTGCAGCTCGTCGATGAACAGGATGATGTTTCGCGCCTTCTTGATCTCGTCCATCACCGCCTTGATGCGCTCCTCGAACTGCCCGCGATACTTGGTTCCGGCGACCATCAGGGCGAGGTCGAGGGTGATGACGCGGCGGTTGGCCAATAGTTCGGGGACATTGCCGCGGGCGATCTCCTGGGCCAGACCCTCGACGATCGCCGTCTTGCCGACGCCGGCCTCGCCCAGCAGGACCGGATTGTTCTTGGTGCGGCGGCAGAGGATCTGGATGACCCGTTCGATTTCGGATTGCCGGCCGATGACCGGATCCATCTCTCCCTTGCGGGCCAATTCAGTCAGGTCGCGTCCAAAGGCCTTCAGGGCGGGGGTCTTTACCGGCTTCTTCCCCTCCTCCGACTTGCCGGCCTTTACCGATTCCGAGGGGGTTTCGACTCCCTCTTCATTGCCCTCATTGGGAGGAAAGCTGGGGTCCAGTTCCTTGAGGATTTCCTGGCGACAGGCCTCAATGTCCACGTCCAGCGTCTTGAGCACCTTCGCGGCGACGCCATCCCCCTCGCGCAGAAGTCCGAGCAGAATGTGCTCGGTGCCGACGTAGGTGTGATTGAGGGCCTTGGCCTCCTTGGCGGCCAGGGCCAGGACCTTCTTGACGCGGGGGGTGTAGGGAATGTTTCCGGACGCCTTCCCCTCGCCGCCGCCGGTCCGAACCTCCTTCTCCACCTCCTGCCGGACATTGTCCAGGTCGAGGCCCATCCGCTGGAGCACATTGACCGCGACCCCCTGGCCGAGCTTGATCAGGCCGAGCAGCAGATGCTCGGTGCCGACGAAATTGTGATTGAACCGATCCGCCTCCTTGCGGGCGAGCGCGAGGACCTGCTGGGCGCGGGGGGTGAAATTGTTCAGATTCTCTTCGCTCATGGCTTCCTAGGCTTGGGATGACTGATTCGCCCGACAACCGGGGCTGCTCGAATCTGGGGATTTTGGGTCAGTAGGTCAAAAAATCTTGTGGACCGACGCCGTCCACGGCGGCTGGCCGTTCATGATTCCGGTGACGGAGGCGGAACCGGCTTCGGATTCGGTGTGGGCACTGAGGTCATGCGGGACCGCAGCATGCCGGCGCGAACGGCGTCCCGCTGCTCCGCATCCAGTTTCTCCGGCTGGGCCACCTGGAGATGGGCCGGCTGTGTGGACAGGAACAGCTCGTCGACAAAGGCGCGCTCGATGCCGACGAACATTCCCAGATCCACGCCCAGCCGCAGCAGGCTGAGCAGATTCATGGTTTCCTTGGAGGAGATGCTGTGGGCGTGGCTGAGAATGCCGTAGGCCCGTCCGATGTGGTTGAAGAGAACGTTGGGCTTCTTCTCCAACTGGGCCAGGCGGGCGTTGTCCTCGTGCTCGATGATCTGCAGCACCACCTTGTTGAGGCGGTCCAGGATGTCGCTCTCGGATTCGCCCAGGGTCTGCTGATTGGAGACCTGAAAGATGTTGCCGAGGGCCTCGGTGCCCTCGCCGTAGAGTCCGCGGACCGCCAGGCCCAGCTTGTTCACGGCCTGGATAATCTGGTTGATCTGCTCGGCGAGCACCAGTCCGGGCAGATGCAACATCGCGCTGACGCGGATGCCGGTGCCCAGGTTGGTGGGGCAGGCCGTCAGATACCCGTACTGCTCGGAGTAGGCGAACTCCACCCGCTCCTGGAGCGCGGAGTCCATGCTGTCGAGCGCCACCCAGGCCTGCTTCAACTGGAGCCCGGGACGCAGCGCCTGCATTCGCAGGTGGTCCTCCTCGTTGACCATCACGCAGAGGCTCTCTTCCTGGTTGAGCACCAGACCGCTGCCGGCGTTCTTCAACGCGTGGTCCCGGCTGATCAGGTGCCGTTCGACCAGCACCTGCTTGTCCAGCGCATTGAGCTTGTCCATACCCTCGGCGAAGGGGCCGGGGGCCATCTGCGCCAGTTCGGCGACGACCGGTACCAGCAGGTCAAACGACTTTACCCGGTCCGCCTTACGGGCATGTCCCGGAAACGGAATCTGGGTGAGGTTGCGGGCGAGTCGCACGCGCGAGGACAGGACGATCTTGTCGTTCGGTCCGCTGCGGCGGCAGGCCTCGGCGGCGGGAATGAGGAAGTCGAGGATCTTCATCGGGGGGGTGGAGCGTCGGCCACTGGGATTGCGCACGGCTCAGGCCTCCACCTTGCGGGCGTGCTTGATCTGGTCGCGAAGGGTCGCCGCCGTTTCAAAATCCTCGCGGCCGATCGCCGCCTTGAGATCCGCCTCCAGGCGGTTCATCTCTGCCTTCTGGGCGACTACCCTGCGGATGGCGGGCGGGACCTTGCCTGTGTGCTGGGTGCCCTTGTGCATGCCCTTGAGCAGCGCCCCAAGGCCCTCGGAAAAGACGTCGTAGCATTTGGCGCATCCGAGGCGTCCCGTCTTTTTGAAGTCCGCCTGGGTGAATCCGCACGAAGGACAGGAGACTTCGGTTCCGGCGGCGACGTTGGCTTCTTCCATCTTCTGGGAGGCGCCCAGTCCGAGCAGAATATCCGCAATGGAGAAGCCGGTGGGATCATTGACCCCCTTCTCCTTTGCGCAGGCCTCGCACAGATCCACCTTTTTGACCTCGTTCTCGACGATCTGGGTCAGGTGGACGGTGGCCGGGCTCTTATTGCAGAACTGGCATTGCATATTGCGACACAGACACAGTCCGTTCGACAGGGGGGGAAGTCAAGATGGCCGGGGATGTCCGGAAGCGGCGCAGGGCCGTGGCGCGCATTGCCGGAGGGCGGGCTTGAGTTGGAGGACGGACCCGCGGGAGAGTGACGGCCGTGGAAGGGCGTCTGGCAGGCAAGGGGATCGTCATCGTGGGCGGCACCAGCGGTCTGGGTCGCGCCGCGTGCCACGCGTGCGTCCGGGAAGGGGCCCGGGTCGTCGCCGTTGGACGGGACCCCGGCAAGGCGGCGTTGCTGGAAGGTGAACTCGGAGACCAGGTGCGCGTTCTATCGTCCGATGCCACGGATCCGGACACGGCGGAGCGGGCGATCGCGCTGGCGAGGTCCGAACTGGGCCGGTTCGACGGGCTCTATCATGTCGCGGGCGGCAGCGGACGCCGCCATGGGGATGGTCCGCTCCACGAAATCTCCGATGCCGGGTGGGCGTTCACGATGAACCTGAACCTGACGTCCCTCTTTCACTCCAACCGTGCCGCCGTGCGCGCCTTCCTCCAGGACGGACGCGGCGGCGCCGTGGTCAACTGCGGTTCGGTGCTGGGCTTCTCGCCGTCGCCGCGATTCTTTTCGACCCATGCCTACGCGGCGGCGAAGGCGGCGATCGTCGGCCTCACCCGGTCGGCCGCGGCCCATTACGCTGTCCAAAGCATCCGGTTCAACGTGGTCGCCCCCGGCCTGGTGGCCACCCCCATGTCCCAACGCGCGCAGGGAGACGAACAGATCCTCAACTTCATCCGAACCAAGCAACCCCTGGATGGCGGACGCATCGGCCAGCCCGAGGACCTCGACGCCGCCGTGGTCTGGCTGCTTTCGGAGGAAAGCCGATTCGTGACCGGACAGGTCATCGCCGTGGACGGCGGATGGAGCGTGACGGATGGGGGAGGGCGCGAGGCGCCGTAGGCGATAGCCAATAGCCAATAGCTGATAGCCAATAGGCGATAGGCGATAGGCGATAGGCGATAGGCGAACCACGAATTACGGACCAAAGACGAATTTCGAATGACCACTGACCAAACTTCTCTCCTCGGACTTGATCTCGGCGGCACCAGTGTGAAGGCAGTGATGGTGACGGCGGGCGGAGTGACCCTGGGGCGATTCCATGAGGCGTTTGAATTGGCGGAGCCTCTGGCCTTTGCCCGTGCCGTGCGGACGGTTCTGGAGCGCGCTTCCGCCGAATTCGGAAGGCCGCACCGGGTCGGGCTTTCGGCTCCGGGCATTGCTGCAAAGGACGGCCGCAGCATCGCCTTCATGCCGGGCCGGTTTGAGGGATTGGAGGGACTGGTGTGGGGTGAGTTCCTATCCCGGCCGGAGGGCGTGCCGGTGTTGAACGACGCGCAATCCGCCCTGCTGGGCGAGGTCTGGTGCGGCGCGGCGGCGGGTGCGGTCAACGCGGTGCTGCTCACCCTGGGCACCGGGGTGGGAGGGGCGGCGATGGTGGACGGACGCATGCTGCGGGGGCACGTCGGCAAGGCCGGCCATCTCGGTCACCTCTCACTGGATCCCGAGGGCGCGCGCGATATCTGCGGGACCCCGGGCAGTCTGGAGGACGCCATCGGCAACCATAACATTGGTGCGCGGAGTGGCGGCCGGTTCGCCACCACCCACGAACTGGTGCGGGCCCATGAGCAGGGGGATCCCTTCGCCACCGCCATCTGGATGCGCTCGGTGCGCAGTCTGGCCGCAGCCGTGGCCTCATTGGGGAACGTGCTCGATCCCGAGGTGGTCATCATCGGCGGGGGAGTTGCCCGCAGCGGTGAGACGCTGTTCCGTCCGCTGCGCGCCCTGCTCGATGTCTGGGAATGGCGTGCAGGCGGCGCCGGTCTGAGGTTGGTGGCCGCCAGTCTGGGGGAACTGGCCGGCGCCTACGGAGCCGCCTGGAACGCGCTTCAACGGATCCCGGAAACCTGAGCCTCCCGGATCCGGCGGCGGATCTCCGCCTGAACGGCATACAGGCTGGCGCCGATACCCGCGCCAAAGCCAAGACCGTAGAGAAGTCCCCATGCCAGTTTTCCGGCATCGCCGCCGAGCCAGCGGTGGGCGAGATCTCCGGCAAAATAGCCGGCCGCGTTGCCGATAAACAGATACAGCGCGGTATCCGACCAGGAGGCCGGCGCTTCAAAGGCGCGGCAAAGGATCAGGGCGAAGACCGCCGTTCCCGCCATGGCTCCGGCCACCTCGCCGGTCCGGTTGGGAAAGACGAACCACGCCGCCATCCACACTGCGGAGTAGGCGCCAAAGGCCAGGGCAAAACAGCCGAGGAAACGGAGGCGGTTGTCCCGCCCCACCACCAGACGTCCCAGGCCCAGTCCGGCCATTCCCATGAACACCGCGGCCCAGACCAGGTACGCCCCGACCTCACCACCCCAGCGGTACATCGCGGGTCCGGTCCCCGCCCACAACCCGAAAACCACCACGCCCACCGCCCCGAACATCAGGGCCCCAAACCCCGTGGAACGCGATGCCGTGGACTGTAGGGAATTGATCTCGATGCCGCCGCTGCGGGCGAAGACGACGTCCGGATACAGGCCAAGGAAGTGCATGGGACGGTCTCAAAGGGACCAACCCGAACGGTAATGATGCTGGATGAACTGGTCGGCCTCGGGAACGCCGCGGGCGCGCATGCGGGGGGCATCCCAGTCGATGCGCTTTCCCGTGCGGTAGGCGACATTGCCCAGCGCCCCGATTTCCGTGAGGTGCGCTCCGTAGGTCAGGGGGGAACCGGTGGTGCCGATCCCTTTGCAGGCAGCGATCCATTCCTCGTGATGTCCGATGGAGTCGGGAATGGACGGTGCCGGTACGGGGTAGTCCTTGAATTTCTTGTCGGGGAGGAGAATCCGCCGTCCGTAGTCGGCCAGCAGGAGTCCGTCGTCACCGACGAAGAGCGTTCCGCCGCCCCAGGACGAGAGATCCGGTGTTCCGGGGACCTGGGGTCTTTCTGCGCCGCTGTACCAGTGCATGACCACCGGAGGCTGGGTTCCGCGGGCGGCAAACTCGTAGCGGACCTTCAGCGAGGGCGGGGCGCAGTACCGGTCCGGCGGCGGTCCGGAAGCCTCGATCACCAGCGGGAGTCCCAGATCGAGGGCCCAGACGCTGAGGTCCATGTGGTGACAGCAGAAATCGGACAGCGTTCCGCCGCCAAAGTGCCACCAGCGGCGCCAGTTGAACGGCACCCACTCTTGACTGTAGTCCACCCACTTCACCGGACCGATCCACTGGTTGTAATTCAGATCCACCGGCACCGGCTCCGGTTTCGGCCAGGGCTTGGTTTCCCAGGTGGACCCCGCCCAGTGATGCACCTCGCGCACCGGTCCGATGGCCCCGGCGCGGATCAATTCCACCACGCGACGATAGTTGGTGCCGGAATGAATCTGGTTGCCGGTCTGGGTGACCAGTCCGCTGCTCCGCACCTTGGCCGCCAGGATCCGCGCCTCGGAAATGGTGTGGGTCACCGGCTTCTCGCAGTAGAGCGGGCGTCCGCTGTCCAATACCGCCATTGCGATCACCGCGTGGGTGTGGTCGGGGGTGCTGACCACCACGGCATCGATGTCGGCGTGGTCCAGCACGCGCCGCCAGTCCGAATACAGGCGGGACGCCGGATACTTGCCGGCGACCGAGGCCAGATTTTTGCCGCTGACATCGGCCATGGCGACGATGTTCTGGCTGGAAACGCCGGCGAGATTCTCGCCGCCGCGACCGGTGACCCCGATGACGCCGAGGTTGAGTTTGTCGTTGGCGGACAGCTTGCGGGGCGTCCGTCGGGGAGCCGAGGCGCATCCGCCGATGAGGAGGGCGGAGGCGGTGGTGGCGGAGTGCTGGAGAAAATGCCGGCGGGTAAGGCGCATGGCGAAGTCTGTTCCCATGGCCCCGCGCGAGGCAAGGCGCGGGTGCTGCCCGGGGGTCGGGAGCGGACTTCAGAAGCGTTGCGCCGCCTTTGTATTCCGGTATCCAATCGGGCCTCCGATCCAACAGAAATCCTTGCCGAGAAAATACCATGGCACTTCGTTTGGGCGATATCGCCCCTGACTTCACCGCCGACACCACCGAGGGCTCCATCACTTTTCACGCCTGGTTGGGCGATTCCTGGGGCATCCTGTTTTCTCATCCTGCGGACTACACGCCGGTCTGCACCACCGAACTGGGCGCCACGGCCAAGCTTCGGGATGAGTTTGCCCGCCGCAACGTGAAGGTGGCCGCGGTCAGCGTCGATCCCATCGAGGATCATCACGGCTGGATCAAGGACATCAACGAGACCCAGGGCACGACGGTGACCTTCCCCATCATCGCCGACCCGTCGCGCACTGTCGCGACCCTCTATGACATGATCCATCCCAACGCCGACGACAAGGCGACCGTGCGCTCGGTCTTCGTCATCGGACCGGACAAGAAGGTGAAACTGACCCTTACCTATCCGGCCTCCACCGGACGCAACTTCCTGGAACTGCTCCGGGTAATCGATTCGCTGCAATTGACGTCCAAGTTCCGCGTGGCGACGCCTGCGGATTGGAAGGACGGCGAGGACTGCATCATCACCCCTGCGGTCAAGGACCCCGAGGCGGAGACCCTCTTCCCCAAGGGCATCCGGCGCGTGAAGCCCTACCTGCGCTACACCCCGCAGCCCAACCGCTGAGGCCGTCCGGCAACCACGGATTCGGGGGAACTGCAGAGGGGTTTGACCACGGATAGCACGGATCCACACGGATGGGAGCCGAAGAGGAAGAAGGAAAGCCTGACAGGAATTGAAGGGTGCAGGAGCCCTATGGATGCCTGAACGGCTTTAGGGCTTCTCCCTGCGGGTTTTGGGTTTCAGGAACTCTTCGTTTCCCACTCCTTTTCCCCGCTTCTTCTCCCATCCGTGTTAATCCGTGCTATCCGTGGTCAAAACTCCCCCTCCTTCACCCCCATCCGTGGTTTTTCCGCGTCAGATCCCCTACATCGTCACCACCGAGGCGTGTGAGCGGTTCAGTTTCTACGGGATGCTCTCCATCCTCACCCTCTATCTGCGGGATGAGCTGCGGATGGAGGAGAGCGGCGCGAAGTCGCTGGTGCACCTGTTCAAGATGGCGGTGTATTTCCTGCCGCTGGCGGGTGCCTGGATTGCGGACCGTTGGTGGGGACGCTACCGCACCATCCTTTCCCTCGCGGTCTTCTACTGCCTTGGGCACGGGACGCTGGCGCTGTTCGAGGGGACGCGGTCTGGGATGTACGCGGGATTGGCGCTGATCGCCGTGGGCGCGGGGGGCATCAAGCCCTGTGTGTCCGCCTTTGTGGGGGACCAGTTTACTGCGGACCAGGCGGGCTTGCTGCCCAAGGTGTATGGGCTGTTCTACTGGTCCATCAATCTGGGGGCCATGTTCGCCTTTGCCCTGATCCCGCTCGTTCGGGATCACTGGGGCTTCGGATGGGCCTTTGGCATTCCGGGACTGTGCATGGGACTCGCCACGCTGGTGTTTTGGCTGGGCTCGTCCCGGTATATCAAACAGCCACCCTCAACTGCCGAGCCCTGCACCGCCGTCTCCGGGGAGACGCTGGCGGACAGCGTCCCGCGCTCGCGGATCCTGCTGCGGATCGCCGCCGTTCTGCTGCCGGTCCCGGTGTTTTGGGCCCTGTACGATCAGATCAATTCCTCCTGGGTGCTCCAGGGAACCCGGATGACACCCTTCGACCTGATCGGATACCGGGTGGATGCCGAACGTATCCAGTCAGTCAGCGCGCTCCTGGTGCTATTCTGGGTGCCGGTGTTGACCTTCGGCGTGTATCCGCTGGCGGAGCGGATGGGGCTGCGTCCCACGCCCCTGCGCCGGATGGGCGCGGGCATGGTGTTCACCGCGCTTTCCTTTGTAATCTGCGCAGCGCTGCAACGGCGGATCGAGGCCGGTGAAACGCTGTCCCTGGCGTGGCAGATCGCCCCGTATGTGGTCATTGAATTGGGTGAGGTGATGGTGAGTGCCACCGGACTGGAGTTCGCCTACTCCCAGGCGCCGCCGTCGCTGCGTAGCACCGTGATGAGCTTCTGGCTCCTGACCACCTCGATCGGTAACTTCCTCGTGGCGGCCATCACCGGCATCAACGCCCGGTACGTCCACGCCACGGGCACCGCGGAGTTTCTCTTCTATGCCGCCCTCATGCTGGGGGTGACCGTTCTCTTTGCCCTGCTCGCTATCCGTTACAGCCGCGCTCCTGTCCGCATCTCCCAGGGGTAGCGGGGTAGGCTCCGTGCGAGGGTGATACCGAACGCCAGGCGTCACCCATTCGTGACCCAATGGTCGCTGAATTGAATCCGTTTTGCGCTCTGATCGAATTCCATGACCAAGTTTTTAATGTCCCTGGTGTTGCTGTTTTCGTCGGCAGCAACCCTTCGGGCCCAATTGGGCATTACCGAAGTCTTTCCTGCCGCCTCCACGAATGGCCTGGCGACGTTGCATGCGGATTGGTGGGAGCTCACCAATTTTGGCACGTCTCCGGTGGACGTCTCCGGATATCGTTTCAATGACAGCAACGGCGGCCTGACCAATGGCGTGGTCACCATTGAGTCCCTGATTCTGGAGCCGGGCGAATCGGTCATCTTCGTCGAACAAAGCGTCACCACCGGGCTGCCCACCGCCGAAGACTTCCGCACCTGGTGGGGAGCCGCGCTGCCGGAAGGACTGCGGATCTTCACCTACGGCACCAACAACATCGGGCTCTCTGGCAGTGGCGACACCCTCCGCCTGTGGGATCCGGCGACCACCAATGAGAATGACCCGGTCGCCTTGGCTGAATTCGGAGCTGCGACGGTGGGGAGCAGCTTCACCTATGGTCCGGCTACCGGAGTTTTTGGGACCGTGAGTGTTGCCGGCATCGATGCCGCTGCCGCCGCCGCAGAGAACGGCGATGTGGGTTCTCCAGGACGCACCACGGGAACAGTGCCCCTCTCCATCACCCAGCAACCGGAAGGCGCCGAGGTCAACCCCCTGTCCTCCGTGACCCTGTCCGTCGCGGCAAACGGCATGCCCCGGCCCCGGTATCAGTGGCGTCTCAATGACTCGGAGATCGCGGATGCCACCGCCGCCCGCCTGACGGTGACTTCAGTGGATGCGACCAAGACGGGCACCTACCGGGTGACGCTTCGAAACAGCGTCACCACGCTGGTGAGTGATCCTGCCGAGATCCGGCTGTCCGCACAGCCTTCGGCACCGGTCTTTGAGCAGAAGCCCGCCAACGCCACCAATTTCCTGGGCGGAACGGTCACCTTCGCCGCGGTTGCCACCGGGGTCCCGCCCCCCGTCTATCAGTGGTACTTCAAGGAATCCCTGCTGAACGGGGAGACTGCCCACACGTTGGTCCGGTCGAATCTGACCCTGATTGACGCCGGGGATTACCGGGTGGAGGTGACGAATGGAAGCGGAACCACCAATGCGGTGGCCACCCTCACGGTGCTTCCCAAGCCCGACCTCCGGATCACCGAAGTCGAGTCGTCCTCGGCGCTCGACGCGGATTTCTTGACCGTCTACGGCTTCTCGAAACAGGACTGGTGGGAGCTCACCAGCTTCGAGTCGGTCCCCATTTCACTGCTGGGTTGGCGCTTCGACGACAACAGCGCCACTCTGGCCAATGCTTACACCATCACCAATGAGGTGGTGATCGGTCCGGGCGAATCCGTGGTGTTCGTGGAAGTGATGACGGCGGATCAGTTTCGCACCTGGTGGGGGGCGTCGAATGTGCCGGCCCGCGTGAAGATCATCAGCTACTCCGGGTCCGGCCTGGGCCTGAGCTCCGGAGGCGACTCCCTGCGGGTCTGGAACGCCACCGCCACGGACAATGACGACACGGTCGCGCAGGCCCAGTTTGGGGCCGCCGATCCAGGCGTCTCCTTCAATTACAACCCGGATACAGGTGTCTTTGGCGAGAAGAGCACGCTGGGGGTCTTCGGGGTATTCGCGGCCGAGGCCGTGGCGGCAGGGGGGCAGGACATCGGCTCCCCCGGACGGATCCGTGAAGGCGCCCTCCCGCCCCCGGTTCCAGTGGCGGTGATCGTCGCCGACGGGCAGCAGTTCTCCATCGAGGTGCTGGCCCAGGCCGGTCGTACCTATCAACTGCAGCAGCGCGGTGGTCTCACGTCCGGTGCCTGGCAGGCGGTGGGTGCGTCACAGACCCCGACCCAGGATGGGGTGATTCGCTTTGGTCCTCTGGCCTCCGTCGCCATCTCCAGTCAGTATTTCCAGGTCCTGGTCGAATGACCGCCCACCCCCACCGTTCATCGCAGCGATCGGACCGAACGGCGTTCACGCTGATCGAGCTGCTGGTGGTCATTGCCATCATCGCGATTCTCGCGGGAATGCTGCTTCCCGCCCTCAGCCGGGCCAAGGCCCAGGCGCAGCGCATATCCTGCGTCAACAATGAGAAGCAGTGGGGGCTCGCGCTGATGCTGTACACCGGCGACAATGGAGAGCGGATTCCCCGGGAAAAGGCGGACGGCATTCCGGATATCCACTCCTGGACCGTCTGCGCCGATCCGGTCAATGCGGACGTCTGGTTCAACTCGTTGCCCCGCGCCATGGGCCTGCGGGCCGTCGCCGACTACGCGAACACCAACGGCAATGCGTCCGCCCGGGAGGCTTTTTACGCAAAGGGGAGCCTGTTCCAATGTCCCTCAGTGAAGTTCTCCACCCAGGCGCCGAATCCCAAAAAGACCGCGTTTCCCCAGTTCTCCACCGCGATGAACTCCAAACTCATCCGCAATGGATCCCAGCCCCGCCTGGGTGCGCTTAGGCAGACCTCCCAGACGGTCATTTTTAACGAAAGCGGCGTGCCCGGTGAGACCTCGGCCCGGGCGGACGAAAACCAGGCGGTGTTCAACGGTCAGCCGTTTAGTTTTGCCAGTCGGTTCGCCATCCGCCATGGCGGCAGTGGCAACCTGATCTTTGGCGATGGACACGTGGAGACCAAGCGGGGGAGGACCGTCGTGGAGTCGCGTCCGGGACCCAACAAGGGCAAGGCCATCTTGCCCCAGACGGAAGTCATCTGGACCGTGGATCCGTCCGACAATCCCAATTGATCCCAACTGATGCGGGCCAAATGACCGGGAGCGGGCGCGGTCCTTCCTGGCCGGCCGGAAAATTCTGGTTGCCGGGACGGCCGGTCCCCATAGTTTCCACCGACCGTTGGCCGATGGTGTAATGGTAACACAGGGGTCTTTGAAGCCCTTATTCATGGTTCGAATCCATGTCGGCCAGCCAATCTTCCC
>JBDKKE010000454.1:0-2590 GCA_039796255.1 Verrucomicrobiota bacterium | reverse complement strand
CTCCAGCATGGATTTATGGTTCGAGAAACGCTCCCCGCACCAACAAATCCAGTGGTTAGCCTATTGCGACCCTGCAACAATAACTACGGATCGCATTATAACTCCTCGCCGGACACCGTTGGGGGGGGGCAATGGGGTCAGATCTGTAACATTTACATATTGGCCTTCGTTGGAGATTTCTGGCCGGACACGACCGTCAAGGGTCGATGTTGCTGGAGTATGGTGCCATGTCATCACCCTCGGTGATGGCGGCGATAGGAACTTTCGGGACCACACTGATTCATTGCCATTCCCGGGATGGGTCTCCGAGCTCCGAAGACGATTCTCCATGGAGGCCCAATAGAATGTCAGGTTCACAACGGTTGCTACCATGCGTCATCCGCCGCTTGCACGCGGACGGCCGTCGCCGCAGCCTTGGCCCGGTCCAAATGAGTGTTCTCGATCGTTTTCTTCCCGCGCCCCGGATCGCGCCCCCGCTCGATCCCCAATTCCGTCCCGCCGTGCTCGCCTGCCGCGCCTTCGGCCGGGAGGCGACGGTTCCCGTCACCCTGGCCCTGGAGCAGGCGGATGGCTCGGTGTTCCACCACTCCCTGAAAGTGCTGCCGGAGACGCATCCGGACGCCGCTGCGGCCAACGCCTTCTTTGTCGAGCGACTCGCCAAGTTTCTGCTCTGGGCCTGGGGCGGATGGCGGATTCACGTCGCCGGTCCAGTCGCCCTCGCGACGGCGCTGCGAAAACACTACTCCGACGACGCCACCGGCCGTTTCGATTCTGAGATCATTGGTCAGCGCATCTACGACCACCCCATCGACGTGGTGTCGGTGTCGGCAGTGTCGGAACTCCCGCCGGCTCGCGCGACCAGCGCACCCCTGGGACGCCATCTGAATGGCTGCCGCATCGGCTTCGACCTCGGAGGCAGCGACCGCAAGGTGGCGGCGGTGCAGGACGGCACCTGCGTGTTCAGCGAGGAGATTGTCTGGGATCCGTACTTCCAAAAGGACGTCCAGTACCACTTCGACGGAGTCATGGACTCGCTGCGCAAGGCGGCCGCCCATCTGCCGCGCGTGGATGCCATCGGGGGCTCCGCTGCCGGGGTGTACGTCAACAACCGGGTCAAGGTGGCCTCGCTCTTTCGTGGCGTGCCTCCCGACCAGTTCGAGACCCGGGCCAAGGACCTCTTTCTGGATCTGCGCCGGGAATGGGGCGGCATTCCCTTCGATGTGGTGAACGATGGCGAGGTCACCGCGTTGGCGGGATCAATGTCGCTCGGACAGAATGCCGTGCTCGGGGTGGCCATGGGCACCAGCACCGCCGCGGGTTTTGTGACCCCGGAGGGCAGTATCACCACCTGGCTGAATGAACTGGCCTTTGTGCCGGTGGACTATCACCCCTCGGCGCCGCGCGATGAGTGGTCCGGGGACTTTGGATGTGGCGTCCAGTACTTCTCCCAGCAGGCGGTCGGACGCCTCATCGCTCCGGCAGGCATTGAGGTTGAGGCCGGTCTGGGCCTGCCCGAGAAACTCAAGCACGTGCAGGCGCTGATGGCCCAGGGCGACCCGCGCGCCGTGAAGATCTATGAATCCATCGGCGTGTTTCTTGGCTACGCCCTCGCCCACTGGGCGGAGTTCTACGCGGTGCGGCAGGTCCTGGTGCTGGGCCGGGTGATGAGCGGCCGCGGTGGCGATCTGATCCTGGAGGGAGCACGGCGAGTCCTGGAAACCGAGTTCCCCGAACTGTCCCGCCAGATGGCCTTCCAGGTTCCCGACGAAAAGGATAAACGCCACGGCCAGGCCATCGCCGCCGCCAGTCTCCCCGCGTTGTCTTGATCCCCCGCTACTGCGCCCCCGGACACTTCCCACCCGCCGCCTCTCATGAATCCCTACGCCCACCTGGTCTCTGAATACGCGCGGTTCTTCCGCGACGGTAAAGGCTATCCGCTCGGCGGCATTCCCTTTCCGGATCGTCCGACCCCCGCTCCGGGCGTCCCGCGAGCGCTCATCTTTTCCCCGCATCCCGACGATGAATGCATCATCGGCGCCCTGGCCATCCGGCTGCAGCGGGAATCAGGATGGGACATCCGCAACGTGGCCGTGACGCAGGGCAGCAGCCGTCCGCGCCAGGCGGCACGCTGGGCGGAGTTGCAGGACGCCTGCCGCTACCTGGGCTTCGGATTGATCGCCACCGCGCCCAACGGCCTGGAGCAGATCACGCCCAAGGCGCGGTCCGAAGATCCGGTGGCCTGGAAGGCCAAGGTGGAACTCACCGCCGCGCTGCTGGCCGCGGAGAAGCCCGCGGCCATCTTCGTGCCGCATGAACAGGATTGGAATGGCACGCACATCGGTGTCCACCACCTCGTTCACGACGCCCTCCAGACGCTGCCGCCCTCCTTCGCCACGGCGATTGTGGAGACGGAATACTGGGGGCAGATGACGCGTCCGAACCTGATGGTCGAACTCAGCGAAGCCCAACTCACCGACCAGGTCACCGCGCTCTCTTTCCACGTCGGGGAGGTGCAGCGCAATCCGTTCCACCTGCTGTTGCCGGCGTGGATGCAGGACAACGTCCGCCGCGGCAGCGAACTGGTCGGCGG
>JBDKKE010000453.1:0-9215 GCA_039796255.1 Verrucomicrobiota bacterium | reverse complement strand
AGGCAGTTGTGGTCAGCACTGCGCGCCGCCGGCCCCTTGCGGGCTAAAGATCATCCCAGTTTGTGGACAAAGTCGAGCCTCAGAATTCACCGATGCGCCCGTTGGGGTTGCCCCGTGTTTTTCTTTGCCAGAGCCGGTCGAAAGCGTTGAAATGTGTCAGTGATCCCCCAATCCAATGCGCCGGTCTATCGCGTCTGGGCGCTGGACGACTCCGTATATGGACCGGTAGCGGCGGAGGTACTCCGCGACTGGGTGCGGGACGATCGGATACTTCCGCACACTTGGATCTTCTGCGAAACCACCCGCCGCTGGAGGCAGGCCGCCCAGATGGCGGAGTTGCGGGTCCTGTTTGCTGCCAATGGCGAACCGGAGGCCGAAATCGTCCTCGATCCCCAGATGAAGCCCGCCATTCTGCGGCGAATCCGGGCCTTTGGGGAACTGTCTGACGACGACCTCGCCGAGGTGGTTCGCTACGGCGAACTGATCCAACTCTCAGCCTTCCAGACCATCATGCGGGCCAATTCCGCGTCGGATGCCGTCTACTTCATCATCGAGGGGCAGGTACGGCAGCGCATTATGGTCCGGGAACGCGAGATCCTGATTGCGGTCAAGGAGGCGGGGGCATCCTTCGGGTACATTTCGCTTTTCGACGGCGGCCCGCACATTACGGACGCCGTATCGGATTCTCCCGTGATCCTTTTTCGCGTTCCGACGGCCCGGCTCCGCGAACTCTGCAATGCCAGGCCTGAAGTCGGGGTCCCGTTGCTTTTCTCGCTGGGGCGATCCCTCGCCGGACGGATCCGATCCGATGACCGCCACCTCTACGAGTTGATGGATCACAAACAGGGGCGCAACTGAACTCCGGAACGCGTCGGGCGGCACTGACGCCGGATTCGCCCACCTCCCCCCCCATGTCCTTGATCGAATGCCGGTCAGCACAGCCCGGAGATTTGCCCGCTCTGCTGCCCTTGGTGCGCGAGTTCTACACGCACTTCTCCTTCCCCTGGGATGAGGAACGCAAACGGGCGCTGCTCGCCCGCTTCCTGGATGATTCCCAACTCGGCCGACTCTGGCTGGTCGCGGTGGACGGACAAATCGCCGGATACGCCCTGCTGCCGCTCTATTTCAGCGTGGAGTTTGACGGCCGGGTGGCCCTCCTTGATGAACTGTTCGTCTCTGCAAGATACCGCGGAACGGGGGCCGGGACGCGCCTCCTGGAGGAAGTGATCCACGCGCTGGGCCAGGAGAAAATCCTGGGGATTCGCCTGGAGGTCGACCGCCGTCATCCCGGCGCCACGGCCCTTTACACCCGCCTCGGCTTCCAGCCCGACGATCGCGAAACGTGGACCCGGCGACTCGAACCCGCCGGAGTGGAATCCGCCCTCAATGGTTGACGGCCTTGAGAACCACGCTAGCCGTCGACGGGTTCCCCTGGGTGATGACCGCAAAGGCGCTGTCGGTGACCATCTGCAGTTCCCCGCCGCAGGTGATCCTTGCGGCCACTACGTATCGATGGGCGGGATCAATCTCCGAGGGAACATACCGCAGTGTGAATGGAATGGGCGCCGAAGCCTGCGGGTTGATAAACTCCCGGGCCAAAGTGGTGGCTGGAGCGTCGGCACGCGACACGTCGTCCAACCGCACTTCAATGGTACAGCCGGGGGTCACGACAAAATTGTCGTAGTTGAGCGTGCCGGTGACCAAAAGCCGGGGCTCAGGCGGACGAGTATGGCAACCGGCGGACAACAATCCGGCGACAAGGAGGGAGAGCGTAACGGACGTGGGGAGTTTCATGCGTGACGGGATCCCGATTGAGCAGGGACACCGGAAATCGTCAACCCGGATCCGCCATTCCTCCCCGCCGGACGGATCAGAAAGCTCCACCCAGTCAGGGCGCCAGAGCCGTCTGAATCTTCTCGTAGATCAACCGGGAGAGCTCTGCATCACCGAAGGAACTGATGCGGATTTTGAGTTCCGTCTTGTCCTCCGATAGGCGGCGCATCTTCACCGACACCTTCTTGAGATCCGGAGTGCGTCCGTCCAAATAGGCGGCGATGGCACCGCGCTGGCCATCAAGTTCCGCGATATCCAGAGCGTTCAGTGCGGCCCGGGACGCCCGCCACACCTGCTCCATCGAGGCGGCCTCCACCGACCGGAGGCTGCCCTGCGAGTACTGCATCCCGGGCGGTGATTTGGCATCCTTGGGCGTGGTGCATCCGGCCGAAAGAAGGCCGGCGAACAACACCAGGGCGACCACGACGGGGATCAGCGAGGCGGGATGCCGATTCATGACCCGAAAAGATCTACTGTCTTAAGGATCTTCCGCCAAGCGAGACGCGGAGATATCCCATCCGGCGGCTTTACCCGGCGGATCAAAGATTCTTGTGAATGCAGATTGCTATCCCCAGGAAATGTCAGCACGGTGCAACCTCTGTTCGGTCGAGTGTCCCTCTTAAAGGCACGGTGAGTCCTTCAGTGAACTTGTTTCGTTGATGATTTTAAACCCGGATCCCCGGGTGCCGTCTGGAGAAGGTAAGGGTTCAGCCAGACCAGCAATTTATCTATGAGCACCAAGTTGTACGTCGGAAATCTATCGTTTAACACCACGGAAAATGCCCTGCAGGACGCCTTCGCGGCCCACGGCACCGTGGTTGAAGCCGTCCTGATGATGGATCGCGTCACCAATCGCCCCCGCGGTTTCGGTTTCGTGACCATGAGCTCCCCCGAAGAGGCCCAGAACGCAATTGCCGCCCTGAACGGCGCTTCGCTGGACGGCCGGAACCTGACCGTGAATGAGGCCAAGCCCCGTGAAGATCGTCCCCGCACCGGTGGCGGCGGCGGCGGCGGTGGATACGGCGGCGGCGGCGGTGGTGGCGGCCGTGGCCGTTACTAAGATCCAAGGCCCCAGCCCGGGCCTATTCAGTTTTCGGGAGGGCGGCCGGGACTCCGGACCGCCCTCTTTCTTTTGAGAACCTCCTCTTTTCACCGGTCGGGAGGCTGTTCTTACGAAGTGAGACCTGTGGATTCTGCTGCATGAAAGAAGAGCCCATCGAGATTGAGGGCCGGGTGCACACGGTGCTGCCCGGAACAATGTTCCGCGTCGAATTGTCCAACAAGCACCTGGTGCTCGCCACCATCTGCGGAAAGATGCGCAAGCGCTGGGTCCGGTTGACCGTCGGCGACCGCGTTAAGATGGAGATGTCCCCCTACGACCTGAACAAGGCCCGCATCGTCTGGCGCCTGAAGTAGGCCGGAGCTGGGAATCCGCAAAAGCAACCGGGTCTTCGGACCCGGTTTTTTGTTTTCGCCCCGGGAACGGATCCGGCATCACGCCAGCAATCCGTCGACCACTTCGCCATGAACATCGGTGAGGCGAAAATCGCGGCCTTGGAAGCGATAGGTGAGCTTCTCGTGATGGAATCCGAGCTGGTGGAGAAGCGTGGCGTGAAAGTCGTGAACATGGACTTTGTCCTTCACGGCGTTGAAGCCAAAATCGTCCGTCTCCCCCCAGGAAATGCCCGGCTTGAACCCGCCGCCTGCCACCCAGTAGCTGAATCCGTTCGGGTGATGATCCCGACCATCATCCCCGCCCTGCACCATGGGCGTACGACCAAACTCGCCGCCCCAGACGATGATGGTGTCCTCGAGCAGTCCGCGCTGTTTCAGATCCCGAACCAGCGCAGCACTGGGCCGGTCGGTGGCCTGACAGTTCTTCGTCAGACCGTTTTTGAGATCCCCATGCTGGTCCCAGGACTCGTGGAAGACCTGCACAAACCGCACCCCGCGCTCGATCAGCCGGCGGGACAGGAGACAGGCGTTGGCGAAACTCGATTTGCCCGGTTCGGCGCCGTACTGCTCCAGCACCTCGCGTGGTTCACGGCTGATGTCCATGACCTCGGGAGCGACGTGTTGCATCCGGTAGGCCATCTCAAAGGCACTGATGCGGGCCGCGATCTCCGGATCTCCCACCACACCGAGGCGTTTCGCGTTGAGCCGGTTCAGCGTCTCCAGTGAATCCTTCTGCAGTCCGTCGTCCACACCCCGGGGATTGCCCAGGTACAACACGGGCTCCGCCCCGCTCCGGAACAGCGTGCCCCCATGCTGCGTGGGAAGGAATCCCGGACCCCAGTTGGACGCCCCGCCGCTGGTGCCCTTGCCCCCGGTGCTGAACACCACATACGCGGGGAGATCCTGTGATTCACAGCCCAGGCCGTAGGTCGTCCACGCCCCGAAGCTGGGTCGCCCAAACTGCTGCGACCCGGTGTTCATCATGATCTGGGCCGGCGCATGGTTGAAGGCGTCGGTCTGCATGGACTTGATCAGCGTGATGTCGTCCGCCACACCCGCCAGATGCGGCAGCAGTTCCGACAGTTCGATCCCGCTTTTCCCATGCCGCGCGTACTTGAACTTGGTGCCCAGCAGGGTGGCGTCGGGATTGATGAACGCCGCCCGGTATCCCTTGAGCAGTTCCGCCGGCGGAAGGGTACCGTTGAACTTGGTCAGCTGCGGCTTGTTGTCGAAGAGGTCCAGATGACTGGGCGCCCCCGCCATGAACAGGTAGATGACCCGCTTTGCCTTGCCCTTGAAGTGGCCGGTCTTGGGCGCCATTGGATTCGGCAGCGCCGCTGGCGATGCCAAGGGCGCGGGCATGGCGGCGGAAAGCCGGTCGGACAGCAGCGAATGCAGGGCGATCGTGCCGAGGCCGACACCGCAGTCCCTGAAAAACCACCGGCGGCTGGTGGCCCGGCGCTGTTCCTCGACGGCGTGCTGGTAGTGGGTGATTCGGTTCATGGTCAGATCATTCCTTGGTAATCGTCTCGTCGAGGTTCAGCAGCACCCGGGAAACCACCGTGTAGGCCGCCAACTGGGTGGGAGTGACGCCCGGCGGGAGTTTGGGCAGTTCGTTCTTTCCCGTGCCCAGTTCGTAGGTGTTCACCCAGCCGTCGGCGATACGCTGCTTCTGGCGGTCGAGCAGACCCTGCAGTTCAGCCTCCTCATCGGCGGTCGGCGGACGCGACAGCACCCGCCGGAACGCGTACTGGATTCGGGCGGCGTCCGAAGTTCCCCCCTCGACCAGCGTCTTGGCGGCGAGTCCCTGGGCACATTCCATGGACAGCGTTTCGTTGAGCGTCATCAGCGCCTGCAACGGGGTATTGGACCGGGTTCGGCGGACGCAGGAGAAGTCGCCGTTCGGCGCGTCGAAGGCCGCGAGAAATGGATACGGCACGGACCGGTAGCGGAAGGTGTAGATGCCGCGGCGGTAACGGTCGGGGCCGGTGGCCTCAATCCAGGTTTTCGGCCCGTAGGAGGCCGGCGGCATGAACAAAAAGGGCGGGGCGGGCGGTTGCGCGCTCGGGCCGCCCAACTCGGGATTGAGCAGTCCGCTCGCGGACAACGCGATGTCGCGCACAATCTCCCCCTCGACGCGAAACCGCGAGCCACGCGCCAGGAAACGGTTGTAGGGGTCGTGCTCCAGCGCCTCGGGGGTGACCCGACTGCTCTGCCGATACGTCGCCGAATTCACGATCTGACGGTGCAAGGCCTTCTGGCTCCAACCGCCGTCCATGAACTCACAGGCGAGCCAGTCGAGCAGTTCCGGATGCGAGGGAGCGGGAGCCTGCATTCCAAAATCCTCCGGCGTCTCCAGGAGTCCAGTGCCGAAGTAGGACTGCCAGATGCGGTTCACCGCCACCCGGGCGGTGGTCGGCGCCTTCCGATCCACCAGCCATTTGGCAAACGTCAGCCGGGAGTTGTCCGCGCCTTCGGGAAGCGGGTTCAGAAATGCCGGCACTCCTGAGCGGACTTCCTTGCCCGGCTTGAGCCAGTCTCCGCGCTTCAACTGGAACGTGCTGCGCATCTCATCCCCAGGAGCCCTGTTCCGCCGCGCCACCAGGGTCGAGGTCGGAGCCCCCTCGGGCCACTGCTTCCAGAGGGACTGGATCTTGTCGTTGCTGTCCTTGAAATCGGGAACGGTGGTTCGCCAGTAACTGAACACTGCGGCCACCTGCGCCGGTGTGCGCTGCTCGCGGGGAACCTTGGAAACAATTTCCCGGACCGGCGCGGGAAGCGCGTCGGCCACGGCGTTGGTCGTCGCCGCCACGCTCAACCGGAAGCGGCCCAGATTGTGGGTCTGGTTGTCGTCCGAGTTGTCCCCGCCATGATTCTGGCCCAGGTGAAACTTGAGGACGACGGCGTTGGTCACCGTCAGCGGCTTCTCAGGGACGAAGACCGCCTTGCGCGGGACATTGCGGCGCCCGGGCCCGGCATCAATCCCCCAGGCTGTGTCCTCCTTGCCGTCAATCGCGTAGGCGACCGGTCCGTACACCCGCTTGTCCCCGCCCTCCTTCTTGCGATATTCGGACTGAAACTCCGACTCCAAAGGCTTCTCGGCATTGGAATAATCGGCGGTGGCCGCCACGAACTTGAGGGTGGTCTTGTTGGTGGGGTTTGCCACCTCGGTCACCTCCACCTTGAACTCGCTCAGGGCCGCCATGCCAAAGATGGAGCGGCCGGGCCCGAAGCAGGGCAAGTTGGGATCGGTCAGTTGCTCGAAGCGAAAGGCTCCCAGGGTCCCCGGGGCGTTGGTGGCGACGAAATGCGCCGTCCATTGCGTGGGCGCGTAGCTGGAGGCTCGGATGGAGCCATCGGGATAGTAGTAGAACCGTTCCCCCCGCTCGCCCTCATGCACCGCGGCGATCACCTGCCACTCGGGCTGGTTGTCCCGTACCGTTTCCTCCCACTGGCGCATCCGCTCCTCCCAACCGGGCGTGACATGGCGCAGTCCCTCCTCCAAGTCCCGCATCTGCCGCAGCAGGTCCGCCCGCGTCATCTCCTGGGACGGTGTGTAAGCCACCATGGACGACTCGTGATCGTTGTTGAGGAAGGCAAACATCCGGTAGTATTCCTCCTGGCTGACCGGGTCGAACTTGTGGTTGTGGCACTGGGCGCACTGGATGGTGAGTCCGAGCACACTCTTCCCGATGGCGTCCATGCGATCGAAGAGGGCATCCATGCGGAACTGTTCCGGATCGGCGCCGCCCTCCTCATTCAGCATCGAATTCCGCAAAAAACCCGTCGCCACGCGCTGCTCCTGGGTGGGATCGGGAAGGAGATCCCCCGCCAACTGCTCCATCACGAACTGGTCGTAGGGCAGGTCGCGATTCAGGGCGTTCACCACCCAGTCGCGATAGCTCCAGATGAAGCGGCCCTTGTCCTTCTCGAACCCGTCGGAATCCGCGTAACGCGCCGCATCAAGCCAGTGGCGTCCCCACCTCTCACCGTAGTGCGGTGACTTCAGCAGACTTTCCACCACGGCGCGATAGGGGTCGGGAGACGTGTCCTTAAGATAGGCGTCCATCTGCTCGGGCGTGGGCGGAAGTCCGATCAGGTCCAGATACACCCGCCGGAGCAGGGTGAGTTTGTCCGCGGGCGGCGAAGGCTTCAGTCCCTCCCTGGAGAGACGGGCGGCAATGAAGGCGTCGATGGGATTTCCTCCCGGCGGCGCGCCGGTCGGAACGGCGGGACGAACGGGAGGCTTCCACGCCCAGTGATTGGCCCGAGACAAATTGCGGGCGTCCGCCGCTTTGCCGGCCGGCCACACGGCACCCTGATCCACCCAGGCCCGGATCAATCCGACCTGATCCGGCGTCAGCTTTTCGCCCTTCTTGGGCATCTGGGCCAGTTCGCTGTGGGCACCGGCCAGCACAGCCACAAGGAGGGAATCGGCGGATTTTCCGGGCACCAGGAGCGGACCATGCTCGCCTCCCGCCAGCGCCGCCACCGGCTCATCCAGACGCAATCCGGACTCCTGCTTCTTGGGACCGTGACAGTTGAAGCAGCGTTCGTTCAGCAGCGGGGCGATGTCGCGGTCGAAGTCCACCGCGGCTCCAGAAGCCGGCGGGAGCTTCGCCAAATCGATGGCGGCGTGCAGCGACACCGTGTCCAACGGGGACCCGGCAAGGCCGAGGAGGATCGAGGGAAGGATCCAGCGGGCGTTCATGCAGAAAAACTAGTGCCTGAAACCGGTCGCCAATCAAAGCGAATCTCGCGGGATTCGCCCGGGGACCGGCTGTACTCTCGGCACCCGATGGCAGCGCTTGATTTCCAGTTTGACGAGGGGGCGGTGCATTTCCCCGCGCTCGGACTCTGGCTTGACGCCCACCGGCCCATCGGACCCGACGAAACCGTCTTCGTTTCGCACGCCCATTCCGACCACACCGCGGCACACGCCCGGGTCATCCTCTCTCCGCCAACCCGGAGTCTGATGCGGGCCCGGATTGGCGGCGAACGGGTGGAACGGGTGCTCGAGTTTGGACAGCGGGTGCCGGCCGTGGACCTGGGAATCCGCCTCCCGGATGGACACCTGACCCTGCTGCCAGCCGGACACATTCTGGGCAGCGCCATGCTCCTGCTGGAAGGCGACGGAACCTCACTCCTTTACACCGGCGACTTTAAACTGCGTCCCGGTCTCAGCGCGGAGGCCTGCGAACCGCGTCACGCCGAAATCCTGGTGATGGAAACCACCTTTGGACGTCCCCAGTACGCGTTCCCCGCGACCGCCGAAATCGTGGCCGGTGTGGTCCGCTTCTGCCGGGAAGCCCTGGACAACGACGAGACCCCGGTGCTGCTGGGGTACTCCCTCGGCAAATCCCAGGAAATCCTCACCGCGCTGGTCGGCGCGGGTCTGCCCATTGCCCTGAGCGATCCGGTGGCCAAACTCACCGCGGTCTATGAATCGCTGGGCCGGACGTTCCCGACCTATGAAACACTGAATTTCAAGACGGCGGCCGGGAAGGTGGTGTTGGCACCCCCGGGAATGGCGGTCGCGAATCTGAGGCGAAAGCTGGGTCCCAGCCGCGTGGCGGTGCTCACCGGATGGGCGGTGGATCCGGGATGCCGTTACCAATATCAGGCCGACGCCGCCTTTCCGCTGAGCGATCACGCGGACTTTCCGGACCTGGTGGAGTTCGTCCG
The DNA here is from genome assembly GCA_039796255.1 of Verrucomicrobiota bacterium. Taxonomy (GTDB): domain Bacteria; phylum Verrucomicrobiota; class Verrucomicrobiia; order Limisphaerales; family UBA9464; genus UBA9464. Next base: position 242 of record JBDKKE010000453.1, on the reverse strand, counting down.
GCGAGTCGCCCCGCGTCAGGTGTACACCCTCCATGGTTTCGCGGCGGACTTTGCCGGCCATCTGCGCACCCTGGGATTTCAGGCCCAGGCCCTGAGTCAATCGGAGCAACTGGAGCTGATGCTTGGCGCGTCCCCGGCGCCGGTCTCCACGGGCCGCGGCACCGCGAACTTAAGGAATGCACCCGCGGTACTTGCCGGCGGAAGTGAGGATTTGGCGCCCACCTTCCGCGCCTTCGCCTCGA
>JBDKKE010000452.1:0-7654 GCA_039796255.1 Verrucomicrobiota bacterium | reverse complement strand
CGCTGTATCCCGTTGGCCGGAACTGGCCGGACGCGCAGCCGTTTCGCATCGAATTGTACGAGGACGCCGTCAATCCCATGGCCAGGCCCGTCTTCGACGACGCAGCGAGAGTGTTGAGGATCCCGCTACCCAAAGGGGAGCGGGCGACGCTCCGCCTGTCCATGCGCCTGAGCAAGCGGGACGTCTACGAGCGCATGGGATTGTGGCAATGGCTGGACGCTGCGACACAGCAGCAGATTGAAGCCTCGACGCTCGACGGACGGTGCTGGCTCTTCACCCCGTGGCAGGACGTGGAACTGATCCACGCGGTGCAGCGACCCCTGATTCAGCCCCACCTGGACCGTCTCACCATCGATCGGTTTCTGTCGGCAACCCATGCCCTTCCACGCTTTATCGCCACCTGCAGTCTCAAGAGCACGGATCGGCTCGATCTGCTGGCCCAATGGCATGAACCGGACGACATGCAGCCCACGGGGCCGGTAGACCACCAACGCCACGACGTCGCCTTCGAGGTCAAGGTGACCGATTCCCGGGACTACACCGCAGGAGACGACGCCTATCCGGAACACACCCTGCCCGCCGAGGAGCAGGAGGGTCCGGACGTGGTGGGCATCAACAGCCGAAAGCGGGATCGGGTCGCGGTCAAACGGCACGAGTTCAACGACACCCGCTACCGACGGATCGAGTATCGGCTCAAGGGGACGACCCGCTATCGCGAGTACCTTACGCCGTCGCTACTGCTAATGCCGGACCCCGTGCTCGATCCCGGCCCCTACGAACAGGTCGAGAAAAGCCTGTTCGTCGAGGGACCGCCGGCCGTGACGTGGATCCCCAATTCCGCGCCGCCTCCCGCACCCCAGATTTTGTACATCGTGCCTACCTTTGGCTGGGTGCGATCCCAGGATGAGACGGGAACGGCACGGAGTTGGCGTCGTGGTGGCGGGTTGCGTGTCTACCTCGACCGTCCCTGGAATCTCACCGGCTACGGCGAAATGCTGGCCGTGGTCTTGCCGGCCGCAGGTTTCAGTGGTGATCCGGACACCCAACCCGCGGAGAACCCGTACAAGAACCGGGTCACCCAGTGGGGAAATGACCCAATCTGGGAATCCCCTTTCGTCGCGGGCATCGCGCCCGCACCCGCCCGGTTCCCGCTGGCTCGGTTCCATCCGGACGCAGCGGGCGCCTGGCTGCCGGCGGGCGCTCCGGCCAGCGAGGCGGATCAGTCGCCGGGACCGTTCCGAACCAGCGACCTGAGGACGCCCTCCGGTAGCGCTCAGGCGCCCGTGGGCATTGCGCCCCACGACGTCTTCTACGATTCCCAGCGTCAACTGTGGTACTGCGACATCGAGATCGATCACGGAAGATCCTACTGGCCCTTCGTCCGACTGGCCCTGGCGCGTTATCAGCCTTGTTCCACCGAGGGCGCCCACCTGTCTGAAGTGGTGCTCGCTGATTTCATGCAACTCACGGCGGACCGCTCGCTCACGGTACGATCGGAACGCGAGGGGCGGATCCGTCACGTGACGGTTTACGGGCACGGCGACACCCAGTCGGCCGGCGCACGGGAAGTCCGCCCGCGCTCGGAGATCCATCCGCTGACGGGCGAAGTCACGGAGGTTCCCCCCGTCTCGCCCACCTCCCTAGTCGACGTCTGGCTGGAACGGCTGGAACCCTCGCTGGGCGAGGACTTCGGCTGGCAACGAATCGCCGACGGCAAGCCCGCGCCGCTGCCACCAGGCCACGGGGTGGGAATCTTCGCCGCGCTGCCTCGGTTGACGCCTCAAATCCATCCCGAGCAGGCTATCCGGGCCAATCGCCTGCTGACGGCGGGTGCCTTTGACCGCCTGCAAGCGGAAGGTCTGGTCGAGTCGCTGTTGCAGCGGCCACCGCTTTGGGATGGCCGGGTCGAGTTACCTCCGGACGATGCCCCGCGGGGACAATTGCGGCTGGTGATCGCCGAATACGAAGAATATCCCATCGATGCGGATGGGGATTCGCATGGCACAACGCGCACTGGAACGGGACGGCGTTTGGTGTTTTTGGAGCAGGTAGCGGTGAGTTGAGGCAACGGTGATCGGTGGTCGGTACTCGGTGATCGGTAGTCGGTCACCAATCACCCCTCGCCTATCGCCTATCGCCTATCGATTCTCCACCCTCTCGTCATGGACGCTTGGTGGTACCCTGCGCTGTTCGCGACTGGCCTGACCGCTGGCTACGTGGACGCCATCGCGGGGGGCGGCGGACTGATCACCGTGCCGGTGTTGTTGGCCACCGGAATGCCGCCCACGGACGCCTTGGGGACCAACAAGTTTCAGTCGTCCTGTGGCACCGCCCTGGCCACGGCGAACTACGCACGGCATGGACTGCTCCAGCAGGGCGACTGGACCGTCGGCATCCTGGCAACCCTGATTGGAGCGACCGCGGGAGCGTTGGTCGTCCAGCGGGTGAACGCCGATTTCCTTCGGCCCGCGATCCCCGTGTTGCTGGTGCTGATTGCGCTCTACACCGCCTTCAAGCCCGACCTGGGCCGCACCGCACGCCCGGCCTCCCTGCCTGCCCGTCCGTTCGCGGTACTTTTCGGACTCCTTCTCGGATTCTATGACGGCTTTTTCGGTCCAGGCACCGGATCCTTCTGGATGATGGCCTGCGTGCTGGTTCTCGGACGCGATCTTCTGTCCGCCACCGCGCATACGAAGGTGATGAATCTGACCAGTAACCTCGCCTCACTGACCGTCTTCCTGGCCTTGGGACACGTCCGCTTCGGCGTTGGGGTCACCATGGCCGCCGGACAGATTCTCGGCGGATGGCTGGGAGCTCACACGGCGGTCCGCGGCGGCGTCCGATTGATTCGTCCGCTGTTCCTTACTGTGGTGGTGATCCTGGCCGTCCGACTGCTTTGGACCTGGCTGGCCAGCCGCTGAGCTCAATACCCTTCGCGAAGCCTATCCCCTTTTCCGGCCAATCATGATGGTCTGTGTCAGTCGGGAGAAGAGTCCCCTCTTCGCGGCAGGTTTGTCAGACACTCCGGGAATCGGCTCACACTTGGCGTTGCAGTCGCCGCAAAAGAGCAGAAGGCCGGCCTTGCCGCCGGAAAGTTTCATGGCCCGCAGGCTGGCTGCATTGAAGACGCCCGGACACTTGATGACCGCCTGGCATCCGCCGATCGCCTGATGGTTCGCCGGCAGCGACGGATTGCGGGAACAGGCAAGCGTGCCATCGGGAAGGCTATTGAGTTCGCCGGCGGCTTGGGCGACCTGAATGCCGCTCGCGACCGGGATTTTGACGTCGTACTCCTCGATAATGAGGCGCATCTCCACGCTACCCAACTGAAGCACCTGATTACCGGCCAGGGACGCCTCCTCCACCGGCTGCCCCTGAATAAACGTGCCGTTGGTGGACTGCAGGTCGCGCACCAGCACGCTGCCGTCCGACGCGTCGACTGAAATCTCGGCGTGGAAACTGGAGACGCTCGCCTCGGGAATGCGGAACTCGTTGGTCGGATTCCGCCCCACGGTGTTCAGGCCGGAGTGCAATTCGTGCTCAAACGGCTGATTAATCCCGCGGAGGATATAGCGAACCATGGCTGTACGGGGTTACCGGAATTGGACTGACAGACCGATGCCTTGGGTGATTAGCCTCCAGAAGCACCCCCTGTAAAGCCTTTCGGCAAACCAACTAGAATAGAGTACCCACCGCGGTTCCGAGCACGCTCAGTGGCCCCGTGTCCTCCAACGACTCTGTGGCCTTGTCCACCTTCTGCAGGGTCAGCTTGATGTTCCGGAGGAAGCTGTTGTCGTTGACCAGTTCCCCGACCGAGCCTTTGCCCTGGTTGATCTTCTGCATGATCTCCTTGAAGTTGGTCATGGCGCTGGTGGATTCGTCGTAGAGCTTCGAATCGGTCATCAGCCGGCCAAAGGTCCCCTCGCCCTGCTCCATCTTGCCCACCATCTTGCGCAGGTCAGCGACCATCGCCCGGGCGTCATCCGCCAACGGCTTGGCATCGGCCAGGGCGCTGCTCATGTTGGTGACGGCGGACACCGCCTCGTTATAGAGCGTCGGATCCTTGATCAGTTTGCCAAAAGTGCCACGGCCCTCGGCCATGTCGGAGGTCATCACGTTCATGTTGGCCAGCGTGGCGCTGATGTTGGACTGGTTCTGCTTCACGAAATCAGTGAGCGGCCCCAGCAGCTTGCTGATCTCCTCGCCACTAAAGCTCTTGGTCAGGCTCTCCACCCCGCTGGCTACGCTATCCAGTCGGGTCATCAGGTCGGCCAGGTCGGCCTGCTCCCGCGACTGCAGCAGGGCCCCGGCGGACGCTGGCGGGGCCTTCTCGGATCCAAAGGTCAGGGCAATGAAGTTCTGTCCCATCAGTCCGGTGAACTGCACCGACGCCACACTGTCGGTCCGCACCCCGGCCTCCGGACTGATCTGCAGGGTGACCTCGACCCGGTTGTCCCGGATCTTCACCGCCTTCACCTCGCCCACCGACACGCCCGCCAACTTAACCGGATCGCCCACCTTCAGATCCTTCACGGTGTTGAACTGCGCACGGAACTCCTGTCCGCGCTTGAACAGGGAGCCCCCGCCCAGCAGTTCGAAGATGATGAAGGCGGCGATGACGACGAGGGCGAAAAAGACGCCAAGTCGGGTTTCGAGCGAGCTTTTCATGGACGGAGACTCCGGAGGTTCAGATTTGCGACAAGGAGGAACATCGGCAAGCGGGGGAAACTGGACGATTTCATTTAAATTCGGCGGCCAGGAACTGCTGCAGCAGGGGGATCGGACTGGACCGCAGCCCGGCCGCATCCCCCAGCGCCACGATCCTCCCTTCGGAGAGGAATCCCAGCCGGTCGGCAATCCCGAAGGCCAGATCCCGGTCGTGGGTGACGACCACCACAGTGGCCCCGGTGCGGCGGTTCAAATTGACGATCTCGCGTCCGATGGTCAGCGCCACCAGCGGATCCAATTCGCTGGTGGGCTCGTCGAAAAGCACCAATTGCGGATCCACGACGAGGGCGCGGGCAATGGCAACCCGCTTGCGCATTCCGCCGGAAAGTTCGGACGGGTATTTGCCGAAATCCCCGGGCCCCAACTGCACCAGACTCAGCTTCTCGGCCACGACGCGGGCAATCTCCGCCGGCGGATGGAGCCGGTGCTCTGTCAGGTAAAGACCGACATTCTCCTCCACCGTCAGCGAGTTCAGCAGACCACCGCTCTGAAATACCATGGCCAGTCGATGCTCCGGGGCCACGGAATCCGAAAGCGCCTTTTTTCCGGCCACCAGGATCTCACCGGCATCCGGTTCCTCCAGCCCGATCAGGTGGCGAAGGAACACCGATTTCCCCGAGCCACTGGGGCCCATGAGGACAAAGATCTCGCCGGCCTTGATGTCGAGGTTGAGATTGTCCAGGACCATCCGCCCATCGAAGGACTTGCGGAGACCGCGAACGCTGATGGGCAGACCGGTGATGGAGGGGGCGGCAGGCATGCGAATCAATGGCCGAAGGCGCTGTCAAAGGGCAGCAACAGGCGGGTGAGCACGTAGTCCAGAACGAGAATCACCACCAGGGAGTTCACTACCGCCTTGGTGACGCTCCGTCCAATGCCCCGGGGCCCCCCGCGGGTGGTCAATCCCTGGTGGCAGCAGATGACCCCGATGCACACCGCGAAAAAGAAGGATTTGATCAGTCCGTTGACGACATCCGAGATGTCGACTCCCTGCCGAAGGCCGGTGAAGAACGTCGCCCAGGGAACGGCGATCCGGTCATTGTGGGCCGCCACCAGCGCCCCGCCCAGCCAGCCGACCAGGTTGGAAAAAACCACCAGGCAGGGAACGGCGACGCTGATGGCAATGACGCGGGGCACCACCAGATAATTGACTGGATTGATGGCCAGTGTCCGAAGCGCATCAATCTCCTGATACACGCGCATCGACCCCAGTTCGGCGGTCATGGCCGAACCGACCCGGCCGGCGATCAGGATGGACATCATGACTGGTGCCAGCTCCTTGCACATGGCGATGGCCACCAATTGGCCCAGAGCCGTCCCAATCCCGTTCTCGACCAGGACGGGCCCACTTTGCAGGGACAGCACCCCACCGATAAAGACCGACAGCACACAGGCCATGAAGAGGCTGGCGTTGCCGATATCGAAGAGCTGCTCACCCACCTTGTGGCGCTCACGCCAGATCTGCGGAAGCGAGCGCACAACGGCTCTGAGGAGCAGCAGCATTTCACCTAGGTTACGAAACATGGGTCGGGCGCCCGCCGGGGCCGGGGAACAAGATCACAAAAGATTTAGAATGCCGAACTATTCGCTAAGTCGGAGTGCGGATCGTCGGCCGCCGGGGCGGCCTCGGTGAGGGCTGGAAGGCCGTCCAGGCTCCGGACGTTTTTCCGCGCCCAGTACTCGGCAATGCCCTCCCGTCCCTTTCCGGCCGCCCATTTGGAAAGCGTCACTCGCTCTCCCTGAAAGGCGTACTCCGGCACGCCAAATCCGCAGGAACTGCTCACCCGGTCCACCTGGACGCGGATGATGGAGCGGGTACCCGGATGGGGAAGGAAAAGAGCCAGCAGCGACGAAAAATCGGCATGTCCCTCGCGCAGCACCTCACCCCGTCCATGCAGCCGTACAATCCGCGGCGCTCCGGAGAAGGCGCAGAACATCACCACGATCCGCCCATTCTCCCGCAGGTGAGCGATGGTCTCGGCGCCGCTGCCGGTGACATCCAGCCAGGCCACCTGCCGTGGGCCGAGAACGCGGAAGGCATCGCCACCCTTGGGCGAGGCGTTGACGTGTCCGTCGGCACTCAAGGGCGCAGTCGCCACAAAGAACATCTGCTGCTGCACGATCCATGCGTGCAGTTCAGAGGTGATGGATTCGAGAACGTCGCCCATGGAGGTACTGGCTAGCGATAGCGGGGATTCCCCGGTCCGGGAACCATTCCGCGCCGCGCGGGAAACACGGGAATCCGGTTGGTCGAAACCCGCAGAGGACCCGGCCGGTCAAAGTTCGAGTTGGGCAGCCAAAGGAAGCGCCAGTGGCGGTCACCCTCCGTCTTCCGGGTGGTCTGCACCAACCCGAAGAGGCAGGAGGTACGCACCTCATTGGTGCTCACATCCCGGCGAAAGAAGTTCCACAGGACCGACTGGCTGGCCGCCCCCTGGGCCGGGTCGCGCTCACTCCGGTAAGCCGACCAGACCGGGGAGTAGTTCCGCTCCACCGCCTCGCGGTTGCGCACAATGTTTTCCGCGACGGCAAAAACCCGCAGCCGCTCGCGTCCACTGGGATCGTGCTTCCAGTGGAAGAACGGCCAGATGCCTGTCTCCCGCCGGTACTCCCCGGTTTCACGGCTGCGCACCACATTGTCATCGTAAAGAATGAAGAGGCTGCGCCAGCGGTCCCGCTCGAAGGCCGTGTCCTCCGTGTGCTGGTGCGTGTAAAGCGGCCACATCAGGAAATTCCGGCGCAACTTCCCCGCCTGAATGTCTCCGTAAAACGGCCAGACCCGACGGGCCGTTTTCCCCTCACCATTGGCCCAGCCGATAAAGGGCCAGGGAGCTCCCCATTCCACGAACCCCTTCTTGCGGTCCTCCGTGCGACTGAACAGGGGCCACAGATAGGTGGACTGGTCGCGATCCGTGGAGCGCAGCAA
>JBDKKE010000451.1:0-32118 GCA_039796255.1 Verrucomicrobiota bacterium | reverse complement strand
AACCACTTCATTGGCTTCCGATAGGCCCGCTCGGCCCGCGCGATCATGCGGGCCACGGTTGGGGTCATCTCCGGCCGCATCGAGACCGCCCGATCCCCCTTGTCGGTGAAGTTAAACAACTGCCCCACGATCTCCGCGCCGGACTTGTTGGTGTAGAGTTCGAGAGGCTCCAGCGGCGGACCGTCATACTCCCGGAATCCATAGCGGCGGGCCGTCTCCCGCCAGCTTCGAAAGATATGCTGACGCAGGTCGCAGCTCCAAGGCTCATTGGGAGGGGTCGGTTCGGGATAAAAGTCCCGAAACCCGGGAAGGCGTTCCATAAACAGTCCGGGTAGCGTACTGAAAACCGCCCCCGGGAAGAACCGCAAAAGTCAGGGCACCCCTCAGTCGTTGTTCCCGAGTAACGGCGCCACGTGGGTCCAGATACGGTCCGCTACCTCTTCGGGACTTCCCTGCCCGTCCACCGCAACAAACCGTCCGGGTTCCACCCGGAGGATGTCCCCGTACGCCTTCTCGACGCGCTCAAAAAAGGCGTCCTGTTCCTCCTCGAAACGATCCACCGCTGGAGGTCCGGAGGCGGATCGTGACTGCAGACGACGGCGGGACTGTTCCAAGGGAACCCGCAGCCAGAACGTCCTGTCCGGCCGCGTGGATCCCACGGCGGCGGCAACCACGGAGGCGACCATCTCCGCTTCCAATCCCCGCCCCGCACCCTGATAGGCGGTGGTCGAATCCAGAAAGCGATCGCACAGAACCACCGCTCCGTCCTGCAATGCCGGGCGAATGACTTTCCGAACCAGTTCGGCCCGGCTGGCATTCATCAGCAGCAACTCAGTCTCCGCAGCCATGCCCCGCCCTTCCGGTTCCTGTTTAAGCAGGAGGCGCAGCCTTTCTCCCAGCGGAGTCCCTCCGGGCTCGCGAACCACCACGACGCGTCTTCCCAGAGCGCCAAGGCGATCCGACAGCAACCGGATCTGGGTGGTTTTTCCGGAAGCCTCTCCTCCCTCGAAGGAGATAAAGGGTCCGCGGGACATCACGGGGCCGGTGATCCGGGAGCCTTCGACGGCGCGGCACCGGCACCGGTGGGTTCAACCACCGTCCGGGACGGGGGAGGATTCGGCTTGTAGGTGTCCTCGAGGTAATCCACCAGCGTCGCAATCTGCTGGTCGTTCAGGATTCCCCCATTTCTTGTCGAGAATGCCGGCATCAGGCTTCCAACCCGTCCATCGGCAATCCACTTGGTCCAATAGTTCCGATCCGTGTGCTTCAGTCGCGTCCGGAGATCCGGAACCATCGACGCCCGATGTTCCGCCTCATGGCAAATGCCGCAGGCGGCATCGTACAACTCGCGTCCCATTTTCCCCTGCGCCGGATAGACGTGACAGGCGGCGCAGTCATTCCGAAAAACCGCCTGACGATCTGCGGTGGCTGCTTGAAGATTGCGCGAACGGTTCATCGCCGATGGTGGCGGCGTGGGAATGGAAACACTGACGGTCAGCGGATAACTCCCCGTCGAGGCCACGACGGTCGCGGTCTTGGTCACCCGGCCGGACTTTCCGGTGACGTCCATGGTGACATCCAGATGCCCACCCTCACCGGGTTTCAGAATCCAGGGACTGGAAGGCAGCTTGCCGGCCGTGCAACCACAACTGGTATTCATGTACGAAATCGTGACCTCCTCCTTCGAAATATTCGTCACGGCAAAGACGAAGGATGCCTTTCGCTCCTCCGGCTCCAAATCGACATGTTTGGTCGTGGCATCAAACTCCAAAACACCGGGCTTGCCGGCCTGCACCGCCGGAGGGGGCGACAGGGCCAGTCGATTCGTTCCAACGCCAGAATTGGTGCCGACGATGCGCGGGGAACTTGCCGACTGCGTGACGGGGGGTCGGGCCGCCTGGGGAGGCGGAATGGGCAAGACCCGGTCTGCCGCCAAAACCCCGAAAAAGGGCACCAGCCATCCCACAAAAACTGCGATGCGAACCTGGTTCATTACGAACGAACGGGGTAACACCAACGGGCGCTGCTGACGAGCGGTTTTCTCGGTGGGGAATCTCGCAAATGCCCGACAGGCGAGCGTGTTCAGCAACTGGACGGCACCTCGTTCAGCACTTTGAGCGCGTGGGGAATGGCACCCGACACAAATCCCAGACACTCCACCGCGCCAGCCGGCTTTCCGGGCAGGCAAACCACCAAAGTCCGGTCCACCACGACGGCAAGTCCCCGGGAAAGAATGGCGTTGGGGGTGATTTCCAGAGACCTCATTCGCATCGCCTCGCCAAAGCCGGGAATCTCCCGGTCGGCTATTTCGCGAACCGCCTCGGGGGTGACGTCCCGCCGAGCCACACCGGTTCCGCCCGTGGTCAGCACCAGGTGGCACCCTGCGCCAATCTGCTCACGAATGGCGCGCTGAATCTCCCGCGTTTCGTCGGCCACGATCTGTTCGGCGGCAACCCTCCAGCCGAGTTCGACCGCCGCCTGGCGCAGGGCGGGCCCACCGAGGTCCTGGTAGTCCCCGCGCGAGGCGCGGTCAGAAACGGTGATCACACCACAACGAATCTCCATGGCCGAAGGCTGCCAGCTTGGACATTGAAGCTCCAGCCCGGTTCTCTAGCCTCCCGGCATGAACGGTCACGCCCCCAGCCGAGTCGAGCGAATGAGGGCCTGGGTCGACGACTGGAGGCGGGAGGGACAGGTCCTCCCTGAGAGCCGCCTTCGAAGGGGCACCCGATTCTGGATCCACGTCGTCCGACTGTTTATCCGCAATCGGGGGCCGGTACGGGCGTCCGCGCTGGCTTACACCACCCTGCTAGCGCTGGTTCCCCTGCTGGCAATCTCACTCAGCGCTGCAGCCCTGTTTCTCCCCCGGACCGAGGTCGAACGTCGGATCCAGCTGTCGGTCTGGATCGAGTCTGCGGTGGCCCGGGCCGCGCCCACTCTGGGACTTTCACACGAAGACGGCACCGACCAGCGCAAACGGGTGGCCGACCGGATCGTGTCCTTCGTCGAGCGGATTCATTTCAAAACCATCGGCGCCGCTGCCACTGCCGGTCTGCTGGTCGTGGCCATCGGACTTCTCCGCGCCGTCGAGGTTACGTTCAACGACATCTGGGGGGTCAAGCAGAGTCGAAGCCTGGGCATCAGCATCATCTACTACTGGGCGATTCTCACCTTGGGACCGGTGATCGTCCTTGCCGCCAAGGGCGCCAATTACCTCCAGCTTCTGGACGGCCCGACGTCCGCACTCGCCGGAAGCCACCTGGCCCCGATCATCTCCATTCTCGCCTATCTGGTTTTCCCCGGAATCATGTGCCTGGTCTTCGGAGCCCTGTACTGGAGCATGCCGAACACCCGCGTGCCGTGGCAGGCGGCTCTGGCGGGGGGCGCCGTGGCGTCGGTGCTCTGGACCCTCAACGGCAAGCTTTCCGCCCTGTACAACACCCGGATCCTCACCGACAACGCGATCTACGGCAGCCTGGGTGTCCTCCCGCTGTTTCTGGTGGGACTGTACGTCACCTGGGTGGTGGTTCTCTTTGGCGCCCAGGTCGCCTGCGCCCTTCAGAACCGGCGATCTGCGTTTCCTTCCGATTCCGGCGAACCTCCCAGCGTGGTGGCCCGGGAAATCTCCGCCGTCCGGATCATGGGGCGCATTGCGGCAGGTTTTGAAGCGGGCCAATCCCCGCTGCAGGCGGATGCACTCTCCTCCCAACTGGGCATTCCATCCAACTTGGCAGGCGAACTTCTGCGTTGCCTGGTTCAGTCGCGTCTCCTGAACGAGACCCTTCATTCCCCCCCGGGATTCACACCGTCGCGCCCACTCCAGCAGACCTCCGTTCGCGACGTGCTCCAGGCGATTCGATCACCCCTGGGCGCCTGGAACCCGGGTGCGACCGCAGATGCCGCTGACCAGGCGGCCCGTCGTGCATTGAACGCCGTCGCCAGTGCCAGTGACGGCGCAGCGGAATCCATCACGCTCGATACCCTGATCCGCGAGGCGCGGCGTGAACGCGCCGGACGAGAGATTCACTCCTGTGCCGCGCCCGACCTTTCGGAAAAGCCCAGTCAATGACGCACCTTGATCCTCTCATTTCCGATTCCTCCCCGCCCATTTCGCAAAGCACCGCATGCTTCGGCATTGCCACGCTCCGCTTGCACTTTGGCCCCTGAGGCATTGAACTTTGACTCGATTGACGCCGTCCTCCTCGCCCTTTCCCAGGGTCTGCCGCTGGTCCGCCTACTCGGCGATCCACAAGGTCGAACTGACTTCGCACGCCGTCTGGGATGGACGGAACTGGCGGGTGTTTGATCCCATCCCGTTTCCGGAGGGTGGGTCAGGACTGCCCTTCCTCCCCGACCGGATCGTGCTCACCAACGAGAACCACGAGCGCGACTCGGTGGCCTGGCGAGACCGTTTCGACATCGAGGTGTGGGCTGCTCCCGACGCCGCAATCGAGATCCCCGGAGTCCACCGCTGGAATGCCGAATCCCCGGACGAAGGGGGTTGGATCCGGACACCGCTTCCCGGCGGCCCGGGCGGGGAGACCGCCTTTTTCCTGCCCTCCCTTTCCCTGATGGTGTTTGGCGACGCCGTGGTTCATCTCCCAACCCGCGGACTCGAACTGCTGCCCGACAAGTACTGCCGAGATCCGCAACTCCTGCGGAACTCGCTGCGCCGCCTGCCCTCTTTTGACCGGGCTGTTTTCGCCCACGGGGATCCTTTGTCGACGAACGCCGGGGAACGCATCGCCGCGCTCTTGTAAAGCAAACGCCGGGCGCTAGCGTCCGCGCCACGCATGTCGCCGCTGCCGTTTGAACTCGCCCTCGCCCTGCGTTACCTCCGACCGAAGCGGACCTTCGTTTCCATCATCACCCTGATCTGCATCCTCGGAGTGGCCCTGGGCGTGGCAGTCCTGATCATTGTCATCTCCGTGATGACCGGATTCGGCATCCAATTGCGGGAACGGCTCACTGGCTTCAGCGCGCACATCCGCGTGGAGCAGACGGATCCCGGGGCCATGAAGGACTGGCGGGCGCTGATGGACCGTCTCTCCACCAATACCGCCATCCGCGGAATGGCTCCCTACATCAACGCCCAGGTGCTGATCGAAACCCAGCCCGAGGGCAACGGGGGTTCCCACGTCTTTGGTATTCTTGCCCGCGGGGTGGACCCCAAACTGGAGGGCCGCGTTTCCGACATCACCAACAATGTCATCAGCGGTCAGTTCCGCCTGACCCCCAAGAGCCTGCTGATCCCGGCATCCCTGGCCGCCCAGCATCACATCAACGTGGGTGACCGGTTGGACGTTTATTCCGTACCCTCCTTCCGGCGCATGCGCGACTCCCAACGCGACCGGCAGGACGAGGTGGTCACTGCCGACGAGTATTCCGTCAGCGGACTACTGGACCTGGGAATGGAGGAGCTGAACTCCTCCGTGCTGGTCACTTCGCTGGCGGATGCCTCGGATCTGTGGGGCGAGGGGGAGGGCGTTCAGGGACTCACCGTCATGCTGCATGATCCGGGCGATGTGTCGACCGAACGGGTCACGGCCGACCTGCGCCGGACGCTCGGGCCGGGATACCGGATCGGGAATTGGCTGTCCGGCAACCGCGCCTTTCTCGACGCCCTGACCACGGAGAAGGTGCTCATGTTCTACATCCTTTTCTTCATCGTGATCGTGGCGGCGTTCGGGAACATGAGTGCCCTGATTACTTTTGTAGTGCAGAAGACGCGGGAAATCGGCGTGCTGAAGGCCCTGGGCGCGCGGCCCTCGAGCGTCGCCCTGCTGTTCGTCGGCCAGAGCGCGGTGGTGGGGGTCCTGGGAGTGGCTGCCGGATTCATCCTGGGCATGGTGGCCCTGCACTATCGCAACGAGTTCCTCTACTTCATGAACAACCGCCTGGGCATGGATCTCTTCCCGGCCTCCATTTACCAGTTCGCCGGACTGCCGGCGCGCATCGTGCCCGGGGACGTCGCTGTCATCTGCGGTGGATCGCTGCTCATCTGCCTGTTGGCCGGAGTCATCCCCGCCCTCCGCGCCGCCTGGCTGCAACCCGTCCAGGCCCTTCGCAATGAGTGATCCCTGTCTCCAGGCCACCGGCCTGCGCAAGTCCTACTTCGTGGGACGCCGCACCCTCGACGTCCTCCAGGGCGTGGATCTCACTGTAATCCGCGGGGAGTTCCTCGCGCTGCGCGGGGCCTCCGGAGCGGGCAAGAGCACCCTGCTGCACCTGCTGGGCGGACTCGACCGCCCCGACGCCGGTGAGGTGCGGTTCGAGGGGCAGGATCTGGGTAAGTTGTCCTCCTCGGAGTTGCCCACCTTTCGCAACCGGCACGTGGGATTTGTATTCCAAGCCTACCACCTGTTGCCCGAACTGGACGCCCTGGAGAATGTGGTTCTTCCCGCCCGCATGGCCCGGCAACCGTTGGACGCCGCGCTGGAACGGGCGCGGGACCTGCTGAAACGGGTGGGTCTGGGCGACCGCATGGAACATCTCCCCGCCGAACTTTCCGGCGGCGAACAGCAGCGGGTCTCCCTCGCCCGCTGCCTGATCAATCGTCCACAACTCATCCTCGCCGACGAACCCACGGGCAATCTGGATTCCCGCACCGGCGAGGAGGTCATGGACGTCCTGTTGCGCCTGCGCGAGGAGCATGGGACCACCCTGGTGATTGCCACTCATGACGGCCGGGTGGCCGGCCGCGCCGGCCGGGTCATCGAGATGGCGGACGGCCGTCTGGTGTGAACCTGCGAAACCGCGCGAATTTCCCTCCCCTTCCCGCCGTCCTGACCGCTAGCCTTTTTCCCACGTACTATGGCCAAGCCCACCGTTTATCGTTTCTGCGCCGGTCCCTGGAACTTCAGTGAAGGACAGGATCCGTATGGTCCCACCACCCGTCCCGCCCAGACGTTTGACTGGAAACTCTCGGCGCTGAAGGAGCTGGGGTTCGACGCCATGATGTTCCACGACGACGACGCCGTGCCGGACATCGATTCAAAGTCCGCCGCCCAGGTACTGAAAGAGGCCAAGGAACTGCGCAAGCGGCTGAACGGCGAGGGGATCGCCGCGGAGATGGTGGCCCCCCGCCTCTGGTTCGCGCCCGAGACCGTGGACGGCGCCTACACCAGCAACGATCCGAAGCACCGTCGCTACGCCATCGACCGGTCCAAGCAATCCATCGATATCGCCAACGTGCTGGGCACCGACATTCTGGTGCTGTGGCTGGCGCGCGAGGGCAGCTACATCCGCGAGTCCAAGAACGCCCGCCGCTGTGTCGACTATCTGGTGGACGCCTGCAACGTCATGCTGGCGCACGACCCCAAGATCCGTCTGGCCATTGAACCCAAGCCCAACGAGCCGATGGATGTGGCGTACATTCCGACCATCGGACACACCCTCGCCCTGGCCCAGCTCACCAGCGACCCCAGCCGTGTGGGTTCCCTCATTGAGTCCGCCCATGCGATTCTCGCCGGACTCGACCCCGCCGACGAAATCGACTTCGCCATGGCCTTCAAGAAGCTTTGGTCGCTGCATCTGAACGATCAGAACGGACTGAAGTTCGACCAGGACAAGCCCTTCGGTTCAGCCAATCTCCGTGTCGCGTTCAATCAGGTCCGCTCGCTGGAGCGCAACGGTTACGGACGTCGCGGCGAGTACGTCGGCTTTGACGTGCATCCCTTCCGCACCACCAAACCCGAGCACTGGCTCAAGCATCTGGACAATTCCCGGCGCACCTTCCTGCGGTTGGTGGAGAAGGCACGCACCTATCCCGAGAAGCAGGCCCAGGCGTTGATCGCCGATCGCAACTACCAGGATCTTGATCAACTGGTGATCGAGCACCTGATGGGGAAGTAACGGATCCTCCGTCCGGGCAGTCACCGCTGGGTTCACTCGCCGGCCCAAGCGGGTTCACGCGGGGTCAACCCTGGGCCACAGGCCCCGGGGCACTCCGTGACGCCAGCTTGAAGGCCCGGTACCCGCCAACGACCAGGACGAAGGCCAGCGCGCACAGGTAGAAGCTCTGTCCAGAGTGCCAGGACACCGCCAACCCCTCCGCGGCGATGTCGAGCAGGACGCTGGCATGCCAAAAGGCGTCCCAGCGGTTCACGAAGTATCCGCGCCGCACCGCGCGGGCGAAGAGGGCACCCAGGATTCCGACCGCCACCAGGGCGGTGAGCACGATTCCGCCGCGCGGCAGGACATTCCAGAGGTGGAACACGCCCAGATATCCGGCCAGAAGCATCAGACTGAAGGACCAGCGTGCACGCATGAGGGAGATTGGCACGTTCGGAGGCGAACACCACCGGGGAAGCCTGCGAGTCGCCGTCAATTGTTCCAGCGGTCAACCGTTTCGCACCGGCGGCGGGGAAATCGCCAGCAACAGTCCACCCAGCGCCGCCCAGAAGAGATTGGCCGTCAGGGTCACCAGGCAGGCGGCGACGGCGACCGGGGCGGGAATTCCGCAGGCGCTCCAGAGGGCAATCGCCGCCCCCTCCCGCGCTCCGGCTCCCGCCACGGTGAAAGGAAAGGCCGCCGCGAGACCGATGACGGGCAAGGTCCACAGGATCTTCCCCCACGGCAGGGCTTCCGGGGCAACGCTGGCCAGCCCAAAGGCCAGGGTTCCGGCCACGAACAGGTTGCCCACCACGCTGAGCAGGGCCGAGATTAGCAGTAAACCGGGACGCGTCCGCAACCCGTTCCACCCATCGCGCACCAGGGCCCGGCCACGATCCAGTGATCGGCGCACGCGGGGATGCCGCGCCGCCAACACCGCCGCCGCGACAATCAAACCCAGCCCGAGAATCCATCCGACCCCGGGCAGTCCTTTCCATCGGATTCCGCTCGCATCCGGAACCGCCACCGGCACGCACACCACTGCGATGACCAGTCCATAGCCCCCCAGTCCGATCATTCCCGCGAAGCGGTCCAACCCGCACACCAGCAGGAGTTCGTCCACCGGACGCTGGTGACGCCGTGAGTGGTAGTAACTCTTGGCCACGTCGGCAAACACCGCCCCGGGCAGAACCATGGTCAGTCCGTAGCCGATCAGGGCCGTCCGCACACTGTCGGACAAGCGGTCGGCAATTCGGCGAAAGCGGAGCATGAGGTGCCAGCGGATGGCCACCATCGTCAAACCGGCGCCGGCGGACAATGCGGCCAGCAGCACCAGGGCCGGGTGCGTTCCCCGCAATACGGCCACCAACTTCAACGGCTCGACCTTCCAGGCGATGACGCCCAGCAAGACCGCCGAGAAGCCGAGGGTCAGGGCGACGCGGGTTCCCCGGGGACCACTCGTCCGTCCCTGCACCTTGCCAGGTGCGCAATCTGCGCGGCTCAATCCGGATACCCTCCGGGATTCCGCTGATGCCAGGCCCAGGCGGTGGAGACGATGTCGTCCAGATGCGCAAACCGCGGATTCCACCCCAACTCCTGCCGCACCTTTCCAGTCGCCGCCACCAGGCGGGGTGGGTCGCCGGCCCGTCGCGGCATCTCCCGAATCGGAATCGGGCGTCCCGAAATGCGCTCGCAGGCGGTCACCACCTCCCGGACAGAGAATCCCTCCCCATTGCCCAGGTTATAGAAGGCAGAACGGTCCGATTCCAAGGCCAGGATATGCGCCTGCGCCAGATCGGCGATGTGGATGTAGTCGCGGATGCAGGTGCCGTCGGGCGTGGGATAATCGGTTCCGAAGATATCCACGTGGGACTTCTGTCCGAGCGCCACGCGCAGGACGTTGGGGATCAGGTGCGTTTCCACCCGGTGATGCTCCCCAAACCGCCGACTGGCACCCGCGGCGTTGAAATACCGGAATCCCACCACCTCCATCCCGTGAATCTGCCGGTACCAGTGCAGCACCCGCTCAAACATCAGCTTGGATTCGCCGTAGGGATTGACCGGACGCTGGGGCAGCAGTTCGTCCAGCGGCACCCGTTCCGGTTCGCCATACGTGGCGCAGGTGGAGCTGAAAACGAATTTTTTCACCCCGGCAGCCACGGCGGCGTCGGCGAGGTTGAGTCCCCCCAGCACATTGTTGCGAAAATACTTCGAGGGATCGGACATCGACTCCCCCACCAGCGCACTGGCCGCAAAATGCACCACCGCGGTGGCCCCGGATTCTTTCACCGCCCGTTTCACCGCCTCCCCATCCGCCAGGTCTGCCTGGACGAAGCGGGCTCGGGGATCCACCGCCGAGCGATGTCCTTCGCTCAGATTGTCGAGAACGGTCACGGTGTGCCCCGCCTCGCACAACTCCTCCACACAGACGGACCCGATGTATCCCGCCCCGCCCGTCACAAAGACGTTCATTAATGGCCGACGCTAGGAAGTGGAGCCCCAACGGGCAACGGAAAGTTCCGCGTGGAGACCCAGCGTCGGAGGCGGGTGCCGATCTCCTCCACTCGCAGCAGATGCGCAGCGCCGGAACTCATCAACCGGCGCCAAGCGCGCCTCGACGGCCTTGCGGTTGCGGACCTCACCCTCACCGAGCCTTCATTCATCGCCGGATTCTCGCTTTGGAATGGGGCCCTGGTCCGTCAGCCTGAAGGTTGAGAAGGGCTTCGAGAGCGGCAACAACACCTGCAAAATGACCTTCAAGGGGAATCACAGTCCGGATGGAGGGGTTGCCGAATTCAAGTATGCCGCGACCCGGGATGAATTCCTGATTCCAAAAACCAAAACCAAAACCGTAATTCATGGCTCCCCCAAGGATCAATGGAGCCTCTCTGTCGAGCCGGAGCCGCCGGCCAATGGGAAAATCAAATGGGTGGTCCGGCGAGTCCGGGCGCGTCGTTGGATCGGTTCCCAATCGGCCCGTCGGCATTTGCGGGATCCATGGAATCCAAAACCTGAAGCGCTAGCCTGTCGGCGGTCGGCGTTCCCGGAGAGATTGCAGGATGACGAACAGCGGCGGAACGAGCAGGACTGCCAGACCGGTGGAGGCGATCATGCCCGACGCCACGGTCAGTCCGAGTGACTTTCGCGCGCTCGCACCCGCACCCTCGGCCGCCAGCAGGGGCAGGACTCCCAGGATGCAGGTCAGCGAGGTCATGAGGATCGGACGCAGCCGCACCCGCGCCGCCTCCACTGCGGCATCCGCCAGTTCGCGCCCGGAGTCCCGCAGGACCCGGGCCTGTCCGACGATCAGGATCGAGTTCTTGGCAGAGAGCGCGATGAGCAGCACCAGTCCAATCTGCACGTAGAGATTGTTGGCCACCCCCAGCGCCAGCAACGCGCCTGTTGTCCCCACTAGAGCCAGAGGGACGGCCAGGATCACCGCCAGGGGCGTCAGCCAGTTTTCAAACTGTCCCGCCAATACCAGAAACACCAGCAACAGGGACAGGCCGAAGACCCATGCGGACGATCCGGTGGCGAGCTTCTCCTGATATGACATGGCGGTCCATTCGTAGGACATGCCCACCGGAAGCCGCCGCTGGACGATTTCCTCCATCACTTTCAGCACCTCACCCGAACTGTAACCATCGCGTGCGGCTCCATTGATCGTCGCCGAGGGCCGCAGATTGTAGAGGGTTACCACTGCTGGCCCGCGCGTGGGATTGATATCAGCCACCGCTCCCAGCGGAACCATGGCCCCGGTCTGGCTCCTCACCGAATACTCCCGCAGATCCCCAGGTTCCCGGCGAAACGGCGCGTCCGCCTGGACATACACCATGTAGTTGTGTCCGAAGCGGGTAAAAAAATTGGCAAAACTGGAACCGAGGTAAGTCTGAACAGTGTCCTGCACATCGCCCACCGCGACGCCCAGCGATTCGGCGTGGGTCCGGTTGACCTGCACCACCACCTGAGGCACGGACGCCCGAAGCGGGGTCAGCGCCATGCGAATGGCCGGATGGTGCCGCGCCTCGCTGACGATCTCCTCAGCCACCTGCTGGAGTCGGACGAAATCAGCGCTGCCATCGGTGAGTTCGATCTGCATCTGAAATCCTCCGGAAAGACCCAGTCCCTGGATGGGCGGTGGGACCAGAACCATGGTGCGCGCGTCAGGAAAACTCTCCAGGCGTCGCGAGAGATCGTCATAAATGGACCGTAAGTCCTCGCCCCGTCCGCGCAGTTTCCAGTCCTTGAACATCAGATAGACAATGCCCGCATTGGCCAGGGAGGCATTCGAGTCGAGCGGGGAGAGACCCCCGATGACAATGGTGTGCTCAATCGCCGGAATCTCCCGGCAGATGCGGACAACCCGGTCCATGACCTGTCCCGTCCGTTCCAGCGACGCGCCGTCGGGCAACTGGACCGTGACCATGGCGTAGCCCTGATCCTCGGTCGGAATGAACCCGGTCGGAACCCGCGACAGTGCCGCGATGGCAAGCCCCCCAAAAACCAGACCCGTTATCACCGTCCAGATCCGGTATCGAATCAGCCGTCCAACCAAACTCGCGTAGGCGGATTCCAGTCGGGCGAAGGCGGCATTGAATTCCCGGAAAAAGGGATTCAGCCGACGCTTGGGATCGTGCGGACGCAGCCATAGGGCGCACTGGGCGGGCTTGAGGGTGACCGCATTGATGGCGCTGATCACGGCAGTGGCGGCGATCACCAGGGCGAATTGGCGGTACATCTGTCCGCTGATCCCCGGCAGGAAGGCGGGCGGCACGAACACCGACACAAGGACCAGGGTTACTCCCAGGATCGGCCCGAGCAATTCCCGCAGTGCCGCCTCACTGGCCTCCTTCGGCCGCCGTCCCTGCTCCAGTTGCTGGGTCGCCCCCTCCACGACCACGATGGCGTCATCCACCACGATGCCTACCGCCAGCACGATGGCGAACAGGGTGAGGAGGTTGAGTCCGAAGCCGAGCACCGCCAGCGCAGCGAAAGCGCCTACAATGGTCACCGGCACCGTAGTTGCCGGCACCAGTGTTGCCCGGACGCTTTGCAGGAAGAGCACGATCACCAACAGCACCAAAACCCCAGCTTCCACCAGGGTCTGGTAAACCTCGCGGACGGAGGCGCTCACGAAAATCGTGGTATCGAAGGGAACGGAATAGCGCATCCCGTCCGGAAATCCGGTGGCCAGTTGGGCCATGGCCGACCGCACGCGCTCTGCGGTGTCCAGGGCATTGGCCTCCGGGAGTTGATAGATGGCAATCCCGCCGGCCACCCGGCCGTCCAACTGAAAGAACTGGCCATAGGTTCGCGCCCCCAGCTCCACCCGTCCGACATCACGCACCCGGATGACCTGCCCTCCCTGAGCAGGCGAGAATCCCACGATGATCTGCTCGAACTCTTCCGGCGTGGCCCGTGTGCCATCCACCTCAATGGTCTGCTCGGTGGCGACGCCTGAAGGGGACGGCGCCATTCCCAGGCGCCCAGCCGGCACCCGGGTGCTCTGCTGCTGGATGGCCGCCAGAATGTCCCGTGGCATGAGGGAACGTTGCCGCATGCGGTCAGGATCGAGCCAGACGCGCATGCTGTACTCGCCAATGCCAAACACCGTTGCGTCTGAGACTCCCTCTACCCGCACCAACCGATCCCGCAGTTGCAGTGTCGCGTAGTTGGCCAGGAACAGCGCGTCGTGGGCGTCATTGGTCGAGGTCAGCGTCAGAATCTGCAGGATGGCCGTGGACTTCTTTTTGGTGACCACGCCCTGCTGCTGCACTGCGGCCGGCAATTGCGCGAGCGCCGCTGAGACCCGGTTCTGCACCAGCACCTGGGCCAGGTCGAGATCCGTGCCCACGCGAAAGGTAATGGTCAGCGTATAGCGTCCGTCGGAGGTCGAGGTGGACTGCAGATACAGCATGCCCTCCACCCCATTGACCTGCTGCTCGATGGGCAGGGCGACGGTATCCATCAGCGTCCGGGAATTGGCCCCGGGAAAGCTGGCGGTCACCTGGATGGTGGGCGGCGTGATGGGCGGATACTGGGAGACGGGGAGACCCACCAGGGCGATGCCTCCCAGCAGCAAGGTCACCAGCGCAATCACGTTGGCGAGCACCGGCCGTTCGATGAAGAAGCGGGCCAGCATCAGTCACTGGGGGAAGGATGAGGACTCTTTCCGCGGCGTTCCACCCACGACTGCAGCACAACGAAAAAGGCGGGAACAAAGAGCACCGCCAGCCCTGTGGAGGCGATCATCCCGCTGGCCACCGCGATGCCCAGCGAACGGCGCGCTCCGGCACCGGCGCCGGTGGCCAACACCAGAGGGAGCACCCCGAGGATGAAGGTGAGGGAGGTCATGAGGATCGGACGAAACCGTACCCGCGACGCCTCGACCGTGGCTTCCATCAGGTCCCGTCCCGCCGCCCTTCCCTCCCGCGCCATCTCCACAATCAGGATGGCATTCTTCGCCGACAGGGCGATCAGCAGTACCAGCCCGATCTGAACATACAGGTCGTTCGCCATGCCCAAAGCCATCAGCGCCGCCACCGTTCCCAGCAGCGCCAATGGAACCGCCAGAATCACCGCCAACGGCGTCATCCAACTCTCGTACTGACCCGCCAGAACAAAATAGACCAGCAGCAGGGCCAGACCGAATAGCCAATATGCGGACCCGCCCACCAGTCGCTCCTGGTAGGCCAGACCGGTCCATTCAAAGTGCATGCCCGGAGGCAAGGCGCGACGGGCAATGGATTCCAGGGCCTCCAGCGCCTGGCCGGAACTGTAGCCGTCGGCGGCCATGCCGTTGATGGTCGCGGCGGGAAACAGGTTGTAGAGGGAGATGACGTCCGGCCCCCACGTGGACCGGACATCGGTCAGCGCGCCCACCGGAACCATGTCCCCGGACTGGCTGCGGACAAAGAGACGCCGGATGTCCTCCGCATCCACCCGGCACCGGGGATCCGCCTGCACGTACACCATGTAATTGTGTCCAAACCGGGTGAAGAGATTGACGAAGGTGGAGCCTAGGTAGGTCTGCAACACGCCGTACAGGTCGCCTACATTGACATTGCGGGTCGCCGCCCGAGTTCGGTCCACCTTCAGGGACACCTGGGGAACCGAGGCGCGATAGGCGCTGAAGACCTCCCTCAGCGCCGGGGAATCCGCCGCCTCGTGGACGATCTGGTCGGTGACGCGCTGCAGCCGTGCGTAATCGGCGCTGCCGTCGGTGAGCTCCACCTGCATTTGAAATCCGCTGGAGGCGCCCAGTCCCTGGATGGGCGGCGGCACCAGCACCCGGGTGCGCGCCCCCGTCACCGCCGCCAGCCGGCCGGTCAGCTCGCGCACAATCTCCGGCAGCGCCTGTCCGGGCCCGCGCCGCTCCCAGTCCTGCAGCATGAGATACACGATGCCGGCATTGGCCAGCGACACGTCACCGTCCAGTGGCGACGGTCCGCCCGTCCCAATGGCAATCGCGCGCACCACCCCCGGGGTTTCCCGACCGACCCGCGCCACCGAGTCCATCACTTTCTCCACCCGTTCCAGCGACGCGCCGTCCGGCACCTGGACCGCCACCAGCAGGTACCCCTGATCCTCGGTGGGCAGGAAGCCGGTTGGGATCCGGGACAAACCCCAGCTCGCCGCCCCGATCAGGACCAGCGCGAGCAGCACCATCCACTGCCGCCGCCGCACCACCATCCCCACCACCCGCACATACACCGCCTCGGTGCGGGCATATCCCGCATTGAAGGCGCGGAAGATCCAGTTCTTGCGGTGGGTGGGATCGACCGGACGCAGCCACAGGGCGCACTGGGTGGGCTTGAGTGTGACGGCATTGACGGCGCTGATCAGTGCCGTGGCGGCAATGACCAGCGCGAACTGGCGGTACATCTGTCCGGTGATTCCCGGCATGAAGGCCGGCGGCAGGAACACGGACATCAGGACCAGGGTGATCCCAATGATCGGACCGAATAGCCCCTTCATGGCAGTGATGCTGGCTTCCTTGGGAGACTGTCCGCGCTCCACCTGCTGGGCGACGCCCTCGACCACCACGATGGCATCGTCCACCACGATCCCAATCGCCAGCACCACCGCAAACAGGGTGAGCAGATTAATGCTGAAGCCCATGAGGGCCATGGCGGCGAAGGCTCCGACAATGGTGACGGGCACGGTAGTCGCCGGCACCAGCGTGGCCCGTCCGTCCTGCAGAAAAAGCACAATGACCAACAGGACCAGCAACCCCGCCTCGATCAGCGTCTGATACACCTCGCGCACCGACTGCCGGACAAAGGTGGTGGTGTCGAAGGGGATGTCGTAGACCAACCCTTCCGGAAATCCCGGAGCCAGCCGTTCGAGCAGTTGCCGGACGCCCGTTGCGGTGTCGAGGGCGTTCGCGCCGGGAAGTTGATAGATGGCTATGCCGCCGGCGGGGCGCCCATCCACTTTGAACACCTGGCTATAACTGCGCGCCCCCAACTCCACCCGCGCCACATCGCGCAGTCGGGTCAGGGTGCCGTTGGAATCGGTGCCCGCCTTGACAATGATGTCTCCAAATTCTGCCGCGTCGGACAGGGCGGCGGGAACGTTGGCAGTGAGTTGAAAAGCCTGCCCGGCGGGCGTCGGCGGCATGCCGATCTGACCGGCCGCGACATTGGCATTCTGCTGCTGGATGGCATTGACGACATCCTGCGGATCCAGCGAGCGCTGCCGCAGCAGCTCCGGATCCAGCCACACCCGCATGCTATACTCCCCGATGCCGAACACCACGACATCGCCCACCCCGGGCAGCCGTGCCAGCGGATCGCGCAGTTGAAGCGTTCCAAAGTTTCCCAGGAACAGAGAATCATGCCGGCCATCGGGAGAGGTCAGCGTGATGATCTGAAGCGGCGACGTTTCCCGTTTTTTGGTCACCACTCCCTGCTGCTGGACCGCCGCCGGCAATTGGGCCAGCGCGGCAGCGACGCGGTTCTGCACCAGGACCTGGGCGAAATCCAGATCCGTGCCCACCTCAAAGGTCACGGTCAGCGTGTAGCGTCCATCCGAAGTGGAGTTCGACTGCATGTACAGGAGGTTCTCCACCCCGTTCACCTGCTGCTCCAGGGGAAGCGCCACCGTCTCCACCAGTGTCTGCGCGCTGGCACCCGGATAGGAGGTGGTCACCTGGACCGTGGGTGGGGTGATCGGCGGGTGCTCGGACACCGGCAGGATCCGCAGCGCGACGGCGCCCAGCAGCAGCGTGACCAGGGCGATCACGTTGGCCAGGACCGGACGCTCGATGAAAAAGCGGGCCATCATGGACGCTTCGTTCCGGGCTCAGGGTGTCGTCGCGCCGCGAATCTCCGCGGTTACGGTGTCTCCCGGACGCACATTCAGCAGTCCGCTCACCACCACGCGGTCCGATTCGGTCAATCCGCTCCGGATTGCGGATCCTCCAGCAGTCAGCGGTCCCGTAACCACTGTCCGCCGCTTCACCCGCTGGTCAGGCTCAACCACCAGGACAAAATCCCCCAGCGGATCATTCCCCAGCGACTCGCGCGGAATGACCAGGATCGGCTGCGGATCGCCCAGTGGAATCCGAACCCGGGCGAAAAGGCCGGGGAAAAGAATGCGCTCCTCGTTGGGAAACACTGCCCGCAGTCCGAGCGTTCCCGTGGAGGTGCTCACCTCGTTGTCGGTGAAATCCAGGACACCCTGGTGCGGATATCCCGTCTCGTTGTTGAGCCCCACCAGGACGGTGGCCTTTCCGACTCCCGCTTTGAGATCCAACCCGAGCCGGCGCATTTCGTCGCGCAGATGCAGGGCGTCCCGTTCATTCATGCTGAAGTTCACGTAGATCGGCCGCAACTGTTCCAGGGTTGCCAGTGGGGTCGCGCCTCCCACGCCGACAAGATTTCCGGGATCCACCTGGCGGCGTCCGATCCGGCCAGAAAATGGCGCACGAATCTGGGTGTACCCAAGATTGATCTTCGACAGCACCAGCTGCGCCTGGGCCTGATCGCGCGAGCTGAGCCATTTTTCAACATTCGCCTTGGAAGTCGCGTTCTGGCGGATGAGGTCCTGTTGCCGGTCGTACTCCGACTGGGCCTGGACGTACTGAGCCTCGTTCAGGGCCACCTGCTGGCGGTAGGGCTCAGGTTCGATGACGAACAGAAGTTGTCCGGCCTCCACGAAGGCACCGTCCTTGAATTCCACCGATTCCAAGAATCCGGACACCCGTGCCACCAGGTTTACACTCCGCGAGGCGGCGACCGTCCCGGTCAGGTCCAGGTTCTCGGTCACCAACTGTCGAACCGGGGTCTGCACGATCACCACGGGCGGCGACGCGGGAGTAGGAACCGCGGATCGATGGCAGCCGCAGAGGATCACGGTCAGTATTCCCAGAAACCACAGAGGGAAAAGGGAGTTGAACCACGGAGGGCACGGATGGGCACGGATACTCTGAGATGAGAAACCTGGTTCCTTTCGCACACGAATAGGGGCCGCCCACCGCCCCTTCACCGTCCCTCCTCCGATGCGGTTCCTGTCTGGTTTCCATCCGTGTTCATCCGTGCCCTCCGTGGTCCAACACGACCTCATCCCTCTTTTCTGTGGTTCCCGATGCTTCATGGCAGATTCTTTTCCTTGGCATTCGGCGGAAGATGGTGGTCGGGCTCCAACAATTGGCCCCAGTGGGTGCGCCGGGCCATGGCCGCCTTCACCTCATCGGAAACCACGTCCCGTCCGGAGCGCAGCTCCCACCCGCCTCCCATTGCCCGATAAATCGCAATCAATCCCAGGACCACGTTACCCTGCGCGGTGGCCACCGAATCCTCGACGCTCAACTGCGCCTGCTCGGCATTGAGCACGGTGGTATAGTCGGACTCACCCCCCTTGTACTGGATCATGGACAGCTCCATTGAGCGGCGGGCCGCGCTCGCCGCAGCGGTCAGATGGGTCAGGGCCTGTTGCTCGGTTTCAAAGGCCGACAACCCGTTCTCCACCTCCTGCTGCGCGGTCAGGACCACGTTTTGATAACTCAGGACTGCCTGCTGGAATCCAGCGTCCTGGACGCGGACCTGGTTGATCAGGCGCCCGTAGTTGAAAACCGGCCACACCATGGACGCCCCCGCCTGGGCCGCCCGGCTCTGCCAGAGAAACATGTCGGAAAGCGTATTGTTCCGCTGGTTGTTGCCGCTGAATCCAAAGGCACCCGAAAGGGACAACGCCGGATACATGTTGGCCCGCGCCACGCCGATCAGGGCGGATTGAGATGCGGCGGCGTATCCGGCGGCCCGGACATCAGGGCGCCGCCGCAGCAGGTCGTGCGGAATTCCCACGGCGACCCCGGCCGGTGCGGTGGGGATCCTTCCAACCCCCTTTAGCTGGGGCTCAATCTGGTCCGGCGTCTCGCCCAGCAGGACCGCCAGCCCATACTGGGCCTGGTTGAGGGAGTTCTGCAGACGGGGAATCCCGGCCTGGGTCTGGAGCAGCACCGTGGACGCCTGGCGCATATCGAGTTCGCTCGTCTCGCCCGCCTCATACTGGGCGGACGCCACGCGCAGACTTTCCTTCTGGGCCTCCACATTCTCCGCCGCCACCCGCAGGCGTTCCTGCAGTGTCCTGACATTCACATAACCCGTCGCCACATCGGCGATCAGGGTGACCAACACGTCGTCAAAGGACGCCAGGGTTCCCGCGAAGGTGGCCCGGTCCGACTCGATGGTCCGCCGATACTTGCCCCAGAAGTCGATTTCCCAGGACGCCGAAAACATCAGTTGGTCGGTGGCCAGATTGGGGCTCACCCCGGCGGGTAGCAGAGCGTCATCGGCGGAATTGAGGCGGTAGCGGTTCACCGAACCGGACAGTCCCTGCTGCTGCGGGAAGAGATTGCCGATGGCCTGGTTCAACTCGGCGCGGGCTTGGAGCACGCGGACGCCGGCGCTCTGCAGACCGGGATTGTTCCGATAGGCCCGCTCAATCAGGTCATCGAGCACAGGATCATTCAGGGACCGCCACCAGAGCGCCTCGGCGGGATCCGGGGTTCCCGAAACCGTCGGCGCGCCCAGCCAGTTTGTCGCCAGCGGGGCGGACGGGGTCCGGTAGTTGGGGCCCACCCGGCAGGCCGACAACAGCCAGGGAAGGACCAGCAACACGGCGAGACGTCGCAACACCATGTGCCCGGGACGGACTGCCGGGGAATCGAACACGGTCAGGAAAGGCGGATCGGACGGCCTCACCGGGCGTCGGGCGCGAAGAGATCCTGCAGTTCCTTGCCGGGGGCCGCATACTGGATCTGCGTAATCGCGCCCTTCTCATCCAGACGCAGCACGGTGAACTTGCCCTTCTGCCGGGGAAACTTCGCCGCGGCATCAGCATCCTCCACCAACAAAATGCGAAACGGCTTGGACTCCATCCGGCCCCTGGCGATCCGGCGCTTAAATCCGGAAAACCCGCTGATGTTGACCAGCAGCAGCGCCCGGTTCTTGTCAAACCACTGGGGATCCTTGGGCGGCTCCGCCTCACCGCCCTCCCCGGGGGTATTAAACACCACGGCACGGAAGTCACCGGACTTCATTTCAAACGCCTTGCCGTGCTGGTCGGAGCCCGGCGGTGGCAGAAAAACGTCTCCCGCCTGATAGGGCTCCGCGCCAAGCCCGGAGACGGCTCCCAAGTAAGCCGTGAGAACTACAGAAAGCCATCCTGCTCGCCAGAACATGGATGAACGTCGAAGTTCTGTTGGGGACTGTCAACCCATCAGATGCGAAGGGGCTCGGGCAACGCCATGAATCAAACGTTCCCGACCCACTCCCGGAGGCGTCGCGCCTTCGCCTGCGCGGATTTCTCGCCTGCGGGGCCCAAGCGGCGCTAGGATGTCCAGGCCGGATGCGTCTCCTCGACCGCTACCTGTTTCGTGAACTGCTCGTGCCGCTGGGATTTTGCCTGGCCGCGTTCCTGATTTTCTGGATCACGTTCGACGTGTTCGGACAGCTCGACGCGTTCCAGGACCGGCATTGGACGCTGGGCGACATCGCCGAGTACTACGTGCTGAAACTGCCCGAGCTGCTCAACATCGTCCTGCCCGTCTCCCTGCTGCTGGCGCTGCTCTACGCGCTCACCCAGCACTCCCGGCACAATGAACTCATCGCCATGCGCGCCGCCGGCCTCAGTCTTTGGCGGATCTGCGCCCCGTACTTTGTCCTCGGACTGCTCTTCACCGGGCTGCTCTCGCTGATCAATGAGCAAGTGCTCACCGACGGCCCGGCGCGGATGGAGCGTCTCGAGCGACGGCGCCAGCAGCCGGACGCCTCCGGACGCGACCGTTGGCGTCAGCGGATCAATTTCCGCAATCAGACGTCCCAGCACCAGTGGAGCATCGGAGCGTTCAACACCGAAACTGCGGAAATCCGCCAGCTTCGGGTGGCCCTGTTGCTTCCGCGCGAGGCTTTCCGGGAAGTCCTGGCCACCTCCGCTCTCTGGACCAACAACTACTGGCGGCTCGTGGATGGGCGGGAGCGCATCCATCGTCAACCCGGCGATCCCCAACCCGGCAGCGAAGCATTCGCGTTTCTCAGCGCGGAAGAAATGGGGGGAGCGCCCACCAATGTCGCGGCATTATGGGACGGAGTCCCTTTCGCAGTGTCCAACGTGGTGGTGGGTGTCAGCAATCTCAGTCGGGCCGATTCCGCCACCGGCGCGCGATGGACGGCCGAGAGTCTTTCCCTGACCAATGGCGAGCTGACCGGATTCCGCTTCACCCAACCCGTCGAACTGCCCGCGCGCCGGGTTCTGATCGCGGAGGCCGCCGTCTGGACCAACGGAACCTGGAGATTATCGCAGGTGCGTGAATGGTTGTGGCGATCCCACACCGACGGCGCTCCCATGGCCCTCCAACATGCGGAATTGGATGTTCCGGAACTCGACGAAACCCCGGACATCCTCCGCAGCGAGGTCCGCGTAGGAGAACTGCTGTCTCGTTCCCGCACCATGCGCAGTCCGGAATTGCCCATACGGGACGTCCTCGGATATCTGCGCCTGCACCCCAAGCTTCCGCGCCGCGACCTCAATCTTCTGGAAACCCAGTTGCACGCCCGCATCGCGGCGCCCTGGACCTGCGTGGTGGTGGTCCTGATCGCCATCCCCTTCGGAGCCCCTTCCGGACGTCGCAACATCTTCTATGGCGTGGCCGGAAGCCTCGCCTGGGGCTTCCTTTACTTCACCGTCCAGCGGCTCGGCTTCGCTCTGGGGCAGAGCGGCATGGTGCCGGCCTGGCTGGGTGCGTGGCTGCCCAACGCCTCGTTCGGACTGCTGGGACTGTGGCTGACCGCGCGGGTTCGCTGACCATGGACGACACTGCCGAACTGCACTCCCGAATCCGGCGATTGGAGACGCTGCAGCGGGTCGGTCGAGTCATCCATTCCACCCTGGAACTCCGCGAATCGTTGGAACTCATCCTCAGCGAGGTCATGCCGCTGGTGCCAGCCACCAGCGGCCTGGTAGCCCTGGTGAATCCGACCACGCGTTTTCTGGAAATCGAGGCGGCCCAGGGACTCCCGCCGCACGTCCGCACCATGCGCCTCCGGGTCGGCGAAGGGGCCGCCGGTTGGGCAGCCCGCACCGGAAGCCCCCTCAACATTCCGGACGTCTCCCGCGACCCGCGCCACCTGCCGCTGCGCCGCAACATCCAGTCCGAATTGGCCGTTCCACTGCGGGTGGCCGGAGAAGTCCGCGGCGTGATCTCCGTCCACGCCGACCGCCCCAACGCCTTCAGTGACGTCGATTTGAGGCTCATTGAGGACATCGCCGCCCTGGCCAGTCCTGCCATCCACAACACCTGGCAGTATGAACAGGCCCGCCTCAAGTCGCGCTTCCTTGAATCGCTGGTGCGGGTCGGACAGATCGTCAACTCCACCATCGGACTCCAGGAGGCGCTGCAGGTGACCACCCGCGAGGCGCGGAGTCTGTTGCAGGCGCGGATGTGCTCGCTGATGCTGCTGGATGAGTCCGGGGAGTGGCTCGACCTGCGGGCCAGCCACGGCGCCGGACCGGGCTATCGCGCCAAGCCCCGACTCAACGTCGCCGAAAGCTTCGTGGGCATCGTGGTCCGTCGCCGCAAGGCCATGCAGTTGGAGAATGTGCAGATGTCCGGCCGCTACCAGAACATCACCATGGCCCGGCAGCAGGGCCTGGTCTCGCTGCTCTCTGTTCCGCTGGTCTTCGCCGAGAAAGCCACCGGCACACTCAATCTCTACACCGGAGAACCCCACACCTTCTCCGACGAGGAGGTTCGCCTGCTCTCCGCCTATGCCGAGCTCTCCGCCCTGGCCATTGAAAAGGCGCGGCTCTATGACCGCACGGTTGCCGTCGAGGAGCAGTTGCGCGAAAGCGAGCGGCTCACCTCGCTCGGCCTGTTGGCGGCCGAACTCGCGCACGAGATCCGCAATCCGCTCACGGTGATGAAAATGCTCCATCACTCGGTCAGCGCCGGGTTTCCCGCCGATGAACCCCGGGCGACCGACCTTCGGGTGATGGGCGACAAGATGGACCACCTCAACCGCATCGTGGACCGGGTGCTCGACCTCGCACGGCGCAATGAGCCCGAGCTGGCACCGGTCCAGGTCAACCAGTTGCTCGACGACCTGGGCATCCTGACCCGCCACAAATGCCGGGTGCAGCAGGTGGACCTGGCGCGTCAATTCGACAGCCGCCTCCCCGAGATCTTCGGCGATCCGACCCTGCTGGAGCAGGCCTTCCTGAATCTCACCCTCAACGCCCTGGAGGCCATGCCAACCGGCGGACGCCTCAGCATTCGCACCCGCTCCCTGCCGTTCCATCCGGGGCACGAAGGTCCCACCCACGTGCTGGTCCGCTTCCGGGACAGCGGGATCGGCATGCCGGAAGAGCAGCGGCAAAGCGCCTTCACCTCGCTGCTCAGCTCCACCAAACCCAAGGGCACCGGACTCGGACTGGCCATGGTCGCCCGGGTCGTCGAGTCCCACGAGGGACACATCCGCATCTGGTCCCGTCCCGGACGAGGCACCACCATCGCCATGGTCCTGCCGGTGCGCGCCGGCACCTCGATGGCGGTCAGGCCAGGCCCAGATTCCGGACCACCTTGACTGTCGAGTAGGCCTTGTTGAGCGTGTAAAAATGCACGCCCGGCGCCCCTTCCCGCAGCAGTTCCTCGATCTGGCGGGTGCAGTACTCAATACCGAACTCGGTCACCGCCGCATCGTCATCACCGAGTTCTTCCAATCGCGACAGAAACGCGGCCGGAAGCCGGGCGCCGCACATCTGGGTGAACCGCTTGGTCTGATTCCGGGAGATGACGGGCATAAGCCCGGGGATGAGGGGCACCGTGACACCCAGCTTCCGGGTGAGGTGGTCCCGAAACGCGAAGTAGTCCGCATTGTCGAAAAACAACTGCGTCACCACGAAATCCGCACCGGCCCGCACCTTTTCAGCCAGATAGCCCCAGTCCGCTTGCCTGCCCTGCGGCTGTGCGACATGCCCCTCCGGAAATCCAGCGGTCCCGATGTTGAATCCCCCGCGCCGCTTCAAATACGCCACCAGCTCCGACGAATACTCGAAACCACCTTCGGTCTTCACCCACGGACCGCCGCCTCCGGGCGGATCCCCGCGCAGGGCCAGGATGTTTTTCACGCCCCGCGCTACCGCGTCCTCCAGCACCTGGCGCAACTCCGTCTCGGTCGCGTTGACGCAGGTCAGGTGCATCATCGTCGTCAGACCAAAATCCCTCTGGATCCGCTCCACGATGGACAGCGTCTTGTCCCGCGTGGACCCCCCCGCCCCGTAAGTCACCGAGCAATAACCGGGCTTGACCTGCAGCAGCTCCGGGAGTGTCTTTTCAAAGAGTGTTCGTTCACCGTCCTCCGTCTTCGGCGGGAAGAACTCGATCGACACCGCCGGCTTTCCCGCCGCCACCGCGTCGGCATGGATCTCGTGGATGAACCGAATCATGGCGCAGTCTTTGCCGCGGAACCCCAGTCGCTCAAGGAATAAATCAACGCATCAAGATTTAATGATATGAAGATATATCCCCCGGATTTCATGGTGCGGATGGACGTCACGGGGTCCGGAGTCTAGAACCTCCGCCCTTCGATCGGATCGATTTCATGTCACCTTCCGCAGCCACCCAACTTCTCGACAGCTTCCAGCGCGGCGAAACCAGCCGGGAGGCGGTCCTGCATGCCTTTCAATCGGCGCCGGTGGCCGATCTGGGTTTCGCGTCCGTGGACCTGCATCGGGAGCTGCGGACGGGATGTCCGGAGGTGATTTTTGGCGCCGGCAAGACGCCGGAACAGGTGGTGGCCATCGCCGAGCGGATCGTGGCGGCGAGCGGACGCGTCCTGATCACCCGCGTCACACCCGCTCACGCAGCCGCGATGAAAAAGCGGATGCGCCGGGCGCGCCATCACGCGGACGCCCGGTGCATCACCGTCGAGGCGTCCAAACCCCTGCCCCGCACCGGGTGCGTGGCCATCGTTTCCGCAGGAACCAGCGATCTGCCCGTCGCCGAGGAAGCGGCCATCACCGCGGAGTTCATGGGAAGCAACGTCCTCCGTATCCAGGACGTGGGAGTCGCCGGAATCCACCGTCTTTTCCGCCGGCTGGATGAATTGCAGAGCGCCCGGGTGGTGGTGGTGGTGGCCGGCATGGAGGCGGCGCTTCCCAGCGTCATCGGAGGCCTCGTCGCCCGCCCGCTGATCGGCGTCCCCACGAGCGTCGGCTACGGATCCCACTTCGGCGGCCTTACCGCCCTGCTGGGCATGCTCAACTCCTGCGCCAGCGGACTCACCGTGGTCAACATCGACAACGGCTTCGGAGCCGGCTTCGCCGCCGCAAGAATCAATGGGATGGGGGAATAGAATTTCGTCCCTGGTCCGTGGTCAGTGCCCCTTCCGCCTTCCGCATTCTGCATTCCACCTTCTGCCTTCTCCCTTCTCCCTTCCCATGCCTGACTCTTCCCTGCCCGATTTGCGCGACCAGACCCGCGATGCGTTGGCGACCCAGTTCGAGGCCTGGGGGGAACCCCGCTACCGGTTGGACCAGTTGCTCAATTGGCTCTATGCGCGCCGCGCCGCCTCGTGGGATGAAATGACCAATCTACCGCGTTCGCTGCGGGACCGACTGGCGGGCGCGTATTCAGTGCGGCTGCCGGAAATCGTCCAGGTCCAGGGCGCGCAGGACACCACTCGCAAGTTCCTATGGCGGCTGGCCGACGGAAGCCTGATCGAGAGCGTGCTCATTCCGGCCAATCCCGACACGGACGGCGATCGCAGCGACCGCCACACGCTGTGCATTTCGACCCAGGTGGGCTGCGCCTACGGATGCCGCTTCTGCGCCAGCGGACTCGACGGATGGAAGCGCAATCTGCTGCCCCACGAGATCATCGGACAGGTCCTCGCCGTCGAGCGGTGGAATAGTCGCCTGCCGGCCGGAGAGCGCGTCGAGGGCGACCGCCTGGTAAACAACATCGTGGTCATGGGCATGGGCGAGCCCATGGCCAATTACGTCCACCTCATGACCGCGCTGCGCAGTCTTAATGCGCCGTGGGGGGGCAACATCGGCGCCCGCAAGATCACCCTCTCCACCAGCGGGATTGTTCCCCGGATTCGCGACCTGGCCGACGACCCGCTCCAATTCCGCCTGGCCATCTCGCTCCATGGGGCCACCGATGAAGTCCGCGACCGCATCATGCCCGTCAACCGCAAGTACCCGGTCGCCGAACTCACCGCCGCCTGCGACTACTACGTGGAGAAGAAGGGGCAGATGATCACCCTGGAGTACATCCTGATCTCCGGGGTTAACGACAGCCCGGCGGAGGCGCTACCCCTGTCCAACCTCGCCCGCCGACTGCATGCCAAGGTGAACCTCATTCCCTACAACACCGTGGAGGGACTGGAGTGGGAGCGCCCGGCGGACCGCGAGTGCCAGGCCTTCGCCGAACGTCTGCGGGCCCGTGGCGTCACCGCCACCCTGCGTTTGGAAAAGGGTCACGACATCGACGCCGCTTGCGGTCAGTTGCGCCTGAAGACCGAGCGGGAACTCGCCGCCAACCCGGTAGCTGTGACTTCCGGAACGGACAACCTGAGCTCCCCCGACCCGGGGCATCCCCAATCCCAATCCACAGTGACTTCCGACGAGTCAGATCCCCAAGTGCCCGCCGGAACCGCCCCGGCGTGAGGGTGTCATGGGGTCTGAGTGAGAATCATCACTTCGTTCCGACAGAGGAATCCGGGGATCCAGGGAGGATCAAAATAGGCGAACTGCGGGGCACCCTGAGCGGGGAGATTCCGATGTTCCATCCAGGCGCGAAGCTCGCGGGCCGCCTCGTCTTCGGGACCCTGCTGCCCTCCCCGAAACCGCAACACCGCATAGGTCGCCGGAGGCAACTCCCGCACCACCACTTGATCGCTGGCCGGAGCCGGCGGATTCGTCAGGGTCTCGGGCAGGACAAACGCCATCTGGGCGTTGGTCGTGCCCTCGCCCGCCATGAACACCGGCGTGGTCATGGCAATTTTCTGCTCGGTGGCGTTGCCCTTGGAAATGTACCGGAACAACCGCATGAAGTCGTCCCCACCCTTCTGCGTTTCCGCCACCCGCATCGCCGGATACGCCCGCAGTTCCACCCGACCGTCCTTCTCCACCACCCGGTAAGGAGCGCTCTGGTAGCCCGCCCGGGTGACAGCGCATCCCGTCCATAGCAGTCCCGCCAAAGTCACCCCCGCTAGGGCCATCCAAGTCCGCTGATGCATGGGCCACGGTATCCCGGACGTCCGGATAGGCAATGCAATGGACCATGCGTCAACCGCCGGTGACCTAAATGCTGAACCGGTCTCTCTGTCTCCCGGTAGGGCGAACCTCTCGGTGAGCGTGTGGAGGCTCCACCCCGTCAACCGCGGCCACGCGAACAGCTCGACAGGAGCCTCGCCCTACCGGATGTGGGTCGTCAGGAGTGGGCCTTGGTCATTCTTCATTCTTCACTCTGCCTTCAGCTTTCATCCTTCTTCCTTTCCACAGAGCCTCCCGGTGAGCCGTGCGTGTTTGGAGGCCACAGCATTCAGTGATCAGTACGCACGGACCAGGGCGAGGGCGCCCCGGTCAGCACGCGAGGCGCGTGCGCTCCCCGGAGAATCGGCTGCATAGATCCGCCTCAGCGGGGCGTTCCCGAAGTCACCGGGCCCGGATGAATCTCCAGCCGGTAGAATTGCTGGGGCTGGGCCGGGTCGATGGGAAGGTAGAGCTCCAGGTGACCGGTGGTCGCGCTGCGCACGGGTGCGTGGTCCAGGCGCGTCCAGGTGTCGGCGTCCACGGCCCCCGCACTCCACACCTCGACGGATCCGGCGGTAGCCGGGGCGTCGAACTCCAACCGCAGGGTTCCGGCTTGACTCGTGACGCGGGGCGACTCGGACCGCGGTGTCTGGCGACGGCACCGACGCCAGTGTGATCCCGCTGAAGCTGGCGACACTTTCCACCAACCCAGCACTGCCGTTGTAAGACCCGCCGCTCGTCCGCCCGCGGGCGCGGACCTGGCCACTGCCCGGGAGACTGAGGCCGGTGAGTTGCCAGTTGGCGGTGGTTCCGACCCGCGTGCCATTGCCCAGGGAGGTCCACGTCGCGCCGCCGTTGACGCTCAGTTCAAAGGTGACCTGCGAGACCTCTGGCGCGCTCCCTCCCCGGTTCCAGAGCGCCCGGATCGGGTCGGGCACACTGACCGTCTGGGTCGCGGCATCATTGTTCAGCCGCGCAAATCCGCTGCGGGTAGTTGGCGTCGCCGCGCCGTTGGGCTGGAGCGTCGTGAACCCGCCTCCAAGCAGGATCTTGCCGCCCGCCTGCACCGCCACGCTGAAGACTGAGCTACTCGCGTTGGGATTGAAGGCCGTATCCAGAGTCCCGTCTGCATTCAACCGCGCTGCGTATTTACGGATCGTGGCGGCCGCCGCTCCGTTGGGCTGAAGCGTGGTGAAGTGTCCCCCGAGTAGGATCTTCCCGTCCGCCTGCACCGCCATGCTGACGACCGCACTATCCGCGTTGGGATTGAAGGCCGCATCGAGGGAGCCGTCCGCATTCAGCAGCGCGATCCGGTTGCGTGTCGTAGCGGTCGCCGCCCCGTTGGGCTGGAGTGTGGTGAAGAAACCTCCCAGCAGGATCTTCCCGTCCGGCTGCACCGCCACGCCTAAGACTGAGCTACTCGCATTGGGATTGAAGCCGGTGTCCAGGGTGCCATCCGCATTCAGCCGCGCGACGTACTTGCGGGTCGTAGCGGTCGCCGCCCCGTTGGGCTGGAGTGTGGTGAAACTACCTCCAAGCAGGATCTTACCGTCCGCCTGCACCGCCACGCTGAGGACATCAGAGTTGGCGCTGGGATTGAAAGCCGCATCGAGGGAGCCGTCCGCATTCAGCCGCGCGACGTAGTTGCGTGTCGTAGCGGTCGCCGCCCCGTTGGGCTGGAGTGTGGTGAAGTAACCTACAAGCAGGATCTTCCCGTCCGCCTGCACCGCCACGCTGGAGACCCGATTGTTGGCATTGGGATTGAAGGTCGTGTCCAGCGTGCCATCCGCATTCAGCCGCGCGATCCGGCTCCGCGTCGTGCCAGTCACCGCCCCGTTGGGCTGGAGCGAATTGAAGTTTCCCCCAAGCAGGATTTTTCCGTCCGCCTGCACCACCACACTGTTGACCTGACTGTTGGCATTGGGGTCGAAGGTCAAGTCCAAGGTGCCATCCGCATGGAGCCGCGCGATGTTGGTACGGGCCACGCCCAGGATTGAGGAGAAACTAGCACCGGCCAGAATCGTCTTCCCGTCGGGCTGTACCGCCGTCGCTAAGCCGTACGGCGTTAAACCCGGTTGGGCCGCCATCAGATTGAGCCCGTCCACAGATCCCGGTGTGGTGTCCTGTGCCACCGCCAAGGGCAGGCTGCCAAACTGAAAGGCCGCCAGAAGCATCAACCCCCGGAGCAGCCATTGGATGCCACCCTGGCGTAACGTGAACGCCGCATTTCCTTCGGGAATCAGAGGCTTCGGCGCGCGGAAGGAAAGAAGGCCCAGCAGCCACGGAGCGGGCGGGTACCCGACCCGTCTGTCAGTGATGGCACTGTTGGCTTTTGCACAGAGGCAAATTCATGCGAAACGAGACTACAACCCGAAAGGAGACAGGCCTCGAATGGGCTTTGAAACAACCCGCAATCACGTAGCGAACGCCCTACGGATCTGTAGGATAGAACACGGGTTTTCACAAGTGGAACTCGCTAAACTGGCGAGGATTAAGCCGATCACTCTCTCACGAATCGAGACGGGAAAGCTGATGCCCAGTAGGGAACAAATGTCGAGGCTCCAGGCCGCGCTTGGATTGAAGATGATTTTCTAGTCTCCCGTCCCAACAGTTCTCTGCTTGTTGGGAATTTCACAAGCGGCCGGATCCAAATCAGAAAATCTGCTTGAAGGCCTCCCCGAGCCGGAACCTGTCGGGTTATACAGAAACCGGCGTCCAGGCCCACCCGCCCCAAGCCGGTACGCAGAGGGGTTCCCGATCACCTGCCGACCCGCCCGAGCCCGCACTGTTCAACGACAATTATTCTTCCCCAGCCCCCGGGAATGAGGGTGGAACGTCGTCGCCCCCGACGCCCTGTACAGCGGGGGTGCCGTCGGGAACGGCGAGCGTCCTGAGCGCTACGGAGGACACCGGCCGGTGATTGGGTGATTTTGGAAGATCCAGACCTAGCCACAAAGGAGCTCTGGATACGTCGTGACCCAGTAAATTCTATCGGAGTTCAAAAGTGATCACCTTTCCTATTTGTCCCGCCACTAGAGCTGTCACCGGCAGGGCGATCAGTTGGAGTGCCTCGGACTTCGAGATGGCGACTAGGGCCAAGGGGTCCCCGTCGGGAGAGAACGCCATCGGTTCCACGGTCTGGGCGGTTTCGATCAGGCGGCAAGATGTTTCGGACATGGAGTGCCTGCCGAGACGAGGGCGAGCCTCCCCAAATCCACCGATGGCGGCCCTCCACCTCTAAGTGCTCCACTGCCGGTTGCTCCCGCAAGCCTGTGGCTTCGGCAGCCGGGCATGAAAACCTACCGCACCCGCAACCCGCGGAAATCGCCCATCTGGCAGTGCGTCCAACGCCACCACGCCACCTTCGTCGATCGCTATCCCGAATCCTATGAACCCAAATTCGGCCCCCTTCGCCCCGTCATCACGGAAGTCTTTGAGAAATTCCTCCACTGCGGAACCCTCGAACGGGGATTTGCCCGTGTCCGCTGCGACCACTGCGCGCACGAATATCTGCTCGCCTTCTCCTGCAAGGGGCGGTGGTTCTGTCCCTCCTGCCATCAGCGCAAGGTCCTTCAGACCGCCGCCCATCTGGTCGATCACGTCCTCCTGCCGGTTCCCCACCGTCATGTCGTCCTGGCCCTGCCGAAACTCCTGCGCCCGATCTTCTACCGCCATCGCGGTCTCCTCAAACGCCTCTGCACCGTCGCCCAGCAGACCATCACCCAACTGCTGCGCGCCGCACTCCAACTTCCCCAGGGTCGCCCCGCCTACTTCCTCGCCCTCCACACCTTCGGCGAATACCTCGACTTTCACCCTCACGTTCACGCCCTGGTCGCCGACGGCCTCCTGGATTCGGACGGCCAATGGCAGGCCGCGCCGGAAATCCCCCACCGCGTCCTGGAGGAACTCTTCCGGACCCGCATCTTCGCCGAACTGCTCCGCCTAAAACTCATCTCCCCCGAGCTCGTCGACCGCATGAGCTCCTGGAAGCACACCGGCTTCAATGTGGACTCGGGCCGCTCGGTGCCACCGGAGAACCGGGCCGAACGCGAACAACTCTGCCAGTATGTGCTTCGCAATCCGTTCTCCTCGGCCAAGGTCACTCTCGAACACCCACGCGACACCGTCATTTACCGGTCCCGCCTCAATCCCAAGATCAACCGCAACTTCGAAGTGTTTGATCCGGTGGACTTCCTGGCAGTCCTTTCCCAGCACATCCCCGACAAGGGCGTGCAAATGATCCGCTACTACAGACTCTACTCCAACAAGATGCGCGGCTGTCGCAGCCGGGCCAATCCCTTGGCCAGCGTCCCCTGGCCCAAGGGCTCTCCGCCTCCGCCCCGCAAACTCCCTCATCGCAAATGGCGGGATCTCATCCGCCAGGCCTGGCACACCGATCCTCTGCAGTGTCCTGAATGCGGCAAGACGATGCGCTTCATCGCGCTGATCGAAGAACCGCTGGTCATCGAGAAGATCCTGCGCCACCTCAACCTGTGGTGCGGACCCGCACAATTTGCTCCC
>JBDKKE010000450.1:0-2715 GCA_039796255.1 Verrucomicrobiota bacterium | reverse complement strand
GCAGTGGACGGCGAAGTCTCCATCAGCATGAGGGATGCATCTTCCCTACCTCCGCCCGGCGCAAGTCAAGTGCCGTGGTGGGGGTCGGTAAGAAGCAATCATGATGCAGTCCAGCAGCCCCCGTGGTCCGGCCCGGTCACCGGACACGATTTCCCACCGTTCGTCCTTGAGTCCCGGTGTCCCTCCGGAGAAGAGATGGCGCGATGCGTTGGACAACCGGGTGGTGGACGTGTGCGGGGGGCCTGTTGTGGGCAACGGCGGGATGCTCGACTGATGGACAGTCGGTGACGGCCGCGGCAACGACCGCCACCAATGCGGTGATGACGTCCAAGGGATTCCCCCCGACGGATCCGGCGCGGGTGGAGATGATTCCCTGGGCACCGGCTCACCTGCACCAACGACTCGGCGAGATCACCATTACTCCGAAGCCACGCTCCACCCGCCAGGACATCGAAACCGCCCTCCGGGATTCGGCAGCAGCCCTGGGGGCCCACGCCATTTTCGTCGTGTCGGATCCCCGCCACCTTCTCAAGGTGGTTCAAGTGGACCCCTTGCTGGAGGAACAGGACAAACAGTATCCCTCCAATGCCATCGTGGCGGTGGCCATCCGGTATTGACGGATCCGCAGCCGGGGGCACGCGCGGTGAAATCGCCTTTGAACCGATTCATCGCTGATCCACTGTCACCCCGCACATGAGTCCCGTAGGAGAGTGTCCGGTAGAAACAACCGATCCGGTCAACGCCCGCATCCTGGCGGTGAGCGAGGACCAGATCCACGGCTTCACAGCGGACCCGTTGGGTGAGATCAGCCGGCTGTCTACGGTCCCTCTGTCCGTGGTAACCCAACGACTGCGCGCGATGCTGGAGGCGGGGGTCATCCGACGCATCCGTCAGACGCTCCTGGCCACCAATCTGGCCGACGGAGCGCTCTGTGCCTGGCAAGTGCCCGCGGACCGCACGGACGACGCGTTTGATTTCCTGTTCCGGGAAGATCCCTTCAGTGGACACGTGGTCATCCGGTCCACGGACGCCGCCACACCCGGCTCGAACTACCGCCTGTGGACCACCCTCAAGGTTCCTCAAGGGTATTCACTGGCCCTCCACGCCGCGTGGCTGGCGCAGCGCATCGGGGCGGAGCATTACCGGTTGATGCCGGCGAAGAAGCTGTTCGCCCTCGGCGTGGGACACGTCCGGCGTCGCGGCATGGAACCCGGAAGCCGGGCCGAAGAACTGGCCGAGGCGGTGGACGTGAAGGTCGCCCGCTTGAATGACCTGGAGTGGCGGGTGCTCACGGCGTTAAAGCGGGAGTTTCGAACAGAGGAACTGGTCGCCGATCTCTGGCGCGCCCGGGCAGACGAGGCCGGAGTTCCGCTTCCGGTCTTCCTCGAAGTGGCCACCGACTTGAACGAACGCGGCATCATTGGACGGTTCAGCACCTTTCTGGAGCACGTGAAGACCCTGGCCACCGGGGAACGGGTGACCCGCTTCAATGCCCTGTTCCATTGGGCGGTACCGCCCGGACGCGAACTGGATGCCGGACGGGAGGTGGGCCGACATCACATCATGACCCACGCCTACTGGCGCGAAGGCGGCCCCGAGTTCCGCAACGTGAATGTCATGGGCGTCGCTCACGGAACGGACAAGGACCTGGTGCTGGCCCACAAGGCGGCCATCGACCAACATCTGGTCGAGGCGGGCATTGAACCCACCTACACCAATGTCTTCTGGGGCGGCCGGAGCGAGATCAAGCCCAGCGAGATCTCCCCCTTCGCCTACGCCGACTGGTGCCGCAACATGGGCGTGCATCCGGAACGGATGCGGAGCTGAGCGGAGGCGGGGATCCAAGCTCCGAAGAAGCTTCAAGTGCCAAACTCAGCAAACGATCCAAGAATAGGAATGGATGGAGACGCAAAGCGTCTCTCCTCTGCTTCCTGCCCCGCTGAAAACTTAAAACTGACCACTTGAAACTCCGCGCACCGCGCGGTGCGCGGTGCGCAGTGCCCCTACTTCGACGCAGCCAGGGCAGACTGCAGGCGAGCCTCGTCGTCGTGGCTCAGGGACGACTGCAGGACGGTTCCGCCAAATTTCTGAATCTCCGGCACCACCTTGTCGGCGGTCACCGCGCGGACCAGGACGAAGAGGGCCGACGTATTGGGGGACAACTTGGTCGCCACCTCCTTCATCATCTGGTCGTCGATCCCGAGATCCGTCAGCGCACCGGAAATGGCCCCAAACGAGGCACCCACCGCAGCTCCGAAGATCGGATTGAGGAAGATCATGCCGATCAGCGTGCCCCAGAATCCGCCCGACACCGCGCCGGCGGCGGTCATGTTGACCGCCTGATGCAGCGTGATCTTGCCCGCAGCGTCCTTGGTGACCACCACGGCATCCTCCAGGTCAATGAGGTGTTCCTTCTGCAGCTTGATGAGGGTGAGGCGGACCTCCTGAGCTTTGAACAGGTCGGGGTACGAGACAGCAATGAGTTGGGACATGAGGGAATCTCCGAGATTGAGGAACGAGTGAGTTGGGACGCTTTGGAAGGGAATCATCGGCGGGTCGCCGCCGAAGGCAAGAGGGGTGTTGGTGTGGGTCATTCCGTGCATTCACGAGTTGACGGTAAGGATCAGTTCCAGAGGAGGGGATCGTCCTTGTTTTTGACCAAGACGCAGAGGTGAAGGAGGTGGGTAATGCCGGGTCGGGTCCAGAACTGACCAC
>JBDKKE010000449.1:0-10423 GCA_039796255.1 Verrucomicrobiota bacterium | reverse complement strand
AGTCCCTCGGGATTGACCCCGAGATCCTCAACTTGATCGATCGTGAGTGGCAGTCCACTCAGGCACACCCGCTGGGCGCAAAAATTGAGGCATTGCAGGACTGCCTCGCCGCGGCTCCGGAGTCCGCCCGAAGGCTGCTCCGACTGCGCTACTACGACGGGCACAGCTGCGAAGAGGTCGCCGAGAAAATGGGCCTCGAACTGAACGCGATCTACAAGCGGATCTCCCGACTGCATGGGAGCTTGAAGGACTGCATCGAGGAAAAACTGGGCAGCCCCGAAGCTGCGGGAGGTCAGATTCAATGAACCCAGGCGATTCCCGGAGGGAGCTTTTGCTGCGCTATATCGATGGTCGTGGAGCTCCGGACGAGCGCCAGGCGGTCACCGACTGGTTGCGCAGCGATCCTGCGGCGCGTGCATTTCTACGCGAGGTGGCAGAACAGGCGGTCTTGGTGGCCGACATCGAACGGACGGCACTGGGGCGGCAGCAGGAACTGTGGCGGCACACCGACGGGGATCCGCAGGGGCTCACGCGGGTCCGATTTCGCCGATGGCAGTGGATGGCCGCCGCCGCGGCGCTCACTGCCCTTCTGGCGATCGCCAGCCTGCAATTCTTCCCAATGCGCCGCCTGGAGATCGCCCGTGTCTCCAAAATTACGGGGGCTACCCAGCTCTTTGGCGCGGGCGGGAATGTCGAGAACGCGCTCCAGGTTGGCGCCGAATTACTCGCAGGCGACACCCTGGAGACCCGGTCGATCGATGCCTGGATCGAGTTGGAACTGCGCGACGGATCCAAGCTCACAGTGGCCGGACATTCGGCGCTGCGCATCCTGGAGCAGGAGTCCGGCATGCTCCGCCTCAAGCTCCTGAGCGGCAGCCTCTGGATCAGTCCGGCCGAGCAGGCCTCGGCGACACCCTTGGTCGTCCAGACCCCCTCCGCGATGGTGGAAACGAGGAGCGCTCAATT
Source organism: Verrucomicrobiota bacterium (assembly GCA_039796255.1). Taxonomy (GTDB): domain Bacteria; phylum Verrucomicrobiota; class Verrucomicrobiia; order Limisphaerales; family UBA9464; genus UBA9464. The sequence goes on along the minus strand of JBDKKE010000449.1, from coordinate 9,457 downwards.
CGATCTCCACGCCTGCTCCACAGAGACCACGGTGCGGGTCAACCAGGGATCGGGACGCATGAAGCGAATGATCGATGGAGACGAGGTCAAATTGGTGGCCGGCGACCAGGCGACGGCATCGCTCGGTCAACGGAAGCCGCTCACCGCATCGCCCCAGCCGAAGCCGGTTAACGTCTGGGTGAGTGAATTGAATCAATTTCCCGAGGTCACCCTTGGCCACTGGTTGCCTCCGAACGCGACGGCGAGCATCCGACTGGCAGCACAACCGTTGCTGTGGCCCATACCCAACCGAGATCCCCTGCTCCTTCACGTGGCGGCGTTGTCCGTGTGGCGCAGCAGCGACCGGCCCGTGGTGTTGCAGCCCGGCGCCCAGTTGATTTTCCGGGGTCGAACCGAGCGTCCGCAGAAGGTCCGGTTCGGTTTCAGTACCCAGAAAATGAAGGGCGCCTTCGCCGGTAAATTTGAGATGGACGTGGCCCCCCAGTCCCTCGGCGCTGTGGGCCAACCGTGGACCGTCATCCTGCCCATCTCACGCTTCCGTCCGATGCAACCAGACCTCTCATCGTCTCCCGAAGGACTCGAACTGGGCGACGTCTACGCGCTGACCATCCTGGAAGATGCCGGCCTTGAATTGAGCCACATCGAATTGGTGCCCGAGCCTGTGCAACAGAAGATTTCGTCCCCGGCCCTTCATGAATGAAGGCAGCAAAACCTCCTCCGTGGAGTCCGCAAAACCAGACCGGGGATTCTTGCCTCTGTTGGTACGCGCTGCGGTGCCGTTGGGGGTTCTTGGATCGGGCGTTGCCGCCTACCTGATTCTTTCAGTGGAACCCAGGAAGGCGCAGGTTCCCCCGGCTACCCAGCAGGCCATTCGAACGCGGGTGAGCGAGCTGCGGGTCCGGGAGTATCCAGTCGTTATCAAGACGCATGGAATTGTCCGCTCGCATGATGAAGTCGCCCTGAGCGCCCAGGTCTCCGGACTGATCACTCACTTCAATCCTGCGTTTGAAGCGGGCTCGTACTTTGCGGAAGGAGACGTGCTGGTAGAGTTGGAGGCCAATGACTACCGGATCGCCGTCGCCGTGGCAGAGGCGCGGCTCCTCGGATCCAAGGCGGCCCTTCAACTGGCGACATTGAATCACGAGCGGAATCTCAAGGTATTCAGCGAGAAACTCATTCCCGAAGCCGAGGTGGATCGGACTTCGGCGGTCCGCTCGCAGGCGGCTGCGGAGGTGGACTCCGCCACCGCCCAGGTGGAGCGGGCCAACCGCGATCTGCAACGCACTCAGATCCGAGCCCCATTTGCCGGCCGAGTCCGGCAAAAATCGGTGGGCCTGGGCCAGTCAGTGGGTCCGGGCACGCCGTTGGGCACCGTGTTCGCCGTGGACTTCGCCGAAGTCCGGTTACCCATCGCCGGCCGGGAACTGCAGTTTCTCGACCTGCCCGAACGGGCTGGCGATTCGCCGCTCGACGTGGAGTTGCGGGATGCCGTCAACGGCGCTTCCAAGACGTCGTGGAAGGCAAAAATCATCCGGACCGAAGGGGCTCTGGACGCCAATTCGCTCGAGCTTTTCGCGATCGCGCGGGTGGAGGATCCGTTTGGACTGAGGTCAGGCCAGCCGCCTCTCCGCATTGGCCAGCCCGTGACGGCGTCCATTGCCGGAAAGACACTGACGAATGTGGTGGCTCTGCCGCGTCAGGCGGTGCGGCAGCTCGACCAGGTGGTGTTCGTCAACCGGGCCACTCTCACCTTGAAGCCCATGACGGTCGTTCCGGTCTGGTCGGACGAGGAAAGCATCATCGTTCCCGGTTCGGCACTCGACGACGGGCTGCTGCTCGCCATGACCCACCTGGTTTACGCCCCAAACGGCGCAAAAGTTGAAATCATTCCGGACATCACGCTGACCAACACCACCGTGTCGGCAACAAATACGACGAAGCGAAGCGTCCCTGCCGATTCGGACCACCAGAAACATTGAACCAAACTCACTGATGATCCGCTGGTTCGCCAACAATGGTATCGCTGCCAATTTTCTAATGATGGCCATTCTGGCGGGGGGAATCTACACGGCCCTCTACCGAATCCCACTGGAGATCACTCCGGCGCTGAGCTGGAATACGGTGATGATTGAGATGCCCTACCGCGGCGGTACGGCAAAGGATGTCGAGCGCGCGGTCCTCGTTCCCATTGAGGAGGCCCTCGAAGGGGTCAGGGGCATCAAGCAGTTGAACGCCGACGGGTCTCGGGGCATGGCTCGCTTTTATCTCACCGCCGAACCGGGCACCGACCTTCGGGAGATGATGGAGGATGTGAAGTCGCGGGTGGATACGATTACAACGTTCCCGAACGAAACGGAACGTCCACGGGTGTTCATTCCCGAGTCCGGAAACTATTTCGCGGTTTTGAGCGTCGCGGTAACCGGGGACCTGGGAGCCCACGATCTTAGAAAGGTTGCCCGCCGGGTGCAGGAGGATCTCCTGGAGATGCCAGGCATCAGCCGCGCGGGATTGGAAGGTGGACGGCGCTACGAAATTTCCGTCGAAGCCAAAGCGGACAAACTGCTGTCCTACAATTTGAGCTTTCAGGACCTGGCGGATGCCATTCGACGGTTCTCCATCGATCTGCCGGCAGGCGCCATCGACAGCGAGAGCGGCACACTGATCGTCCGGACACGGGGCCAGGCCTACACCGAGCGAGATTTCGCCAGGATACCCATTCGCGCAGCGAATGGGGCTGAAGTCCTGCTGGGGGACATCGCCGTGATCCGTGACGACTTTGAGGAGGGCGACAAACGGGTGGAGTTCAACGGCGCCCGCGCCCTGTTCGTGCAGGTCATGCGCACCGGAAACGAAAGCGCCATCGATATTTCGGACAAGGTCCGAGAATACGTGCGTACGGCCGGCACCCGTTTCCCCGATGGGATCCGCCTGTTTGTCTGGAACGACGAATCGCTCTCCATCCGCGCGCGCCTGAGCTCACTGGCCTCCAACATTCTTCAGGGCGGCCTTCTCGTACTGATCCTATTGGGGCTTACCCTGCGTCCCGCACTCGCATTCTGGATCGCGGTGGGCATCCCCGTTGCACTGGCGGGTGGCGTGATGATGATGCCCTGGCTCGGCATTACGGCCAACATGATGAGCCTGTTTGGGTTTTTCATCGTCATTGGGATTGTCGGTGACGACGCCATCGTCACTGGTGAAAACATTTACGACAAATTGAAGACCGGCATGCCGCCCCTCGAAGCCGTCGTCCTGGGCACCCAGGAGGTCTCCACACCAGTGACCTACGGTGCGCTGACGACCATCGTCGCGTTCGTGCCGATGCTCTTCTTCGAGGGAACCTGGGGTGACTACGCGAAGGAGATCCCCCCCGTTGTAGCCTCCGTCCTCTTGTTCTCACTTCTGGCGTGCAAACTTTTCCTGCCCACGCATCTCAAGCACATCCGCTTTAGCGAAAAGACGAATGCCTTTGATCGTTTTCAGCAGCGAATCACCCACGGGATTGAACGCTTCGTCGACCGGATCTACCGGCCCTCGCTCCAATGGGCCATGCACCATCGCGCAACCGTCCTGGCCAGCTTCACGGCCCTGGGGCTGCTGGTGGGCGGATACTGCGTCGGCGGACGGATGAAGTTCGTTTCATTTCCCTCCGTGGATTCCCGACGGATCACCGCAATTCTCCGACTCCCGGACGACACGCCTCTGGAGACCACCGCCAAGTACATGGACCGCATCATGCGCGCGCTGGAGCAGGCCCGGATGGAGTTTGCCGATCCCAAGACCGGGGAGTCCTACATCCGCAATGTTTCGAGGGTTGTCGGCGGCTATGAACCGAGCAGCAGTTTTTCCAAGTCATCCGGCTCAGTTTCGCTCGAGATCATGGATCCCAGCGATCGCAGTGAACAAGGCCCGCGCAACAGCCAGATCGCCAATCGTTGGACGGAGCTCATCGGTCCGATTCCCGAGGCCCAATTCTTCCGCGTCTTCGCCGAACAGTCGTTCGAAGGCGGCCAGGAATACGCCGACGCAAATCTTCACCTGGAGCTGCGCGGCCCCTCGTCACCGAGGAAGGCGGACATCGCGGAGCGCATGAAGACACTCCTTGAAGGCTATGGAGGCATTCGTACCGCGTGGGCCCAGGTGAACTATGGCCAAGACGAGCTGGAATTCACCCTCAAACCCCGGGCCGTCGAATTGGGCCTGAACCAGTACCTGCTCGCCCAACAGATCCGCCAGGCCTTCTACGGCGAGGAAGCGCAGCGGGTTCAGCGCGGCATTGACGACATCCGCGTCATGGTCCGGCTTCCCAAGGCCGACCGCGAAACGCTGCACACGCTAGACCAGATGAAAATCCGGACCCCGCAGGGTGCCGAAGTCCCATTGGCGACCGTTGCCGAGGTCAAGTTTACCAAGGCGCCATCGTTCGTGGAACGGAATGATTCGGCTGAAGTGATTCGCATCGGTGCGCAACCGATGAACGACACCATTAATCTCATCGGCATTGCCCGGGAGCTCGAACCAAAGCTCAACCAGATGTGCCTCGAAGGTGAGGGCCTCTCCTTTCAATTCAAGGGCTACGTCGCGGAGGCTGAGGAATCGAAGCGACGGACGATCCTCGGAACAATCGCCTTGCTGATCGCCATCTATGCGTTGCTGGCCATTCCGCTCAAGTCGCTCACCCAACCTGTTTTCGTGATGCTGATCATCCCGCTGGGAGCGATCGGCGCCCTGCTAGGCCACCGCATCATGGGCATGACGCCGTCATTTCTCTCCATCTTTGGCATGCTCGCGTTGGCGGGCATCTCGGTAAACAACTCACTGGTGATGGTGGACTACATCAACCAACGCCGCGCCGAGAATGTCACTCTGCTCCAGGCCGCCATGGAAGCCGGCGCCCGGCGCTTCCAACCGATTGTCCTGACCTCGGTCACCACCTTCGTCGGCCTGGCTCCGATGATCTTTGACACCTCCCTCGAGGCGCAATTTCTCATACCAATGGCCGTTTCGATGGGCTTCGGGATCCTCTTCACCACGGTCATAACGCTCTACCTGATTCCCTGCACCCTGATCTTCGCGGATGACGTCGGACGAAAGTGGGATGCCTTCCGGAAATGGTTCCTGCGGCCGTTCCAGACGGACGGAGACGGCCCGGTGAATCCACCTGCTGAAGTCTCCCCATGATCTCCCAGTCCACGTCACCGCGATCCCTCGCCAGTTCTATAGCCTCGACCATGACTCCACCCGCCTCCTCCCATCAGCGCCTCCACGATCTCGACGCCCTGCGCGCCGCCGCCATGCTGATCGGCATCGCCTACCACGCCGCCCTCTCCTTTTCGATAGGCTTTCCGTGGATGGTCCAGGATGTCAGCCAGGACACGGGCGCCTTTGTTTTTCAGGCCTGGGTGCATGGATTCCGCATGCAGTTGTTCATGCTGGTGAGCGGGTTCTTCACCGCCATGCTGTGGCGGCAGAAAGGCCTCAAGGCGCTGCTCTGGCACCGTTGCCGCCGGGTGCTGTTCCCCTGCCTCCTGGGCCTGATCACCGTGGTGCCCGCCATGGGGTGGGCGGTGGGTTTCGCCGCCAAGACCATGTCCAGTGCTCCCCCGAAGAGCATTCCGGCGGAACCCGCCTCCGCCAACCTTTGGTCCGCAATCCGGGCGGGTGACCTCCCGGCCATGGAAGGCCACCTCGCCGTCAGCGGCAGCCTCACCAACCTCCATCCCAGCTTTGGCACCACGCCGCTCACCTGGGCCGCTCTCACGGGAAAAAGAGAGATGGCCGTCGCACTTCTGGACCGAGGCGCGCCGGTGGACGGACGGAATAGCGATGGAGGCACCGCGCTGCACGCCGCCGGCTTCATGGGGTATGGCGACGTGGTGGAACTGCTGGTCCGGCGGGGCGCGGACGTCAACCTGCCGAGCACATCCGGCGAAACCCCGTTGCACAGCGCGGAGCAGAACTTCGATGTCGTCCGCTTCATTGCCGGCCTGCTTCAGCTCCCGGTCGAGGAACAGTCCTGGCAGGCCGGGCGCAAGCAGGTGCAGGAGCAACTTAAGGCCGCGGGCGCCCAATCCGTGGCGGGGGGATCCGGGCCATCCGGATCCTGGGCGGGCCTCTGGAACTTCCTGGTCAATCAACCGGTCTTCATCCTCATCTGGTTTCTGTGGTTCCTGGTCTGGCTCATCGCACTCTTCGCCGCCTACGCAGTCATTGCCGGCCGATTGGGCTGGCAGAAGCGCCCCTGGCGCTTTGTTCTTTCGCCGGCCCGGCTCCTTTGGCTGGTGCCGCTGACCATGGTTCCGACGTGGCTGATGGGATCCCCTTTTGGCCCGGATACCTCCATGGGCATCGTTCCCATGCCCCACGTGCTTCTCTACTACGTGCTCTTCTTCTTTTTCGGGGTCTTCTATTTCGATTGTGATGACCGGATCGGCCAACTGGGAAGCTCGTGGCGCTGGTCCCTGCCGATCACGATGCTGGTGATCTTCCCCCTCGCGCTGGAATTCGCCTACGGCACATTGGGTTTCCGTGCCGCCCTCCTGCCCGCGCCGTTTCACAAGCCGATCTCGGTGTTCTTGCAGTCCATCTTCGCGTGGGGAATGTGCGTCGGCAGCATGGGCCTTTTCCGCTCCCTGCTGACCCGGGAAAACCACACCATTCGTTACCTCTCGGACTCCGCCTACTGGCTTTACCTGGCCCACCTCCCGCTGTGCATTGCCGGTCAGGCCGTGATCAGCCAATGGCCCGTCCCCGTCTGGGTGAAGTGGCCCCTGTTCACTGTGGTTCTCACCGCGTTCCTGCTGCTGACCTATCAGTTCCTGGTCCGCTATACCTGGGTCGGAAGGCTGCTCAACGGTCCGCGGACACGCCGCGCCCCGCAAACTGCCTCCACAGCTCCGGCCGGGTTCTCCGCAGGGTGACCGCTTGAGCGGTTCGCCCTTCCTGTGGACGAAAAGCAGCGAATCGTAGAAGGTGCCGTCGAGAGAATCGCAGCGGAAGATTCCCGTACGAAGTCCATTCTGCGGAACTCTCTTCAATTCCAGAATCGTGCAAACCGCCATCCCAATGATGAGGTCCGGTGTGAGGCTGGCCATTCTCGCATCCCTGTTCCTCAGTCTTCATCGTTCCCCTGCCCTGGCGGCTTCGCTTCTTTTGACCCGAGCCATCCTCCACACCGCAGCGGGACCAACGCTCACCAATGCGTCCTTGCTGGTACGGGACGGCAAGCTGGCTGCCGTCGGATCGGTCACCGAGTCCGCTGACCAGACGCTGGATCTGGCCGGACAACACCTCTTCCCCGGCCTCATCGCACCGACCACCATTCTCGGACTCCAGGAGATTGATGGGGTCCGCGCCACCCGGGACACCACCGAGGTGGGCGGATACACCCCCGAGGTCTCTTCCTGGGTTTCGGTCAACCCGGATTCAGAACTGATCCCCGTCGCCCGCGCCAACGGATTCACCCACGCCCAGCCGATTCCGCTGGGGGGGGTGGTCAGCGGACTCTCCTCGGTGATCGCCCTCTCCGGATGGACCATTGAGGATCTGGTGGTGAACCGGTCGGCGGGACTGCACATCTTCTGGCCTTCCTTCGACCTCGACACGACACCGAAGGAACGTTCCGGAAATCCGGACGACTGGAAGTCCCCCGAAGATCAGGCCAAGGAACGCGCCAAGCGGCTGAGAGAACTCGACGACTTCTTCACCGAAGCCGAAGCGTACGCGCGGGCGAAGTCCGCCGCCGGCACGCAGGGATTCCGGTCGGTACCGGCCTGGGACGCCCTGCTTCCGGTGTTGCGCGGCGAGGTGCCGGTCTTCCTGCACGCGGACGAATTTCGGCAGATCCGCTCCGCCGTGGAATGGGCGGTGAAGAGGAAGTATCGCGCCGTGCTTGCCGGTGGACGCGACGCCGGCCGCCTGGCCGGACTGCTGGCCACCCATCGTATTCCCGTGGCCTACGAACACGTCTTTACCCTGCCCCCGCGCGATGTGGACCCGTACGACGTGCAGTTCGCCGCTCCGGCCCTGCTGCACAAGGCGGGAGTAACCGTCGCCTTCAGCGAGGGAACCGCCCGTTTTGGCGCCTCCACCATCCGCAATCTTCCCTACGCTGCCGCCCAGGCTGCGGCCTTTGGACTTCCCCGCGAGGAAGCCTTGCGTGGGTTGACCCTGTATCCCGCCCAAATGATGGGCGTGGCCGACCGCCTGGGCTCGCTGGAACCTGGCAAGGACGCCACGTTCTTTGTCGCCGACGGCGACATCCTCGACCTGCGCACGCAGGTGAAGCGCCTGTGGATTGCCGGACGCGAAGTCAGCCTCGAAAGTCGCCACACCCGCCTTTACGACAAGTATCGAAACCGGCCCAAGTCGCCCTGAACCGAACCCCACAGAAACGGGACCACGGATGGCGCGGATGGCAGAGAGGATGTTCTGAGGAGCAAACGCCGGCTCGGGAACGGTGAGGAGTCGCAGCACACCAACCGTCCGGTGACGGACTGCGGGGGAATGGAGATCGCGATGCCCGGCATTGCCGGGATCCAGAACCGCCCTGGGCAGCGTGGGAGGCCCAATTGCGCAGGATCCACCGCGGGTTCAGTATCCTGGTCTATCCGGCGGATGCCACTGAACTCAGGGCCCGGCGGGCCGACAAATCGTGCCTGGTAAAAACGTCCTGCAGTGCCCCCAACCATCGGTCATTAAAAACAACGGACAAGGTTGCGTTCTGCCCAGAATGAAATTGCACTTTGCAAGCATGAGCAATCGATTGAAGTCGTCGGGTTGACTCAATCAGCGAATATAACTCGTGATTGGCGTCGGTACTGATGGATGAGCCTTTGTCTTTGCCCAGCGGCACAGAATTTGCAGCCAGGCATGGTCGCGTGTCAGATTCGGATTCAGTAGCCATCGATGACGACCCGGTTGTGAGTCACAAATTAAAAGACTCGCTGCAGGCACCGAAGCGCCGCTCCTCAAAACCGGCGCATAGGGGCTTTAAGGCTGGGTAAACGGCCAAGATGGAGTACCGCTCAGCACATATTCTACTCTCTCAAAAAGTGAAGGTCTATATTCTGACATTGCTTGCGATTCACTGGATCGCGGTCGTTGCGACGGGGGCAACGGAGGTTTTGCTCCCGAAGGCCCCGTTCCTTCCGAGCCAAACCAATGGTCCACTTGCACAAATGACCACCGACGATGCGACGCAACTCGAAACTCTGCGGAGAATGGCGGACGCGGGTGTGGCACCCGCGCAGTTTGCACTGGGCTACATCTTAGAGAGCGGCAAACTACTTCCCAGCGACAGCGTTGAAGCACTGAAATGGTATCGGGCGGCTGCAATGTGTCCTTTCGGCAAGCGTGCGCTGCCCGCTTACCGGGTGATTTTTCCGCGTGGAGGCGGTCGGCCGCCCCGCCGTCTCAGGGCGGCGCGGGTGTGGAGGCGGACGGGGCCTCAGGGTGG
>JBDKKE010000448.1:0-4671 GCA_039796255.1 Verrucomicrobiota bacterium | reverse complement strand
CGGTCGTTTCGGAAATGCGGCTGGCCAAGCCCTGTCCTCGACCAACGACCCGGCGGTGCTGGATTGGGGGACGCAGGTGCTTCTGCGCGGGGGCTTCATCGAGCGTCCGTTCAGGGTGCCGCTCGGTGTCTCCGCGATTGTCCGATTGCGTGCGGTGTCGCCGTCCAGTACCGCGGCGACGACGACGAATGCGGCCTACAATCTGGATGGCCTCGATCCGGATCTTAACGACGCGCGCGACGGGCGGTGGGTTGTCGAGGCCCTGATTGGCGGCGTGCCCACCGAAGATGCGGCGCGGCTCAACCTGCAATTGGATGGGGCGGTCACCACCCTTGCCTCCGACGTCGCCAATCAGCGGGATACCTCGGGGCGGGTCAAGTACGATGCCTCGAAGTCCACCACCGATGTTCTGATTTACCTCGCGCACCGATGATTTTCAACGGCGGCGTCCTTCGGGATGGGCGTCAACCGGCAAATCCTTATCCCGAGCACAACTTAATTGTATCAATCCAGAATCAGTATGAAATTCGTCAACAACCAATCAAACGCCAAGCGGCGCGGATTCACGCTCATCGAAATGATCGGCGTCCTCGCCATTATCGCCGTACTCGCCGGGCTGCTGTTGCCCAGGATCTTCGAGGCGATGAATGATTCGCGAATCAACAGTGCCGCCATGGGTTACAACTCTGTTAAGACGGCCGCCATGGGCTACTTCGGAAAATATGGCCGCTTCGGCGATGCCACTGGTGTTGCCATTGCCGATGTTGCTGCGGCACCCGACTGGGGAAAGGTGCTGCTGAGCAGCGGCTTCCTGGACAAGCCATTTTCCACCAAGATTGGCAGTACTGCTTCGTTGGTGGAGATCAAAGCGGCAACTACAGCTGCCACTGCCGTGACGGGCGCGAATACCTCCTATAACTTTGACGATACGGGGACCGCTAACTCAATCAAAGGGGCAACCCTCGTGATTCAAGTTCATCTGAAGGGTGTGGATTTGGCCGATGCCCAAGCTCTCAGCCGGCGTCTTGACGGGGATGAGCTTTCAGATCTCAGTGCTACCCCAGCGACTGCTGACCTCGAGGGCAAGGTTAAGTATGACTTCGCCACAACTGTGGGAGACGTGCTGCTGTACGTGGCCCACAAATAGGTCGCGATGTTAATCTCCCGCCCAGTGCCGGCTGCGCCGGCCTGGGCGCGGGGGGAGTTTCCCTGAGGTATAGTCACCCCCTACCTTCATCTGGGTCTTGCTTTCCGGCGATTCTTCCTCGGACTCAGGAACAGGGGATGACAATGCCGCATGACGGCCCCGCTACCGGACGGGTACCCTGACTGAGTTCCGGCTATGCCAACCCGCTCCTATGGAACTTGCCGCCCCCAATCGCGGACTGGTAGATCGTCTTCTCTCCAGCGGCCTTATCGGAGCCACTCAACTGGAGCTCGCGCAGAACGAGCAGCGCCGCCGCGGCGGCAGCGTTTTGAAGGTCGTGTCGGACCTGGGATTTGTCCCGGCCGAGCGCCTGTGCGATTTCGTGGCGGCGGAGGCCGGCACGCGCCGCGTGGATGTGCTTCGCCACCTTCCGGATCGGGCAGTGGTGGACAGAGTCCCGGAGGACATGGCGCGCCGGCTCCGGGCCCTGCCGCTCAGTCTTAGCGGCCGGCGTCTCACGGTGGCGCTGGCTGATCCCTTCAACGTCCTGGCAATTGACGAACTCCAGCGGCTGACCGGGCTGGAGATCGAGGTGGTGACCTCGACGGAACGCGAGATCCTGAATGCCCTTGATCACTTTGGGGTTTCGATGCCCTCCATCCAGGAGTCCATCGAGCGGATCATCGACGAGGGGGATAATCTCCCCAAAATATCCGACCTCGCGGAAACGGCCGCGTCGGATGCGCGGGCGGAAGACGCCCCTGTCATCCAGATTGTCAACCAGGTGATCCAGCGCGCGGCTTTGCGCCGGGCCAGCGACATTCATTTCGAGCCGCAGGACAAAATGCTGCGCATTCGCCTCCGGATTGACGGCGCGCTCTATCCGGATGCGCTGATTCCTAAGGCACTGCAGTCGGCAGTCATCGCACGGATGAAGATCCTGGCGGAACTGGACGTGACAGAGAGCCGGGTTCCGCAGGATGGACGAGCGTCCGCCGTGGTCAACCGGAGGCGGGTCAATCTCCGGGTCTCCAGCCTTCCAACGCAGTACGGCGAGAGTGTTGTCGTTCGCCTGCTGGACACCGGGAGTCAGATTCAGCGAATGGATCAGCTGGGGCTGGCGCCGGATGCCGAAGAGCGGCTGCGGGCTGCCATCGGCGCGCCGCACGGGGTGGTGATCGTGACAGGTCCCACCGGCAGCGGAAAGACGACTACCCTCTATTCGGTGCTGAACGAGATCAACAGCCCTGACATCAGCATCTTCACGCTGGAAGACCCGGTGGAGATACCGATGGCGGGTATCCGACAGACGCAGATCCGCGAGGAGGTGGGACTTACCTTCGGCTCCTCCCTCCGTTCGCTGCTCCGGCAGGATCCTGATGTTATCCTGGTGGGGGAGACGCGCGACACCGAGACGGCGACCCTGATGATCCGGGCGGCGCTGACAGGACACCTGGTATTCTCAACGCTGCACACCAATGACGCTGCGGGAGCCATCCCGCGACTACTCGACATGGGCGTGGAGCCCTATCTGCTGCCCAACAGTCTGGTGGCCATCGTCGCCCAGCGGTTGGTGCGCCGCCTCTGTCCCCAATGCCGTGCCCGCGTGGAAGACCCAGAGGGGGTGTTTCGCCGCCTGGGGGTCAATCCCCCCACGGGCATGGTGGCATCCCTTTGGCGGTCGGTCGGCTGTTCCGAATGCCTTGACTCCGGTTTCCGTGGGCGCCAGGCCATCTTCGAGATTCTGACCCTTGATGAGCGGTTTCATTCGCCAATCATATCGAGGGCCGCTCATTCGGAGTTCGCCCGCCTGGCGCGCGAGTCGGGCATGAGGACGATGTTTGAGGACGGATTGGTCCGCGCCGCCGATGGGGTCACCACGGTGGAGGAGCTTCTGCAGGCAACCCGGAGTCATTGATGCCATGCAGAACTTTGCCTACTCCGGTGTGGATGCGCGCGGGCACAAGTCCAAGGGAACCCTGCGGGCTCGCGACGAGGCCGAGTTGGAGGAGCGCCTCCGCACCACCGGGGTCTGGTTGGTGGAGGCCCGGCGGGCACCGGAAGAGGCCCGCGGGCGGACGGGCCGGGTGCGGACCACCCGCCGGGACCTGATCAACTTCTGTACGCTGATGGGGTTCCTCACCCAGGTGGGAATTCCCCTGGTTCAGGCCCTGGAGATCGCTTCGAACGATTGCGATCGCCCGGCCTTTGCGCAGGTGATTGAAGAGGTCAAGCGCAGTGTCGAGTCGGGTTTCCAGCTCGCGAACGCCTTGGAACGGTTTCCCCGTGTCTTTCCACCCAATTTCACTCACCTGATCCGTGCGGGCGAGCACAGTGGTTCGCTGCCGGCGGCCTTTGCGGAGTTGAAGCGCTACCAGGAGTGGCTGGAACAGATGTCCGCCGATGTGAAACAGGCGACCATCTATCCGGCGGTGGTCCTCGTGGCGACGCTGCTATTTGTCCTGATCCTGTTCACATTTGTCGTTCCGAAGTTTGTGGCGCTGCTCACGGTGGCCAAGGCGACCCTTCCTTGGCCGACGCGCGTGGTGTTTGGCGTCAGTGATTTCATCAAGTCGTCCTGGTGGTGGGTCTTGGGTGCTCTGATCGTGGTTCCTGCGGGGGTGGCCATCGCCCGGCGGCGTTCAGAACGTTTCGCCTGTGCCTGGGAGCGCGCCTGGTACTCGATCCCGGTAATCGGAGACCTTAGCCACATGCTGGTCATGAGCCGATTCTCCCAGAACCTGGCCATTCTCTATCGCAACGGCGTTTCCCTGATTCCCGCGCTCAAGTTGGTGGAAGGGTTGGTGGACAGCCCGATGGTCTCGCGGGCAACGATCGACATCGGCAAACGGATCGAGGAGGGCGAGACCTTCAGCGGCGCCATGCGGCTTCACACCGTGTTTCCTCTACTGCTTCTCCGGATGACGCTGATCGGGGAGCGCACCGGCCAACTCGACCACGCGCTCGAGAACGTGGCTTCGTACTACAACCTCCAGGTTCCCCAGCGACTGAAACGGCTGTTCAGCCTGCTGGAGCCGGCGTTGATCCTTTTCCTCGTCGGGGTTGTCGGTTTCGTGGCCCTCGCCGTATTCCTCCCCATTTTGTCCCTGATGCAAAGCATTCGATGAAGGCCTTCTCCCGCTTTCAGTCGAGACAGCGTTGGGCATCCGCCCGCACGGCTGGCTTCACCGCGCTCGAACTCATCGGCGTGCTGTCCATCGTCGTCCTGCTGGTGTCGCTTGTGGCGGAAAGCGTCATCCGGCGGGTCAAGGATTCCGCACGGCGGGCCGAGGTCGCCAATCTTCGCGCGATGGCAGGTTCCCTCAAGACCGGAGTCGCCCGGGCGCGCTCCCTGCCGGCGTTGACCAATGCTCTCGCCCTGATCGGCGAGGAACTCGCCCTGGGGCCCGCCCTTGTTTCCCTCAACCCGCAGGGACAGGGCCGCGTGGTGCTGTACGATCCGAACCTGGATTTTGGCGGCGAGACCTCGACACCCTACACCCAGAGCGTCCGCGGAGCCCGCG
>JBDKKE010000447.1:0-6576 GCA_039796255.1 Verrucomicrobiota bacterium | reverse complement strand
CCGCCTGTTCACGCGTCACGCGGGTGTCGCGTCCGCCCTGCAGGAGGAGCGTGGGGCATGCCACCGAGCGCGCGTAGTCGACGGGATTGTGGGCGAAGCCGTTGAAACCGAGTTGGACCCCGCCCCAGAAGGTGAGGGTGGGCGCGGCGGGGAATGCGGGCAGGCCCATCGCGCGGAATCGATTGGCGGCTGTCGACAGCAGGCGATCAAAGGGGCACTCCAGGATGAGTCCCGCCGGCTGTACTGTTCCAAGGGAGACCGCCCGGAGCACTGCCGCGGCTCCCATCGAATTACCGAAGAGGACCAAGGGGCGCCCCTCGCGGTTCTGCCGCTCCGCCTGCTGCACCGCGGCAGCGACATCCTCGGCCTCGATGAATCCGATGCTGGTCATGGAGCCCTGGGATCCGCCGCTGCCGCGAAAATCCACCAGCCAAACCTCGGCACCCATCCGGTGAAACTCCGCGGCCACCGGAAGGAGATCGGACTTGGAGCCCGCGTATCCGTGAAACAGGACCAGCAACGGCCCCGGACCTGTCGCCGGGAGGCGCCAGGCCTCCAGGCGGGTGCCGTCGCGGCTCGAGAACTCCGTGGTCTCGTAGGCGAGTTGAACGTTTGATGGATTGAGCCGGTTGATGGGGCGCGGCAGTGAGACGCCCAGGGCAAGCACCCGCAGCTTCTCCCCGAGGCTGAGCGCTTCCGGACGCGCCGTCCGGTGTCCGCCCTCCGAGAAGTGGATCATCGCCCGCGACTGGACGTAGGCGACGGCGTTCAGGGCCAGCAGGGCGAGCAGGATCGCGCCACCGATCCATTGGCCCAGCCGCCTCCAGGGGGAAACTGACTTCATTGCAGATATCGGAGTGGGGGGTAGTCGGTAATCAGTGATCAGTGATCAGTGGTCGGCTCAGTCAATACATCGGTAACACTGGTCACTGGTCACTGGTCACTGATCACAGCTCCTGCGTCACCCAAACGCTCCGGTTTGCCTGCTGCTCGACGCGGACTATCCGGGCAAACCCGGCCGCTCTCAGCGACTTGACCACGTCCTCGAACGGCTGCGGTCCGCACATCTTCAGCAGGGACACCCGGCGCGTGGGGGTGTTGCGGAGGACGACCTCCAACTCGGCGGCCGGGCAGGCATTCCCGACTTGTCTCCCGCGCAGTACCCAGTCTTTCCACGATCTCCGTGGGAGTGGTTTTGATGTTTCCTGAAGAATGCGGAACTCCACGACCTGTTCCTTTCGCACCACGAGACGCTGCCGCGGCAGTTCGAGTAATTCCTGGTCGTCCCGGTAGATCAGAATGTCGCCGAGCGCACGCTCCGACCGAACCTTCAGGATGGGCAAAACCAAGCAGCCGATCACGGCAATGCCGACGGGAATTCCCATCATGACCAGCAGCGTGGGCTCGTTGGGGGCCTTGGAGTAGGCGAAGGCCAGGAGCAGAAACCCTGGTACCCCAACGAGAATCTGGAGCAGGAGCAGAGTGCCCCAGGGAATTCGGCCTGGCCGAATCGCCAACCGGTGATCCTTTCGCTCAATAGACCAGTATCTGAGATTCGGATAGTCCCCGGACGAAAGCTGGAAGTCAGAGGCGGGCGGCATGGAATGGAATGGAAGGCTGGAGTCGCTACGACTTTTGAAATCACCACGCCTCGGGCTTTTCAGCCTTAATGCCTTTTCCGATCCGTGTTGATCCGTGCCATCCGTGGTTAAAACTCAGTTCGCCCCGGCGGGCCGCGGAGCCTGTCCGACCAGGGGTTGGGTGCTGCGCAGGTAGGCGAAGAGGTCGCGGGTCTGCTGGTCGTTGAGACCGTCCAGCAGTCCCTCAGGCATGAGGGAGAGGCCGGCGGGTTGGAGTTCGGCGACGTCGGCGCGGGACAGCACCACGTTCTGGTTGTCCATTCCGCGCAGGACCAGGGTGCGGTTGTCCTGTTCCGCCAGAAAACCGGACAGCGATCGGCCATCCTTGGTCTCCACAGTGTAGTTCTCGAATCCCTCCCGGATCTCCGCGCTGGGATTCACGATGGCCAGGAGCATGGACTCCAGATCGGCGCGGTTGTAGACGGTGAGTTCCGGTCCCACTTCGCCGCCCTGGGCAAAGAGTTTGTGACAACTGCCGCAGGTGTTCTGGAACAGGGTTCGTCCATTGTAGGGATCGCCGGTGCCGGACCGGATCACTTCCGCCCGCTGGTGGATCAGGCGATCCATGTCCGCCGTGGTAGGTCGACCGGTGTTGGGCCAGATGGTCTCCAGCAACTCCTGCAGCGCCGGATCGCGGTGCTGCTTGAGCTTGCGGACGATGGCCGGGGGGAAGCTCTGCGGCTGAATGGGGGGTGGAGCCCATCCCTGGATCTTGCGGGTGATGGCCTGGGCAAGAATCCAACTCCAGGCCGGCCGGCTCGCCAGCAGGGTCTGCGCGGTGGGCAGGGAGGCGGGGCCCAGAGCCGAATAGGCGCTGAGCACCACCCCGGCGATGGCGGGATCGTCGTAGTTCTGCAGGGCGGACAGGATGGCCTTGCGCAGGGCATCGTCCTTGAAGACCCCGAGGTAGGCCTTGCAGAGGGCCGGTACGGCTCCGGGGACTTTCACCTCGCTCATGACCGAGAGGTATTCGAGCCGCTCGCTGCGGGAGGCGGTTTCATCCGCAACCACGGCGATGGCCTTGGTCACGGCGCGCGGATCGTTGCGGCGCAGGGCGAAGGCGGGTGAACCCACACCGTCGCGGGACATGGCGGCGACCAGTTCGTCCGGAAGTCCGGCCATGGAGCGTCCCCGGAATCCAGCCTCAAAGCCCTGCATTAACCGGCGGCTGAACTCCGGGCCAGGCGAGCGCTCGAACAGCCGGGCGCAGGCCAGTAGGTCGCGACGGGATCCCGCCTGGGCGAAGCGACGGGCGGTCCGGTCGATGAGATGGGCCTCCACCAGCGGGCTCTTCCAGAAGGCCGGGGCGTCGAACAGTTGGAGCACCGCCTCCCGATGATTCTCGCACTGGCTCTCCATGGCCCACCACAGCAGCAGCGGCTGGCGATTGTCCAAGGCGTCCTCGGCCCGCAGGGCGAGGGCGCGCACGACGGGGAGTCCGTCCGCCGCCGGCAGTCGCCGGGCGGTGGAGGCGAGCTGATTGCGGACTTCCAGATTCGGTTCGGTGGCCGCCAGGGCAGCGAGTCGGGACGCCGCTTCGGAAGGCAGCGGTTGCCCGTCGCCCAGCAGGCGAACCGTCCATAGTCGGACGAACGGGTCCGGATGCTCCAGTGCGCGCAGCGACTCGGACGCCGTCAATCCTCCGCAGAGGTTCAGGGCCCAGAGGGTTTCAAGGGCGACCTGCCCGGTGGTGCGTGACAGCGCGGCGGAAAGTCCTGGATTCAGAGCGGCATCCTTCCGGTCGGCCAGCAACCGGAGCGCCGTCTGGCGTGTCCAGCGGTTGGGTGAGGTGAGACGTTCGACCAGTTGGGCGGAGGTCTGACGGGACAGATCCTCCGCTGGCACCGACTTGGCTCCCTTCGCCCTCAGTCGGTACACGCGTCCGTTGGAGGCGTCCATCTGACCCTCGTGATTGCGATAATGGTTCACCTGTTGGTCATACCAGTCCGCGACGTAGAGCGCGCCGTCGGGTCCGGCCTTGATGTCCACCGGACGGAACCAACGGTCGTCACTGGTCACCGGACGCGACAGGTCCCGGGTGCGGAAGGAGGACCGATCGGGGAAGACCTCGCTTTCGACGATGCGTCCCTGAATGGGTTCCACGCCGAAGAGGTGTCCGGAGTAGTGCGCGGGCAGGGCTCCGTGATCGTAGAGGACGAAGTTGTGGGTGAACCGGGGTTCATTGCCATTGCCATGGGGCATGGCTGGGAAGTAGCCGAAGGCATAGGGATTGGAGAGCGGACCGTGCTTCTCGAAGCCCTTCTGCAAATAGGCGCCCTGCTGATAGTGGAACCCGCGTGTGTCGCCGCCGTTGTGGCCGGAGAAGATGCGTCCCTGGTTGTCGATCTCGCAGCCGAAGGCATTGCCTCCACCCTCCGAAAAGACCTCGTAAATCCGACGTTCCGGATGATACCGCCAGATGTTCTGTCCCTGGGAATAAATGGGTTTGGCATGGGACGGTTTTCCGTCGGCGCCGGTGACCATTATGTTGGCGGTCACGGTGCTTCCCTGTGCGCCGTAGAGCCAGCCGTCCGGACCCCAGCGCAGGGAATTGGCCACGCTATGGGTGTCCTCCAAACCGAAACCGGCGAGCCGCACTTCCGGATCCCCATCGGGAACATCGTCGTTGTTGGCGTCGGGATAGAAGAGCAGGTAGGGCGGGTTCAGCACCCAGACGCCCCCGCGGCCGCGTTCCAAAGAAGTCGCGATGTTGAGGCCATCGACAAACACCGTGTGGCGGTCATAGGTGCCGTCGCCGTTGGTGTCCTCGTGGATGGTGATGCGGTCGGCTCCGGGGAAATGGTGCGGGGGCGGGGGAGGGACCCGGTCGTACACGGCGCGCCACACGCTGTCCCGGCTGACCATTTTCAATCCGGCGGGCGCGGGATACTGTCGGTACTCGACCACCCACAGGCGGCCGCGTTCGTCGAAGTTGAGAAATACCGGCTGGGTGATCTCGGGCTCCGACAACAGCAAGTCCCATTCGAGGTCGCTGGCCACGTGAAATTGCTTCAGCGCATCTCCGGGACTCAGGGCGGGCGCTTTCGCTTCCTGGGGCAGGTCGAGCGACGCAGGGGTCGCCGCTGCGGAAGGTGCCGCCGGGCTGGCTGGGGGAGGCGGCGTTGGGGGATTTGCCTGCGCAGGCTTGGAGGAGTCCGCGGGAGCCGGCTGGGGCGGAGGGAGGGGTTGATGCAGGCACCAGAGGATTCCGTTGAGCAGCAGCCGGCGGAAGGCGGGGAGTTGGAAGTCGTCGGGATTCCCCAGGGACGTGTAAAACACCCTCCGGTCTCCGCCGGTGTTCACCCAGGCCACGGGCTCCAGGACCTCCCGTCCCTCCACGTGTCCGCGCAGCAGGGGAACGGCTGTGGGAACCAGTCCGGTGTACCGGTACAGGTGGGAGGTCACGCGAAACGGGGCGGTGGGCACCCCGGTCAGCACGAGATGGGAGGCATTGGAACTGACGCCCTCCACCACCGTGAGTGGCGCATTCGGGGGTTTGTTCTCATGGTGGCCGCCGTACTTGGCCCCGAGCACCTCTACGTCGAAGGTCGGCCAGGCGGCATACGCGTCACCGGCAGGCGCGGCGTCGAAGGCATGGCTGGCCGTGCGCAGTCCGACCAACGGCTTGCCGGCGTCCACGTGCGCGCGCAGCAGATTCATCATTGCCCTGGGTGGGGTGCGTCGGCGGGAGCTCACCACCAGCAAGTCCGCATTCCGGATGGCCTCAAAGTCCTTGAAGTCAGGGTCGCCATCCTTGGGGGTGGCCATCACGTAGGAAACCTGCAGGCCGCGCCATTCGAGTTCCTTCCGCGCGAAGTCCGGGAGGGTTTCCCAAGTGAGGTACTCGTTCTCCCCGATGATCATCACGATTCGTTTCGTCACGTCGTCTTGGAATCGAAACGGTTCCCCGCCGACCAGATCCGTGCTGGTGATGCTGGAGCACCAATACTGCTCGATATGCTCGACCACCATTTCGGTGCCCCGGAAGTGCGTGACGTAGGGGCGCATGCGGTGGTTGTACATGGAGTCGGTCATGTCCCGCATGAGCACCACATTCTGTCCCTGGGCGACCAGTTGGCGGATGGCGAAGGGGCGTCCGAGAACGCACATGTTGATGTGCACGCCCATCACAATGACGTTGGTGATGCCCCGCTGCCGCATCAGGTAGAAGGCCTCGGCAGAGTCGGTGATGCCATCGTCGTCGAGGATTTCGAGGGCGGGATGCTGGCGGGTCCACGCGCCGTAGCCGGGGCATTCGGGGCAGCCATCGCACCCGCCATCGGAGTCATCAATGGGAAGGGGCGGTTCCTTCACACCATTCAGGGAGCACCAGCCCTGGAGGGGGATGGTGGTTTCGATCCTGGGTGCGGACTGGGCGAGCGCGCGACCGGGGTGATTCGTATAGAATCCCATGGTGTCGCTGGGACAGTGAATGATGAGCATGCCCCGCGCCCGGGCCGCCTTCAGCACCTCGTTCATCCGTGGGGCCATCTCGCCGACCCGCGCGGTGGCGTCCGGACAATGATGCTGGTCCCACATGTCGCAGACCACCACCGCCGTGCGGGCAGGATCCCACTGCACGGTCTTCTCGACGATCGCCACGTCATTGGAGTTCGCGGGGCTGACGGCGCGTGACCGGGTGTGCAGCGTGAACGGTTCTCCGGCGTGTGTGAGGAGGGCGAACAGGCTTAGGATGCCGAGGGCCGATCCCCGCCAGTAACGGTGGGGGATGGGGCGGAGACGATGCTGCATGGCAGGAGAGTTTACCTGCGTCCCATGAGCCGGGAAAGGTCGAATCCCCAACGGACCTCGGAATCCGTGCATTCACGAGTTGACGGTAAGGATCAGTTCCAGAGGAGGGGATCGTCCTTGTTTTTGACCAAGACGCAGAGGTGAAGGAGGTGGGTAATGCCGGGTCGGGTCCAGAACTGACCAC
>JBDKKE010000446.1:0-4122 GCA_039796255.1 Verrucomicrobiota bacterium | reverse complement strand
CGATCGGGGTCTCCCCGACATTGAGCCATTCGATGAACTCGAAGTCCTCGTCGTCAAACGGACTGCCGGGAGGAACGTCCGGAGGGTGGTACATGATCTCGCTGATGCGCAGGTTGGGTATCGTCGTCGCATAGGCCGCGTCCACCGGCGGGCTCCACTGGGTGCCATTCTTTGCCCGCGCCACCACCCGGGCATTCGTCCGGATATCGATCGGTCCGGCATAGCGGCGGGCACGGGCGGATACGGTGCCGCTGGGATTGCGCGGGTCGGTGCCGTCCAGTGTGTAGTAAACCGGATAGGCCGCGCTGATCGATACCGTCACACCGTCAGGATAGTAGCCCGCCGGGTGGCTCAGGACGGGCCAAGGCACCATCGTGGAATCGATCCAGTTCAGTCGGCTGGTGAGCCACTCCTTGAGAAATCCGATCTCTTCGGCATAGGTGGCCCCGATGAAGGAGTTGGGCCAGACGTAGGTGCCGAGGATGCGCCACTTCTTGAAATTCCGCTGCTGGGCCTCTTCCAGTTGACGGGCATAATCGTCTACCAGGGCGAGGACCCGGTCCGTCGCCAGGGCATTGGTCCGGAGGGACACCCAGCGGTCGATGTAGCGCTGGGCAAACGCGGGATCCTGAAACAGCCTCTCGTACCACGGGTAGTCGGTGCCGCCGATCTGGGTGTTGTACCAGCCCGTCGGGCTTTGTCCGTCCAGGTAGTTGGCGTTGCCGAAGCTGAGGTTGTAATCCCAGATGGGGCCCATGTTCAGACGCCCACTTCGGTCCTTGTGCATGAAGGTGCTCAGCCGGAAACCGTCAATGTTCTTGGCGACCTCCACCAGCCAGTGGTGGTCGATAAAGGAGTCCGCGTCGATAAACGCGGGGTAACCGGCCGTCGCATCCCGGTAGCGGGTGCCGTAGAGAGCGGTCTCAAACTGAGTCATGTAACGGCGAATCCACAGCGTCTGGTTGGTCGCCAGTTCGCGTCCGCGGGGCCATTCCAGTCCGAGTTCGTGCCCGTGCGGCGTGGTGAACGGTTTGTCGTTGGAATCCAGGCGATCCTTCTTGAGGAGGTATCCGCCGGTGATGGCCGGTTCGGTGGTGTCCGTGGATTCCACCTCCGCAATGTCCAGCCGGTTCGGACCTCCCTTCACCTTTTCCACCAGCACATAGACGCCCTGATAGTCGGCGCCGTCCACGGTTCCCGCCCGATTGACGTACAGTTCGACCAGTCGGGTGCGCGGAGCGTAGCGACCGATGCGGTTGCTCAGTTCGTACGCCAGGACGTCCCGGATCAGGGACTTGTCGGTGTACGGTGCGTACAGGATCCAGTCCGAGTCCCGCGGCAGTCCCAGCAGTCCCTCCGCCCGGTCCGAGCCATTCTCCTGATTCAGTTCCAGGCCAAAGGATTTCTTGGGAAACTGGGTGGAACTCGAACCCCGGATCTCGATGCCTCCCCGGGACTGGAGCGTGATGGGGGAGTTCCAGCGCGAGCGATCGACTCCGGGTTCGATGACGGTCAGATAGCACGAGGCGCGGGATCCCTCGCTGATGGCCCGTCCGTGGGTGTCGACCAGCAGCAGCGGCAGATTGGAGGAGAAGGTCCGCTGAGATTCCGAGACCAGGGCAAAGCTGACGGCGGACACCGGCCCGGGCACAAAACCATCCCGGAACACCCGGGCACGGATCTGCATCGTGCGGTCCACGAGGATGGGCTCCAGAACGCGGGCGGAGTTGGTGGTGGGGATCGAGCCGTCCACCGTGTATCCGATGACCCCGTTGGGTTCGGACGTGCTCAGGGTGAGGGTGAGCGGTGCGGTGATCGGGCCGCCCGGGCGGGAGAAGGAAACGGATCCGGCGATGGCCGGCCATCCAGCGGTGTTCTCGGCCCGTGGCGTGGGTCGCTCAAAGTAGAGAAAAGGCGGACCCGCCGGGTCGGGATTCCGTCCGCACGAGATATCGGGAAACTGCGGCGGATAGGCGGGCGAGAACTCGGTGGCAATGGTGGTTCCGTCCGGCTTCACCAGCGCGAGGTAGGATCCGCTTCCCGGCAGCTTGAAATTGGTGTGCATTGCCCCCGCGGTCGGCGCGCGATTCTTGCCGGAGGCGAAGATGACCACGGGACTGTTGGTGCCGATGATCTGCGCCGGCAGGCGCCAGCGGGTGAGGTTGGTCGGAGTGTCGGTCAGATACCAACCGTCCAGACTCAGATCCGCTCCGGAGGTGTTGCGCAGCTCGATCCAGTCCGGAAACGCCCGGTCCGTATCCGCCAGCGACACGACGTTGCGGGCCACAAACTCGCTGATCTCCAATTGCGCCCGGAGCGTTCCGGAACCAAGGAGAACGGCGATCAAGCAACGAAACCACCGGGGAGGCATGGGTCAGAACTGTGCCAAGAAACGGGCCGTTGTCATGAGCGATTGGTCCTTGGTCCTTGGTCCTTGGTCACTGGTCACCGATCACTGGTCACCGATCACTGGTCACCGGTTATCGGTTATCGGTCATCGGTCATCGGTCATCGGTCATCGGTCATCGGTCAGTCTCCATTCCGCATTCCGCCTTCTGCCTTCTACCTTCTGCCTTCTACCTTCCTTCACCCTCCTTCTCGTCGCAGGATTTCGAGAGGCGGCTGGTTGGCGATGCCGCGGCTGGTGGCGAGTCCGACCAGGAGGGTGAGGGTGGTCACACTGACCACCGCCAGAAGCAGCGGCGTCCAGGACAGCACATAGTCGGTCTTGAACGCGAAGTGGGCCAGCGCCCAGCTCGCGGCGACGGACAGCACGACCGCCAGGGAGGAGGCGAGGAATCCCAGGGCGATGTACTCGGCCATCAGGATCCGGCGGATCTGTCCACGGCTCGCACCCAGGGTGCGCAGAATGATGCTCTCCTGGATGCGTTGCCAGCGTCCGGACAGCACCGCGCCCGCCAGGACGATGAGGCCGGTGGCGACGGTGAAGAAGGCCATGAAGCGGATCACGAAGCCGACCTTGGTCAGCACGCCGTCGAGTGTTTGGAGGACCAGGGTGAGATCGATGGCGCTGACATTGGGGAAGTCCCGCACCAGTTCGCGCTGCATGCGCGCCGATTCCTCCGGACCAGAGACGCGGGTGGCGATAAGGTGCATGGAGGGGGCTGCTTCCAGCGCTCCGGCGGGAAACAGAACGAAGAAATTGGGACGCACCTGCCGCCAATCCACCTTGCGCAGGCTGGCCACGACCGTGGGAACGGGGACACCCTGCACATCCCAGAGAAGAGAATCCCCGAGACCCACGTGGAGCTCCCGGGCGATGCCTTCCTCCAGGGAAATGGGTATCGGATCTCCCGCCCTGTCGGCTTCCCCTGCGCCCTGTTGGGGGGAGATGGACGGGACGAAGGTGCCGGATATGATGGACTCGGAGTCGGTCAGTTGGGTTCTCCAACTGGAGCGGTACTCCCGGCGCAGCACCCATTCCGGGATGTCCTGTCCGGACCGCCGGCCAGGTCCGTTGCTAGCACTGCCCTTGGCATCCCCGGCGAGGGTTTCGGTGCGGACGCCCTTCACCTCGGCGAGTCGCATGGTGACAATCGGGGCCTGATCGAGAACGGGCAGGCCAAGTCGCTTCAGGGTGTCCGCGACGCCCTCGCGCTGGTCGGACTGGATGTCGAAAAGGATCGCATTGGGGCGTTCCGAGCGTTCGGCCGGGAAGAGTTGCTGCAGCAGGACGTCCCGGGTGAGCTGAAGTGTCAGCAGGAGAAAGGTTCCCAGACCGAGCGCCACCAGGAGGAGCGTGGTGCGATTGAAGGGACGGTGAAGATTCGCCAAACCCTGACGCCAGGGAAAGGGCAGGCGGGCAGGGGTCCAGCGCCGGGCCAGGGCCATGACGCCGCGACCGGAGGCCGCCAGCAGCAGAAAGGCGGCGGCCAGTCCGCCGGCGACGCCGAGTCCCTCCTGCCATCGGGGAGTCTGCGCCATGGCGAAGGCGGTGACGGCGGCGATGATGAGTCCGATGACTCCCAGTTGGGCGGGATCGCGTCGTCGGGGGGGCTCCCATGCGGCCCGGATGGCGGCGAGAGGCGGGATGCGTCGGACCTCCAGCAGGGGCAGCAGTGAGAACAGGACGCAGAGTCCAAAGCCGGCGGCGGCGGCCAC
>JBDKKE010000445.1:0-11172 GCA_039796255.1 Verrucomicrobiota bacterium | reverse complement strand
TTCTTTCCCCGATTCCACCACCACCAGGCCAGCGCCAGCAATCCTCCCAGCACCACCAGAAACAGGGCCAACCGGACCCACATCCACGGCGAACGGATGATGATCGGCCCCTTGATGTCCTCCAATTTTGCCGGCACTCCCACGGCATTGGTCAACGCCTGGGAACCGGCATTGGTGGCGGCGTCGATCCGGATCCAGGCCAGGGCGAGCCCGGCTCCCAACGCGGCAAACGTGCGTTGAAATCCGGAGGTCCCCAACGAACGCCGACAACCACTGGATCGGGGTTCAACCATGCCGCCTCCGTCGTTCGCGGGTGTCAAAAAACTTCTGGAGAGCCCGGTCATAGGGCTGGTCGGTGCGCACCTGGATGGCATCCACCTTGGCCTGGCGGAACAGGCGGTCCAGTTCCCGCTGGGTCTTCCCCTGTCGCAGGGCGAAGGCCGAGCGCCGGCGCAGATCTGCGGTATTCACCTCCACCACCTCACCGGTCTCGGCGTCCTGGAGGACCAGGCGTCCCAGCGCAGGCAGTTCCATCTCGTAGGGATCGGTGATCTGCACGGCCACCAGGTCATGACGCCGGCTCACCTGACGCAGCATGGTCACCGAGAGCCGCCCCAGAGTTTCGCTGTGCACCGCCCGCCGGCGGAGATGGGCGGCGATGGCGCTGCGGCTGGGATTGGTCTCGCCGAGAAAATCCGACAGCACGATGACAATCGCCCGGTGCGGCAGGACGCGGTGGGCAAACTGCAGCGCGTCGTTCATCGCCGTGCCGCGGAATTTGGGCTCGTGATAGAGAATGTCCCGGATGACCCGCAGCACATGACGGCGCCCCTTGCGCGGGGGAATGAACTTTTCCACCACCTCGGTGAACAGCAGCAGTCCGACGCGGTCCTGGTTGCGGATCGCGGAAAACGCCAGCACACAGGCCATCTCCGCCGCCAGTTCCCGCTTCGACTGGTCCCCGGACCCAAAAAGCCCGGACCCGCTCAGGTCCACGACCAGCAACACCGTCTGCTCGCGCTCCTCGCGGAATTTCTTCACGAACGGATGGTTCATCCGGGCTGTGACGTTCCAGTCGATGGACCGCACCTCGTCCCCCGGCTGATACTCCCGCACCTCGTCAAAATCCATCCCCTGCCCCTTGAAGGCCGAGTGATACTGCCCGGCCAGCGTCTCGTCCACGAGCCGGCGGGTGCGCAGCTCGATCTGGCGGATCTTCTTGAGCAGCTCCTTGGGGATCATCAGGAAACAGGGGACGAATGACGATGGTACGGGTGGCGGGCGACCACAGGCGCCCAGGCACCTGCGCTTCGACGGTTCACGGAACCGGGAGTTCGTCGAAGATCCGCTGCACCACATTCTCCGCCGTCAACTCCTCCGCCTCGGCCTCGTAGGTGAGGGCGACCCGGTGACGCAGCACGTCGAGTCCGATGCTCTTCACGTCCTGGGGGGTCACGTAGCCGCGTCCGCGCAAAAACGCGTGCGCCTTCGATGCCAGGGTCAGGGCAATGGTCGCCCGCGGGCTGGCCCCCATCTGGATGAACCCCTTCACCCCAATCTTGTAGGCGTCGGGATCCCGCGTCGCGCACACCACGTCCACGATGTAGTCCTTCACCTTGTCGTCGATGTAGAGTTCGTTGATGACCTCCCGGGCGCGCAGGATGGCGGCGGTCTCGACCACCGGGGACGCGGAGGGAAGTCCGCTGGTGCGGGCCATCAGGTCCAGGATCAGCCGCTCCTCGTCACGGGACGGGTAGCCGATCTTCAACTTGAGCATGAAGCGGTCCACCTGCGCTTCGGGCAGCGCATAGGTTCCCTCCTGCTCGATGGGATTCTGTGTGGCCAGCACCAGGAAGGGTTCCGCGAGAGGAAAGGTCTGATCGCCGATGGTCACCTGACGCTCCTGCATGGCCTCCAGCAGAGCGGACTGCACCTTGGCGGGGGCCCGGTTGATTTCGTCCGCCAGCACCAGGTTGGCGAACACCGGACCGCGCCGGATGGAGAAGGTGCCGGTCTGCGGATTGAAGATCTGCGTGCCCACCACGTCCGCCGGCAGCATGTCGGGGGTGAACTGAATGCGGCTGAACCGGGTGTGCAGCGCGGTGGCCAGCGTTTTCACCGACAGCGTCTTGGCCAGGCCGGGAACGCCCTCCAGAAGGACATGGCCATTGGCCAGCAGACCGATGACCAGGCGCTCCACCAGATACTTCTGTCCGACCACACAGCGGTTGATTTCCGAGAAGAGCGGCGGGAGGAAGGCACCAGCCTCCTGAACCGCGGCGTTGAGATCAGTAACGGACGTCATGATTGCAGCGATTGATATGCCGAGGGACAGACGAAGTCGCAAGGCGTTCAAAGCGCAGGCGGGGACTTTGCCCTTGGAAGCCCGGGAGGGGAAGCGGGATGCTTGCCCGGTGACGACCTGTTTCATTGCCACCGGCAATGCCCACAAGGTGGAGGAGATCCGCTCCCTGCTGGGCGCCCGCTTCACCGTCCTGTCCCGCCGGGAGATTCCCTCCGCCCTCGAACCCGAGGAAACCGGGGCCACCTTCGAGGAGAACGCCCGCCTCAAGGCGGTGGCCTGGGCCCTCCATCTCGCCGCACTTCCGATCCGTCCGTCCCTGGACTGGGTGCTGGCCGACGACTCAGGACTCGAAGTCACCGCCCTGAACGGGGCTCCGGGCGTTCACTCCGCACGGTTTGCGGCCCTGGATGACGGGCTTCCGGGCAACTCCCCCGACGCCGAGAACAATGCCAAGCTGATGCGCCTGTTGTCCGCGGTTCCGGAAGGTCAACGCCAAGCTAGGTTCCGCTGCGTGCTGGCCCTCACTCCATTCCTCCCCGGAGCTCCGGCCGCCCATCTCTCGGCGCAGACCCTCTGTTTCGAGGGAAGCTGCCCGGGCCGCATCGCCTTCGCCGCAGCGGGTGGACACGGCTTCGGATACGACCCCCTCTTTGTACCCGACGGACACACCGTGTCGTTTGCTGAACTCGGCGCTGACGCCAAAAACCTCCTCAGTCATCGCGCCCGAGCCCTCGACCGTCTCCGGGAGCATTTCGGGTCACGATAGGACGGCTTGGCGACTGGTTGGTTTCAACCCGGGTGTTGCTGCTTCCTCGACTTGAGATACTCGAAGGCCATCGGCAGGCAGCTCACCACGACGATGCCGATCACCACCAACTCGAAGTGCTTCTTCACCGGCTCCATGTTCCCGAAGAACCATCCGGCGGGCAGGATGAGCCCGACCCACAGAGTGGTCGCCAGAATGCTCGCCCCGATGAAGCGCGGATACTCCATCGCCCCCATGCCCGCCACGAACGGGGTGAAGGTCCGCACGATCGGCACGAACCGGGCCATCACGATGGTCTTGCGCCCGTACTTCTCAAAGAAGGCGTGCGTGCGGTCGAGGTGCTTCTGCTGGATCAGACGGGGAAAGCGGCGGACGAGTTCGCGTCCGGCAAGGCGACCCACCCAGTAGTTCAGATTGTCCCCGGCAAAGGCGGCGACAAACAACAGCGCGGCCACCGCCCAGATGTTGATGGAACCGCGGGCGGCGATGGCCCCAACGGCGAACAGGAGGGAATCCCCCGGAAGAAACGGGGTGACCACCAGCCCGGTTTCACAGAAGACAATCAGAAAAAGCAGGGCGTAAATGCCCGTGCGATACTCGGCGGCGAGGCCGTCCAGTCGGTCGCTCAGGTGCAGTACGAAGTCGAGTGCCTGTCTTATCCATTCCATGTCGGGCGGGACCGTGCGGGAACTTCACCTTGCCCGGCAAGCGGGTTGTCTGGTTACTGGGCACATGAATGCCGCAATCCTCCATGGTCGGCGACACTTGGCCATCGAGCAGGTGTCGGAAGCCCCCCTCCAACCGGGCGAGGTGCGGGTCCGCATTGAGACCGCGCTTACCTGCGGCACGGACCTCAAGGTGTGGAAGCGCGGATACCACGCACGGATGCTGCGGATTCCCTGCCCCTTCGGACACGAATTCGCGGGAGTGATCTCCGAGGTGCATCCCCAGGTCAGCGATTGGGTTACGGGGGAACGGGTCGTCGCCGCCAACTCCGCCCCCTGTGGCGTCTGCGACTGCTGCCGGCGGGGACAGGAGAATCTGTGTGACGACCTGGTCTTTCTCAACGGGGCTTACGCCGAGTCCATCGTGATTCCCGCCCGCATCGCCGGGAACAACCTGCTACGCCTGAATCCCGGTACCGGATTCCGCGACGCCGCCCTCGTGGAACCCCTCGCCTGCGTGGTGCAGGGCCTGAGCGATCTACGGATCGGGCCGGAAGAGAATCTCCTGGTCATCGGCACCGGCCCGGTCGGGCTGATGGCGGCGGTCCTGGCGCGGGACCTTGGCGCCCGGGTCACGCTGGCAGGTCGCGGAGCCCAGCGCGTCGCCTCGGCCCGCGCCCTGGGATTCCACGACATCGTGGACGTTTCCGGAAAGGACGACGTGGAATGGGCCATCAAGTCCTCGCGGGAACAGGCCCGCTTCGACGCGGTCTTTGAGGCGGTCGGCAGCCCGGCCGTCTGGGGTGCCTGTGTGCGCCTGGTGCGCAAGGGAGGCCGGGTGAACTGGTTCGGTGGATGTCCGTCGGATACCACGGTCCAACTGGACACCGGACTCATCCACTATTCCTCGCTGACCCTGCTGGCCAGCTTCCACCACACCCCACGCACGGTCCGGCGGGCGCTTCAGTACATTGAGGACGGCATCATCCGGGCCGATGACTTCGTCAACGCCGAGGTCCCGCTCAGTCAGCTTCCCAGCACCTTCGAGGCGATGGCCGAAGGAAACACCGCCATCAAGACCGCGGTGGACGTGCGGGCCTGACCGCGGTTTCGAGCATCGCCAGGAGCGGACCCGCCCGGCAGCGGATCGCCGCCAGAACCAGACGTCCCTCATGGCGGACGAGGACACAGAGCCGGAGGTCCTCGGGATCTCCCGGATTGGCGTGCGAATAAACGCCCACGAGGTCCCCTTCGTGAACCACACCCACGATGCGGTCCCAACCCAACGGGCGGAGAGCACCGTCCCCCGCCGCCATGAGCCCCGCAACGTCGGCCGGGCCCTCATCGTCCGACGCATACACACCCGCTTCCACACTTCGAATCGAATCCAGCGCCAGTCTCACCTCCGGATCCAGATCCACCCACCGTAGGCCCTGTCGCACCACGGTCAGAGGAAGCCAGCCCAGCCGAAGTTCCGCCTGCCGGTTCAGCACGGAATCACTGGAAGCCATCACCGCCTCCCGCAACGCGGCCGCGTCGGATCCGAGTCCAAAGCAGCTCACGACGCCGTAGAGGAGAAGCGAGGGAAGGCCAATGAAGGTCACCACCAACCCCCAGACCAGCCCGGGTCGTTGGCGCCGGCGGGGGACGACCGGGAGAAGCGTTGGGGGGACGGATGGCGGTGTGCTCATCAGAGGGTCTCAGGGATTGGGCCGCCTACTTCTTTTCGACGGCGCCCCCGATCTTCTTCAGCGGCTCAATGCCAAAATGTTCCCCCAGTTCGGCGAGCTTCTCCGGATTGATGTCGCCGACCACGTTGACGAAGACAGCCTGTTCATTCCCTGACAGCACGGTGACCACCACACCGGAAATGGAATCGGCACTCCGGGTCTTCACGAAGACTCCGACATCCTGGTTGCCCTCCTGAACGGTCACAATGCGCTCCCATCCATCGGTGCTCAGCCCCGACCGGAGCGTCTTGATCCGCTCGGCCATCTCGGCGCGGTTCCCCTTGTTGACCCCCACCACGTTGACCCGGATCGATTCAATGCCGCGCAACACCTCGGCGACCCCGGGTTCCTCTTTCGCAGCCACTCGCGCGGCCATGGCCAGCAGATGGCCCTTCAAATCGACCTCGACGAACTGGCCTCCGTCAGTCGGGGGCGCAAAGGTGCCCAGGTCAAAGTATCCGGGTGACTTGGTGTCCGCATGAAGCGGAGCGGCCAGGAGGACGGCGCCCAGCAACACGGGGGTGAGAAGGGGACGGAGAAGTGAGTTCATGTGGGAGAGGACTGGAGTTCAGATTTTAGACAAGGGCGGAAACATTGTGACCGCCTCCCCCACCACCCACCCAGTCCGCAGCCGGTTTCAAAATTTTCATTTCACAGCGGACTGACGCCGTCACGGGGTTGAGTTGCCGGCAAAGAGCCGAATCACCATACGACCCTGACCCCGTAGGGTCCCAACGCCTTATCCACGCTGAGGATCGCCAACCTGCGCTGCAAAGCTTGGGCCACGAGCATCCGGTCGAAGGGATCTCGATGATGCAGAGGCAACGTCGAAAGCCGGAGGCAGTCATCTGCTTCGACGTTCAGCAACCGCACGCCATCGCGAGCGAGCGCCGTCGGCAGCGAATGCGCCCAGCCTGGAGCGAGGTGGAGTTTGCCGACGCCCACTTTGTTCGCCATCTCCCACAGGGAAGCGACACTCAAAAATACATCGCCACCCGCACGATAGGCTCGTGCGGCGCCGGCACCGACCCTTTCGGGTGAGCTCACTATCCACAGGGCAGCATGAGTATCCAGTAACAGGTTCATAGCGCCTTCCGGATCCCGCCTTTCCGTGTCTTCTTCTGAATGACTGACTGCACACTCAGAGGGTCCGTCGGCGAGTCCTCAGGCTCCCCAGGCTCCCAGCAATCCGGCGCCTCGTGCAGGACCAATCCTGGCAACGCGCCGAAGGCCTTCGACCGTCGCTCCGACTTTTCCAGCACGAGACGCACCACCGGCTGATGCCGCTTGGCAATGACCACCTCCTCGCCGCGCATGACCTTCGCAATCAGCCGGGAGAGGTGAGTCTTGGCCTCATGGATGGTGACCTGGGTCATGAGGCCTGATTTAGCCATCGTAGTTAGTCATGTCAAGCGACCGCCGCCCCACCATCCCTGCAGCCCCGCACCTTCCTCCGCAGAGTCTGGAACCACACAAGGCGGTCACTGGGGACAGGTCATCCATCCCCGGACAAACATCCCCTCCGCGTACGCCAGAGCCGCTTGCCTACTTTCCTCCCCATCGTTCAATACAGGCACATGGCGCGAGCCACCATTGGTCGCGGGAATTGCTGTCCTGTCCCTTCGCTTTTTCCTAGTCCTTCGGCCTTCGGCCTACCCCAACGGGCACCGACTCAACCCCGTGACGTCCGCCAAACCATGGGCACCTTGCCCCACTGCCGAATGCGGGAATCGTCGGAGACCAGCCTCAAACGGTGAACCAGCGCCGTAGCCACGATCAACTGATCCGCCGGATCGCGGTGGAAACCATCAGCCTCCAAGGTCGCAACGCGTTCCGCAACGGCCGGGGAAATGGGCAGGACGGTCAAGTCCGATGTGACCGCCAGCCTGAAAAACTCCGCGAGCGAAACGGCCAACTCCAATCGTCCCAACTCCACCAACTTCGCGGCCTCCCAAAGAGACACGTCAGCGATCGCCAGACCGTCGGAATTCTCAGCTAGCGTCCGTTCCACCACCGCCGGCAGTGACTCCCCCAACGCCCGCTGAATCCACGCATGGGTGTCCAGCAAATGAGTCACCGCGACGCCTCCCAAACAATCCCGGTGCTGAGCAGATCGCCCCGGATCCTGGCCTTTCCCTTGAGGGAACCCTGCCAGGTTCTGGGCTTCACCACCTGAAAGACGAATTCGTCCGCTCCAGACCTGATAAAAATGGCCTCCCCCGCCTGGGCCTTGGCCTTCATCCGGGCAAAGTCCCGTTGAAAATCACGAGAGGTTACCTTCATGTCAGACAGCGTGTCGGACATGATCCATTCCGTCAAGGAGACCTGGAATGGCGGCACTGGGGACAGGACCACCATCCCCTGCGCGCACACCAGAGCCGCCTGTCCCCTGTCCTTCCAATAAAGTGTCCCCTCGTCAAGCGTGCGCTGCGGGTTGGGGGGGGTGATTTTTTCTGGGTGGGCGGACCCTGCCGCCTCGGCGGCTCAGGTTGGGGCCTCAGAGGGGCGGGTCTGATCGTAGTTCCACGGCATCCATCGGTCCGGGTTGGCCCGGACCGCCGCCTCGTTTCGGACCACCGCCAACATGAAGTCGAAGGGGTTCACCTCGTTGGCCCGGCAGGTCTCGATGACCGTCATGAAGGTGTCGCCCACGTCCGCTCCCCGCTGCGTCTTGTAGTGCAGGCTGTTCTTGCGATGCAGGATCGCGTTCTTCAGCAGCCGCTCGGTCTGGTTATTGTCGAGCGGAGCCCCGGGGACCTTCAGGAACAGGGTCAGCGTCGACCAGCGGTCCAACAGGTAGGCCACGGCTCCGCCCAGGGCCGAGTTGAGCTCGATCTTCTTTCGATCCACGGCCGCCTGAAGTTCCTGACGAAGCGTCTCCATCACCGGCCCACTCTGGGTCTGATGCCGGCGCAGCCGTTCCTCTGGCCCCAGCTTCTCCTTCCGGCATTCCGCGTCCACTCGGTACACTTGGCCCATGCTCTCCACTACCGTGCGGCATTCCTCAGGAAAGCTGGCGCGGATGTCCACAAACTGCCGTCGCGCGTGCACGATGCAGTGACACAGTTCGGTCGGGTGTTCCCTCGGTTCATTGCGCTCCAGCGCATCACACATCTGCTGCGGCGGCGGCCGATCCTTCTGCCGCCGGTCCAACACCCGGCTCAGGTTCTCTTCGGCATGGTGCCGTCCGGTCCGCAGGATCCGGATCGAAATTCCCTCTTCTCCTTGGAGTCCCTCACACACGATG
Source organism: Verrucomicrobiota bacterium (assembly GCA_039796255.1). GTDB lineage: Bacteria > Verrucomicrobiota > Verrucomicrobiia > Limisphaerales > UBA9464 > UBA9464. Next base: position 2,459 of record JBDKKE010000445.1, on the reverse strand, counting down.
CCCGTCGTGAAGTTCCCGGTCCACCTGGGTTTGTCCTCGGCCTGGATCTCCTGGCGCACCCCGGCGATCCGCATTGCGGTATCGTCGTTGTAGAACACCGCCGCCTGAGCCCCGAGTTGAAGGAGATGTTCCACTACCGGCTCCAGGCACCGGGCCACTCTTAAGGCCTGCTCCCACTGCACCGACGCCGGCAAGGGGACCCCCCACGCTGCGTTGAAGCCGCTCCAACCGGTGGAAGGGCACCCCACTCCCATAGCGCAGGAACCCGACCATCAGCCCCACCGTCGGATCGAACTTCTCCTGCGCTGCCTCCGCAGGGATCGGCGCGGTGAACACCGTACCGCAGGTGTCGCAGCGCAGTCGCTCCATCTCATGGATGAGCGCCGCCACTGGCGATTGTGCCTTCAACGTCACGGTCGTGGCCGGTTCCTTCTGCCGGCGCAGTTTTCCACGGCGGCAGTCCGGGCAGGGATCTCCGGGCTTCAGGTGGGGATGGGGCACGGGGATCCGACGCGCCCGGCCAGGATCACCGGCCCTGCCTCCAGAAGGAATCCGCAAGAGCCAACCAGGCCTGTGAATAGTGGCCGGTGTGGAGGCGCAACACCCGGTCGGAGGCGTCCCGGAATTCGGCCCAGCCGACCGGTTCGAGCGCAGTGTCGGTGGGTGGGCTCCACTTCAGCTCAACGAAGCGCGCTGGTTCCAGCGCAGCAGGGATTTTCGGCCCAGTCCGACTCATCCACGGCACCAGCTTCCGGTAGCTCAACCCCAGCACGCGAGCCACCGACGAAGGCCGATGCCGGTGGGCGAGCACCGAAGCAGCTTCCCACACGTCGGGCGGAAGCCGCGGCCGGCCCGTCTGGGCTTGGCGCCATTGCGCCAGTTGTTGCTGCAGGACCCGCAGGTCCGTCGAGGAAAACTCCGTCGGTGTCCTCATCGCCACTCAGCCTGCCTACCTCCTGTAGCCCCGTCCCGCACGCTTGCCGAAGGGACACACTTCTTATCAATTGCTCGAGTTACGAAGACATCCTGGGCAAAGGCGCAGCCCGGAGGATGCGCCCAGATTCGGACACCGCCGGATTTCCTGCGTCACCCAGAATTGGACCCAAAGAACTCGGTCGCCTGCAGAAACCCCATCTTGTGGCGCATCTCCTGCTTTTTGCCTAGGACTGGCAGCGCCGCCCCACCTGCGCATTACGGCAGTGGCGTTACCTCGCCGGAGCGGAGATCATAGTAGGCCCCGACGATCTTGATCGTGCCATCTGCCTCCATTTTGCGGAGGATTTGGCTGCGTTCTAAGATGGCGGCGACGGCCAAGCGCACGTTCTCTCGGCAGACATCAGCCACATAGGCGGGGTTGTTGCTCGCCCGCTTGCCATCAAATGGCCTGCCTTTCTCGATGGCCGGCCGAATCTTGGCCAGCATCGCCGTGATATTGCCCAACTTGACGTCGTCAATCGCGGCCTTTACTGCGCCACACTCGGTATGCCCGATCACCATGATCAGTTTCGCTCCCGCGACGTGGCAGCCGAACTCCATGCTACCGAGGATATCCTCATTGACAAAGTTCCCCGCGATTCGTGCCACGAAGAGGTCGCCAATGCCTAAATCAAAGACATCTTCCACGGGAATCCGACTGTCGAGGCAGGAAAGAATCACCGCTTTGGGAAACTGACCTTTGAAGGCTTCCCGGATTCGTAGCGAGTGGTTCCGCTGCGTGAGGTCGTCTGCCATGAAGCGACGATTGCCGGCTAATAAGTTGTCCAAGACTGTCTGGGGAGTCAGGGCATTCTGCTGGTCCTGAGTGAGCACGCCTCGGAGCGCCACTTTTTCACTCGCCTGCTGAGTTGCCGCATCTGGCGTCGGTGCCTGGGCAATCGCTGCGGCGGGCATCATGGTTGCGGCGAATGCAATGAGGCAAGACACGAGAACGCGAAGGCGGCACAGGTGCGCTCGTAATTTGCGATCACGTTCGTCGCAACGATAACCGCCAGAATGGGGGCTGGTGCCGGGGAGGGAAGGGGTTGGCTGCTCATTAAACACCCGGAGGGGGGCGTCGGTTGCCGATTGTTCAATCGAAGGCGTAAATGTTTTTTTCATTAAACAAATTAGATGACTTTGTTATTTTAATATGTCAAAACTAATAAGGTGTTTTTTGGTTCATCCGGGTAGTTGGCGCAGGGATCAGGTTCCTGTGAGAATGCTTTTCGATTCGTGGAGCGCGTAGATGCGCAGGTGTAGGAAGTCGACGTCGCGGTAACCGTAGGCCATGCGGGTGAGCCGTCCAATCTTGTTGTTGATGCCCTCCATGATCCCGGAGCTGATAGGATGGTCGAAGTAGCTGAGAGCCTGTTTTAAATGTCATGGGAACTGAATCATTTGGCCAGACGACGGAGTTGAATTCGTATCATTGCCAGGTAGACGAAGCCCTCGGCGCTGGAGTCGGTGGTTTCGTAGTCGCG
>JBDKKE010000444.1:0-2638 GCA_039796255.1 Verrucomicrobiota bacterium | reverse complement strand
GAGATCGTGCGCGCCGTCCGCTCTCCGTGGGTGGGCATCAATCTCGACACCGGGAACTTTCACACCGACGACCCCTATGCGGACCTGGCGAAATGCGCGCCCTACGCGGTGAATGTCCAGTTCAAGGGAAAGATCAGCCGCCGCAACCAGAAGGTCGCCGAACCCGCAGATTACGCCCGCACCTTTAAGATCCTGCGCGACGCCCAGTATCAGGGATGGGTGGCCCTGGAATACGAGCTACCCGAGGATCCGTGGAAGCGGGTGCCCGAGATGCTGGATCAGATGCGTCCGGTCTTGAAGTCCGCGGCCTGAAGGCCTGAAGGGTCGGATTCGACGGAACGTGGAGACCCGTCACGAGACCGGCCGGCCGACCCGGGGCCAGCCCCCCATCACCCGTCGCCCAGACTGAGATCGCGGAAGAAATCCTGGATGGCCTGCACCGCCTCCAGTTCATCGGCACCAACAGCCTCCACCACCAGGGCGGTGCCCAGTCCGGCACTGAGAAGAACCAGGCTCAGGATACTGCGGGCGTCGGCCATGCGTGTCCCGAGTTGGACGGAGATCTCCGAACGGAAATTTTTGGTCAGGCGCACCAGCTCTGCCGCCCTGCGGAGGTGCAGTCCCTGGTCCCACGCTACGGTCACCTGGCTTCGTATCATGATGGCATCGGTTCTGGGCCTTCGACGCCGTGGAACCCGTCGCGTTCAGTTCCCAGGTAACGGCAGGGTTACTTTTTTTCGGGAACCTTGTTTCCGGAAATCCATTCCACCACCGCAGCGGGGGTAGCGGCTCCGTCATGACGGACCACCTTGGCACCCGAGAGGCGGGCGATATGCGAGGCGGTGAGCTCCGGTTCGCCGGCCACCCACAGGGTCTGGACGCGGCCCAGCGAAAGCAGTCCGGGTAGGTCACCATATTTGGCGCCGCCGGGAAGAAAGCGGACATCCTGTAGATCCACCACGGATCCGAAACGGAATCCATGCGTGTCACATGCCGCGAAATCCAGCCCATCTCCCGCCACGGCCAGCGCTGCGGCGAGGACGGTTCCCGTGACCGGATCCAGCGCCACGGCACCGACCTGGCGGGAGGGACGTTCATGGGTTCGGATGAATTGAAGGGTGGTGAGAACGTCGTGGACGCGCTGGGCGAACAGCGCGCGGTTGTATCCGAAGGTATAGGCCGCGGCTTCCCGCGGATTCTTGACCCGGCGGGTGTAGGTGACGGCCGGACCGCCGGCGAGAAAGTCGCCCTGGTAAAGCAGGTCGATGCCGCAAACAGTCGTTCCGGCATCCACCAGCCGCTGCACCTCGGCCACGAGCCGCCCGTTCCGGAACAAACCCGACTTCCCCGAGTCGGTCAGCCAGAGGACGGTCCGTCCATTCCACGTCTTTGGATAGGCGAAGGTGGCGGGAATCTCCTCCCGATACGTTTCATTCTGGAGGCGTCCGCCAATGTTCCACCAGGTCCCCTGATCCTCCTTGGTGAGCTGGTTCCAGGTCACGGCACCCGCCCGACCCAGGGTTCGTCCCAGGACAATCTCGGCGGCCGGACCGCAGAGGGCCGCAAAGGCGGCCGGATCCTTGGAAGCCTCGTCCATCTGACGCCTGGCATCTTCGGACAGTCCCCGGAGCAGCCGGCGCTCGAACTCGGCGTCGGCCGTTGCGGGGCGGGGATGCGCCGCATCCCAAACCGTGAGTTGGTCGCGTCCGAGTCGGACGTAATCCCGCTCGATGACCGGGTCCGTCTGGCCCAGGCCAAAGTGGCGATTCAGCCATCCGTAGAAGGCGGACCGGGAGACGGCGTTGTAGTTGTGCGGAAAGTGTTCTCCGCGATGGAGCATCACCTGGTCTTGGGCTCCCAGCAGTTGGTAGAGTTTCCGGAGGTCGGGAAAGCCTTTGGTCGCGAGCTCACGGGTCCAGTCATCGGCAGTGGTGAGTCCCTGCGGTCGGGGCGCCGCGAGGGCGGCGAACTCCACGTTTCCGGTATCCACCCGCAGCAAGGAGGCATTCTCGCAGGTGCATCCGCCCTGCATGGCGGTGCTGACCATGACGGCGGGGAAGGAAAGGGTGATTCGCGGATCCAGCGCCGCGAGGATCATCGTCTGGGTCCCACCACCGCTGGCCCCGGTGACGGCGACGCGCCGGGGATCGACCTCAGGGAGGCTGAGGACGAAGTCCAGGGATCGGATGGCATTCCACGTCTGCAAACCCATCGTGCTCTGCAGATGGGACTCCGCGCGCGGACTGAACAGTCCCCAGTTTTCCGGAGTGTTCATCTCCGGCCGCTGTTTGGAGAAGCCGTGGTTCAATTCGCTGGAAATCTGAAGGCAGTCGGAATCCCCAAGCATGTCCCACTGCCAAACCACACAACCCATGCGGGCGAGTTGAACGCACATCGATTGAAAGCGGCTCCGTCCACCCTCCTCAAACCGTTCGGCCCCGGTGGCGATTTCACGACGCAGCTCGTCGTCGCCCGACTCAGACAACCGGGCATCCTTCCAGTGTCCGTGGGTAAAGAGAACCGCAGGTATCTTCCCCTGGATCCGGGCCGGCCGGTAGAGGTTCCCGGTGACGAAGAATCCGGGGAGACTTTCGAAATAAACCTTCTCCACCGTGTACTCGCCCTGGTCCACCCGACC
>JBDKKE010000443.1:0-8479 GCA_039796255.1 Verrucomicrobiota bacterium | reverse complement strand
ACCACGCGGGCGCTGGTGATGGCGGGGTCGCGGGCGAGTTCGTCGAGGGCGGCCTGGGGCGGCGGACTGTCGAGATGCAGCACGGTCAGGGCCTGACCGCCGGCGGCATCCCGGGCGAGGCTCATGTTGGCGATGTTTACGCCGTGGCGACCGAGCACGGTTCCCAGGTATCCGACGATACCGGGGCGGTCCTGGTTGCGGATGAGCAGGATCGTTCCGTTGATGGGAATCTCCACCGGCAGGCTGAACAGGCGGACGATGCGCGGGTTGCTGGTGGAGCCGAAGAAGGTGCCGCCGGCCGAGACGACTTTCTTTCCTTCGTTGAAGGCCTGCACATGCAGCCATTCGTTGAAGGTGACCGGTTCATCGGACTTCTTTTCCTCCACCGAGATGCCCAGGGCCGCCGCGGCGCTGCGCACGTTGATGTTGTTGATGTCCTTGACCGCGCTGTGGCTCAGAAAGCCGCGCAGGATGGCGCGCGTGACGGGATCCGTCTGCGGCAGTTCCTGGGCGCGTCCGCCGAAAGTGATGTGAAGACGATCGACCGGACCGGACGCCAGTTGCCCGAGCAGCTTGCCGAGCTTCTCCCCCAGCGGCAGGTAGGGCTTCACCAGCTCGTAGGTCTTGGCGTCCACGCCCGGCAGGTTCACGGCATTGCGCACTTCGCCGGTGAGCAGGAAGGCGGTGAGGATTTCGGCGACTTCCAATCCGCACTTCTCCTGCGCCTCCTCGGTGCTGGCGCCCAGATGCGGCGTGAGCACCACGTTGGGCAGGGTGCGGAGCTTGTGGTCGGCGGGCAGCGGTTCGGTGATGAAGACGTCGAGGGCGGCACCGGCGACGCGTCCGGACTCCAGGGCAGCCACGAGGTCTGTCTCCTCCATGATCTCACCCCGGGCGCAATTGATCAGGCGCACTCCCGGCTTCATGCGGGCGAAGGCGGCGGCGTTCAGCAGACCGCGGGTCTCCGGGGTCACCGGGAGGTGCACGGTGATGAAATCGGCGGCCCGGAACACGACGTCCAGATCCAGCGCCAGTTCGATCCCCAATTGCTTGGCGCGGGCGTCGGTGAGAAAGGGATCATAGGCGATGACCCGCATGCCGAAGGCCAGGGCGCGTTTGGCGACCTCAGTGCCGATCCGGCCAGCGCCCAGCACACCCAGCACCTTGCCGTGCAGTTCGGTGCCCTGAAACGCCTTCCGATCCCACTTGCCGGCGGCCATGGTCGCATGCGCGGCTGGGATCTTGCGGGCCAGCGAGCCCAGCATGAAAAAGGTGAGTTCGGCGGTGGTGATCGTGTTGCCGCCCGGAGTGTTCATCACCACCACGCCCCGCTGCGTGGCGGACTCGACGTCCACGTTGTCGATGCCCACGCCGGCCCGACCGACCACTTTGAGCCGGGTGGCGGCCTCCAGAACCTTGAGCGTCACCTTGGTCTCGGACCGGACCACCATGGCATCCACATCGCCAACCACCGTCAGCAATTCGGCCTCGGACAGCCGCTTGGGCAGCACGGTGACTTTGAATTCGGGCCGCGCCTGGAAATAGGCGATGCCCCGCGGGGAGATGGGATCACAGACAAGAACGTGCATGGTCGCAGGCCGCGGACGCTACGGGCGGGCTCCGGGTCGGTCAACCCGGTCGTCGTCGGATGGCGGATTGGGGCGTCCAGGGTTACCGGCGCTGAGTTCCACGTCCTGCGCCATTCACCCCGCTCCGCCGCCTTCCAATTCCACGGCGGGACCCTAGAGTTTCGCGGTGACCTTTTTGGGCATTGAGATCGGCGGCACGAAACTGCAGTTGGTGGCGGGCGGCGAGGATGGACGCATTCTCGACCGGCACCGGTTCGTGGTCGATCGGAAGGCCGGCGGCGAGGGGATTCGGACGCAATTGAAGTCGGCCCTGCCGGACCTGATCGCCCGGCATCATCCCACAGCGGTGGGGGTTGGATTCGGCGGTCCGGTGGATCACCGGTCCGGCCGCATCTGCTGCTCGCATCAGATTACTGGCTGGACGGATTTCGCCCTGGGGGACTGGCTTGAAGAGCAGACGGGGCTCCCCGTCCGCGTGGACAATGATGCCAACGTGGCCGCCCTCGGTGAGGCGCGGCACGGGGCAGGACGCGGTGCGAATCCGGTCTTCTGGATCAACATGGGCAGTGGAGTGGGCGGGGGATTGGTCGCGGACGGCCATGTGTATCACGGGGCGACGCCGGGCGAGGCGGAGATCGGTCATGTGTGCCTCGACAAGTCCGGCGTGCGGGTGGAACAGCGCTGCTCGGGTTGGGCGGTGGACAGGCGCATTCGCGAGGCCGTGGAACTGCATCCGGGAAGCATCCTGGCGGAGTTGGTGGGCGATCAGTTGGGCGGCGAGGCCCGAGCCCTGGCGCCTGCCCTGGAGCGCAACGACGAGCTGGCGCATGCGATTCTGAGTGAACTGGCCGACAACCTTTCCTTCGCGCTGTCCCATGGGGTGCAGCTGTTTCATCCGGAGGTGATCGTGGTGGGCGGCGGTCTATCCCTGGTCGGCGAACCGCTGCGCCAGGCCATCGCCTCGGCGCTGCCGCAGTATGTCATGGATTCCTTTCAACCCGGCCCGCGCATCGCCCTGGCCGGACTGGGTGAGGACTCCGTGCCCGTCGGCGCCCTGGTGCTGGCGGCGGCTCGGTCGGCCGAAGCGCAGTCGTAGAGGTGCTTTGTCGCTGAGTTCCACCCGGAGAATAGCCAGGTCGATGGAACAAAGGATCGACAGGGCGCGGGGCGGCTGCGGCTCCAAAACCCGCCGGTGATTCGGGGAAAACAGACGGGATCCCGTCACGAATCCTCAGCGTGGCGAGGTGTGCTGGAAGGCCCGGTAAAGGCGCAGTTTGGCGTAGTCGACCCGCCCGCCCAGCGCCTCGTGTGCGCCGCTGAGGGTTGCCCAGCCTGCCTTCTCGAAGGCCGCCTGGATCTCCGCCGACTCGGCCGGGGAAAAGGCGTGGGTCGGATCGAGGCGCTCTCCCGCTTCCATGGCCGTGGCCAGGTGCCCGGAGACGGTTCCGGGGGTGATCTTCCGGGACTGGGCGATGGAGTCGAGGTCGTGACCGGAGCGGAACATGCGGACGCTTTCCATCACCGTTTCGGTGAGCAGTTCACCGCGGGACTTGCGGGCCACGGTGGGCGCCACCAGTCCGGGATCATCGGAGAACATCTGCCGGGGATTGGCCCGCACATGGGCGCGGATCTCCTCCAAGAACGGGTCCCCATAATTGCGCAGCTTGTTGGCTCCGACCCCGGAGATGGCGCTGAACTCCCCCTCGGTCACCGGGTACAGCCGTGCCATGAAGCGCAGGGAGGCGTCGCCAAACACGATGTAGGGGGGGACGCCCTCGCGGTCCGCCAACTCCTTGCGCAGCCGGCGTAACTTCTCGAACAGCAGTTCGTCGCAGGCCACCGTGCCCGCGCGGGTGGTGCCCGGACGCGCCGCCTCCCGCGGCTTGGTGAGGGTGATCTTCCGGCGGTCCCGGAGTGCGTTGAGCCCCTCCGGAGTGAGATCGAGGGTGGGGAAGTTGCCCTGCACCTGGCCCAGCAGTCCCTGCCGCACCAGTTCGCGGGCGTAGGCCGCCCACTCATTGCGCGAGTGTTCGGTGCCGATGCCGAAAGTGGACAACTCGTGGTGTCCCCACTGCCGCACCTTCTCGCTGTCGCTGCCGGTCAGCACGGCGACGACATGGTTCAGTCCGGTGGTGAACCCGCTCTTCTGCCGGATGCGGTACACGCAGCTCAGCAGTTTCTGCGCGGCCAGCGTGCCGTCGAAGGTCGCCCGTGGCGCGAGGCAATTGTCGCAGGCCCCGCAGTTCTCGGCGGAGAAGTCCTCCCCGAAATAGTCCAGCAGCGTCACCCTCCGGCACTCGGAGCACTCGGCATAGTGCACCATGGTCTGCAATTGCTCGGTGGCGATGCGGCGTTCCTGCGGGTCCGGCTTCTCGTCGATGAACCGGCGCTGCTTCATGACGTCGCCCGCGCTGTACAACAGCACACACTCGCCCGGCAGCCCATCGCGTCCGGCCCGTCCGGTTTCCTGGTAGTAACCCTCGACGTTCTTCGGCAGGTCGTGGTGGATGACGAAGCGGACGTTGGGTTTGTTGATGCCCATGCCGAAGGCAACCGTGGCGCAGACCACCCGGACCTCATCGCGGAGAAAGCGTTCCTGCGTGGAGGACCGGTCGTCCTTTTCCATGCCCGCGTGGTAGGGAGCGGCCTTGATGCCGTCCGTCGCCAGTTTCGCCGCCAGGGTGTCGGCGCCCGCACGGCTGGCGCAGTAGATGATGCCGGAATCCGCCGGACGTGCCCGCAGAAACTCCAGCACCTGCCCGTAGGCGCGGGTCTTGGGTTCGACGCGGTAGGTGAGGTTGGGACGGTTGAAGCTCGCCACGTACAGGGCGGGATCCCGCAGCTGCAGCTCGTTGACGATGTCCGTGCGCACCCGCTCCGTGGCCGTGGCGGTCAGGGCCATGAAGGGCACGTTGACCAGGCGCTCGCGCAGGGTGCGGAGCTGGCGGTACTCCGGACGGAAATCGTGGCCCCATTCGCTGATGCAGTGCGCCTCGTCCACCGCCACGGCGCACACGCCCCAGCGGTTGAGATCATCGAGCAGGCTGCCGGCGAGCAGCCGCTCCGGAGCGAGGTACAGCAGCTTGTACTCCCGCGCATTCAGTCCGCGCCAACGGGCCCGGCGATCCTCCTCCGCGAGCGAGGAGTTGAGAAAGGTGGCGGCGACACCGTTGGAGTGCAGGGCGTCCACCTGATCCTTCATCAGCGCGATCAGCGGGGAAATGACCACCGTCAGGCCCGGACGCACCAGAGCCGGCAATTGGAAGCAGAGCGACTTGCCGCCGCCGGTGGGCAGGAGGGCGAAGACATCCTTGCCGGCCAGAACATCGCGCATGATCTCCTCCTGCAGCGGCCGGAACGCGGTGTAGCCGTACACCTGTTTCAGCGTGGGCAGCAGCAGATCAGCGGACGGATCGGACACCCGCCTGTTTTACCCGCTGGACCCGTCGCCGCCAAGCCACGGCACCGGTGGAGACGGTCACGAAATCAGGGGACCCTTCTTCCCCACCGGAATCCCACGGCGCCGCCGCGCGGGTTGAGGTGGCGGTGTCTACTCGGATCACCGGACGATACCTCATTGCGGCAACGACCCCTGGACCCGACGCTGTCTCCCATGAGCGGCGCTCCCATCCAGTTTCGGCCCCGCAACGGCACCGGGTCTTCGATCCCGCCTTCGGTTGGTCAAAGCACCGAGCTGCGGATCGGGGGCATGGATTGCTCGAACTGTGCCCAGCATGTCACGCGGGCGCTGACCGCGGTTCCTGGAGTGGCTTCCGCCACCGTGGATCTGGCGGCGGGAAGCGCGGTGGTTCGATGGACACTGCAGTCCGCTCCCGCCAGCGCGCCCCTGATTGCCGCTGTGGAGCAGGCGGGGTACACGGCGACGGTTCCGGAGACGGAAGAGCCCGGATCCGTGAGCCTTCGGATCGAAGGCATGGATTGCTCCAGTTGCGCCCGCAAGGTGACCGAGGCCTTGGGCAAGGTGCCCGGAGTGGATACAGCCTCCGTCGATCTGGGGGCAGGTCGCGCCGAAGTGCGTTGGAAGGTGGGACGGGTCGGAGGTTCCGATGAACTCATCGCGGCCGTCACCTCGGCGGGGTATCGCGCCTCGGTTTTGGCGGGGAAGGATTCGCCGGCCACCGGGAACTCCTCGACCCCCGAAACGGAATGGCGGTTTGCGCTCAAACTGGGGGGGCCAGTGACGCTGGCGCTCCTGTTGGGGGAATGGGTGTTTCACCTGGGCATGGAGCCCTGGTTCCAGTGGACGGCCTTTCTTCTCGCCCTGCCGGTGCAGCTGTGGGTTGGGGCGCGCTTCTATCGCGGCGCGTGGCGCCAGGCACGCGTCGGACAGTCCAACATGGACACCCTGGTGTCGCTGGGATCCACCGCGGCCTTCGGATTCAGCGTCTGGGGCCTGCTCACCGGATACCACGGGCATCTGTACTTCATGGAGTCGGCAGCCATCCTGACCCTGATCAGCGCGGGTCACTGGATGGAGGCCCGCATGAGCACGCGGGCAGGGGCTGCCCTGCAATCCCTGCTGCGACTGGCGCCTGCCACGGCGCGAAAACTCGACGCCAAGAGTGAGGGCGAGGTGGAGGTGCCGGTGGCCTCTCTGGTGCCGGGCGACCGCATCGCCCTCAGGCCGGGCGACCGAGTTCCGGTGGACGCCCAGGTGATGTCCGGAGACTCCGCCGTGGACGAATCCATGCTGACCGGTGAGGGGTTACCGGTGGAGAAATCGGCGGGCGCCAAACTCTTTGCCGGCACGGTGAATCAGAACGGCCGGTTGATCGCCAGCGTGCGCGCCACGGGAGAGGCAACGGCGTTGGCCCACATCATTGCCGCCGTCCAGCGCGCCCAATCGAGCCGCGCCCAGATCCAGCGTCTGGCTGACCGGGTCAGTTCGGTCTTCGTGCCCGTCGTGGTGGTCATCGCGCTGGGCACGGCTCTGTGGTGGGGTCTCGCCTATCCCTCGGCTCTCGCTGTTCATGAGCGTTTGGCTGGGTGGCTGTGGACCACCACCGTGCCCGCCAGTCCGGCGGCCGCTGCGTTCGCCATGTTCGCGGCGGTGCTGATCGTGGCCTGTCCCTGCGCGATGGGACTGGCCACCCCGACCGCGCTGATGGCGGGAGTCAATGCCGCGGCGCGCCGGGGAATCCTCATCCGAGACGCCCTGGCCCTGGAGAAGTCCGGAAAGGTGACCCTGCTGATTTTCGACAAGACCGGGACGCTCACCCAGGGGCGGCCGGTGGTGGTGGCGCAGGCGGATTTCCGTCCTGAAGTCTCCCGGCCGACTCCGCTCGGTCCACTCGCCGCTGGCCTCGCCAGTCCATCCCAACACCCACTGTCCCGGGCTGTGGCTCGGCTGGTTGGCGGTGAAGTTCCGTCCGCGCTCACCGGATGGCGGGAGATTCGGGGATCGGGTGTGGAGGCCATCGCGTCTGCGGATGGTTCCTCCGCTGCAACCCTGCGGCTGGGCTCCGCCGGATGGTTGGAAGGGTTGAGTGTGGACCTCACTCCGGCCAGGGACTTTGTGGGAGAGCACGCAAAGACGGGGGCCACCGTGCTATTTTTGGTGCGGGACCGAGAGTTGCTGGGAGCCTTTGCGGTTCGCGATGCCCTCAAGCCGAACGCGAAGGAGATTCTGGATCAGCTCCGGCAATCCGGCCGGTCGGTCCGTCTGCTCACCGGGGACCGCCGGGATACTGCCGCCGCCGTCGCCCGGGAACTCGGACTGGAAGCAGACGCGGTCTACGCAGAGGTGCGTCCGGAGCAGAAGGCGGAAATCATCCGGAAACTGCAGGAAAAAGGGGAGCGAGTCGCTTTCGTCGGGGACGGATTGAACGATGGCCCGGCCTTGGCGCAGGCGGATTTGGGCATTGCGGTGACGCAGGCAACCGACGTGGCCCGTGAGGCCGCTGATATTCTGCTGCTGAAGTCCGATCTCGCTGCCATTCCCGAAGCCCTGGATCTCGCCCACGCCACCCTGCGGGTGATCCGCCAGAACCTGTTCTGGGCCTTCTTCTACAACGCCGCCGCGATTCCCCTCGCCGCCACCGGCCTGCTCAGTCCGGTGGTGTGTGCTGCCGCCATGGGATTCAGTGACGTTATCGTCATCGGAAATGCGCTGCGCCTGCACCGGCGCTAAAAGGGCTCGAAAGAAGTCTGCCGGAAGAGAAGAGCTGGAAGCGCCCGGATTGGAACGGGGAGTGCTTCTTTGGGGGCCGTCTCATGTGGCGCTCCTCTCTTCTAGGTATGCTTGGTGTGCTGGGCCTGCTCACGCCCGAGTTGGCCGCGGGTCCGGTCATCAGCGAGTTCCTCGCCTCCAATCGCGGGGGATTGAAGGATGAGGACGGGGACACGCCAGACTGGATCGAGCTCTACAATCCGGATCCCACGCCAGTCAACCTCGAGGGGTGGACCCTGACCGACCTGGCGACCAACCCCGTCCAGTGGCGACTGCCGGCGATTCCTTTGGTGCCGGGAGGATTCCTGGTGGTCTTCGCCTCCGGAAAGAATCGGGCGACGGCGGATGGGCCGCTGCACACCAACTTCAGGCTAGATGCCGGCGGTGAGTATTTGGCCCTGGTGGCCCCGGATGGACGGGTCGCTGCGGAGTTCGCTCCGACCTACCGGCCCCAGTATCCGGGCGTTTCCTTCGGCGTGTCGGATGCCACCTCCGTGACCGTGCTCCCGCCGGACGCCCCAGTGCGGGTGTCTGTCCCCACCAATGATTCCCTGGGAGATCGCTGGCGGATGCCAGGATTTCCCGATGCGGACTGGGCTTCAGGGACGGGAGGCATTGGTTATGAGACGGCTCCGGCGGATTACGCGGGACTCCTGGGGACGGACGTGGGACCGGCCATGTCGGGTCGGAATGGTTCCTG
>JBDKKE010000442.1:0-3144 GCA_039796255.1 Verrucomicrobiota bacterium | reverse complement strand
CGGCCGGGCTCCCGGTTCAGGTGGCCAATCTGTCCACCATCTGGACCGTGCTCTACGCCCAACCGTCGCGGTACAACTGGATGTTCCAGTTCTATCTGAGGGCCGAAGGGCTCGCCTTGAGCTGGGTGGGCAGCGGACGCCTCATCTTTAGTCTCAACTTCACCGAGGCCGACTTTGAGGAAGTGGCCGCCCGCTTTGAGCGGGCGGCCCGTGCGATGCAGCGTGACGGATGGTGGTGGCATGATGGCGCGCTGACCGACAAGGCGATCCGGCGCGGCATTCTGCGCGAGATGCTGGTAAAGCGGCGGTGAGAACCGATCAGTGTCCCCGAGCGTGCAGCATCGGGTCCACCAGTTCCCCACGGAGCAGGTACAGCGGCGACCGCCAATAGAGCATGATGTCGTGGAAGGGGTCGGTGAGGATCTTGGTCATCCAGACCAGTCCCGTCTGCACGTCCTTGATCACGCACAGTTGAAGGGTGCGGAACACCAGTCCGCCCGCGCCGATGTACAGCCAGCCCATGCCGACATTGTGGACGAAGCCCATGAGGTCCGCGGCGGGAGTGATGGTGCCGAAGAGCGACGGCTGGAAGTAGAGTACCACCGGCACGGCGGCCCAGATGGACATCAGCACCACTTTGCGCTGCAGGTTGTAGCCGAGTTTGATTTCTTCCTTGTGCTCGTGGGATGCCTCGTTGACGTGGTCGTATCCGCGGGGTTCGAAGAAGAAGTGACCGGCCTGTCGGCTGGTCATGGACACCCCCCAGGCGAGCAGGGCTGCCGCCGCCGGCTCAATGAACAGGAGCGCGTATGCGCACAGGAAGCTGATCGCACTGAGCAGGTGGAGTGCCTGATTGATGCGACTGTGATGGTAGTAGCGGTGGTCGTCCCAGCGCTGGATCCTGAGGGCCTCGAGATATGAGTTCACCGTGAGTGGATGTCGTGTTGCAGTTTTGTTTCGGGTGCCCGGCGGACACCGTTCGCCACAAGGGAAACTGCGGTCGGTGAAGGGCAGGTGACGGGGGCGTATCGATACCGAAATATTATATGACCGCCACGGATCCGTTGCCTTGTGGCTTCAACGTGTCCAAATGCAGTCCGAATCTGCGGTTACGGTTTTCCCAGGGGTTGCCATCCCGGAACCTCCGGTTCCCGCCTCTTCCGCCACCGATGCGGGCGTCTCGACTGGACTCCCGAATCCGGCAAATCCGATCGCCGGACGGGGGTTCCGTGTCGCGGTGGTGACGGAAACGTACCCGCCGGAAGTAAATGGGGTCGCCATGACCGTGGCCCGCGTAGTCGAGGGTTTGCGGCAGCGTGGGAGTTCGGTGCAGTTGATCCGGCCCCGCCAGGGTCCGGAGGACTGTGCTGGAAACGAGGGTGGGCTGCTGGAGGTCCTGACGGGTGGAGCCGACATCCCCGGCTATCGGGGATTGAGAGTGGGAATGCCTTCGGGCGGGAAGCTGCGCCGCCTCTGGGAGCAGGACCGTCCGGAAATGGTCCACATCGCCACAGAAGGGCCCCTGGGGTGGTCCGCCCTGCGAGCGGCGACCGCGCTGGGAATTCCGGTGGTTTCGGAGTTTCGCACTAATTTCCACGCCTACAGCCGTCACTACGGGGTGGGTTGGTTGCGTCGACCGATCCAGCGTTACCTGCGCCACTTTCACAACCGGACAGCCTGCACCATGGTGCCCACAGGTGCCCTGGCCGGAGACCTCGCGGAAGCCGGCTTTGAGAACCTTGCCGTGGTGGCGCGCGGGGTCGACACGCGGTTGTTTGATCCGGTCCGACGGAGCGAGGAATTGCGCCGAAGTTGGGGCGCCACCCCGGACACCGTGGTGGTGCTGGCGGTGGGGCGGTTGGCGCCGGAAAAGAATCTGGGCGTTCTCCAAGCAGCCTTTGCGGCGATGCGTCGGGTGAACCCGTCCGCCGTCCTGGTGCTGGTGGGCGACGGGCCGTCACGCTCCGGAATGCAGACGCGCTGTCCGGACGCCGTGTTCGCAGGTATGCGCCGAGGGGAAGATCTCGCCGCCCATTATGCCTCGGCGGATGTTCTGCTGTTTCCCAGCCTGACGGAGACCTACGGCAACGTGACTCCTGAGGCGATGGCCAGCGGTCTCGCCGTGGTGGCTTTTGATTATGCGGCGGCCGCCCAATTGATCCGGCACGGGGAGAGTGGCTGGCTGGCCCCCTATGAGGATGCCGACCAGTTCGTCCGCCTGGCGATGCAGGCGGCCAGGGGCACGCATCGTCTCCGACGCATCGGCGAGAACGCCCGCCGGGTGGCCGAGGGCATGAGTTGGTCGCGAATCCTGGAGCAGATCGAAGGCCACTACCGGACCGCGATTTCCCGGGTCCGCTCCCCGGCCGTGCACGCTGGGACGGTCCGATCAGCGGCGACTCCGGGATACTCGGATCCGTGGTGCGGAGAATTGCCGCAGGGGGGCGTGATCGCCAATGGAGACCGGGCTGTGGCGATGGATCTGTCCTGAAGGCGACAGTCCTTCCCGGCCGTTTCCCGGGTAGAGTGTTGATCTGACGACCCTTCGCGTCCGGATGGAGGTGCGGACTCCGTTCGCCGTAGCTATTGCCCTGGATCCGTCGCTACAGCGCGGACTCGCAGCATCCCTGGGCGGCACCCTTTCGAAACCTCTGTTGAACGGTGGGGTGTTTGCTGAAACGGTGTCCCTACAGATGGAATGTAGCGACCGCACGGCACGAATGCGCTCCCCGCTGGGGTGGCTGGTGATCGCCATGCTGTTGGCGCTGCGGACTGCCAACCTGCTCCATGGGGCCGACGCCGCCCTGGCCCCGCTGGCTACCCCACTGGAATCGACGAACTGCCACAATTTCTTCCGGGTCAGTTCCCGAATTCTTTCAGGCTCCCAACCGGAGGGGGAGGTTGCGTTCGAGGAATTGGCGAGACTGGGGGTCAAGGCCATCGTGAGTGTCGACGGCGCCCGGCCCGATAACGAGGCGGCGCGGCGCTACGGCCTGCGCTATGTGCATTTGCCGTTTGGGTATGGTGGAATTCCGACCCATCGAGTCAGCGAACTGGCGCAGGCGGCAGCCACTCTCCCGACGCCAATTTACGTTCATTGTCACCATGGGAAGCATCGCGGTCCGGCTGCGACAGCGGTGATGT
>JBDKKE010000441.1:0-2663 GCA_039796255.1 Verrucomicrobiota bacterium | reverse complement strand
CGCAGCCTGGCGGTGGACTCCGGAGTCAAGATCGCCGTGGAGAACCATGCCGGGGACATGACCGCCGTGGAACTGGTCAGCCTGGTTGAGGCCGCCGGACGCGATTTCGTGGGGGTGAATCTGGATTCCGGCAATGCGGCCTGGACGCTGGAGGACCCCATGGACTCCCTGGAGAAACTCGGTCCTTACACCCTCGCCACCAGTCTGCGCGACACGGCCATCTGGGAGACGGAGAAGGGCTGCAAGATCCAATGGACCGCCTACCCCGAGGGCAGCTGCGTGGATCCCAAGAAGTTCTTCGAACGTTACGCCCAGTTGTGCCCGGGCGTGGCGGTCAACGTGGAGACCATCGGCGGGTTCGCCCCCGAGTTCCCCTATCTCACCGCCGAATTCTGGACGGCCTTCCCCAAGAAGTCCGCGGCGGAATTCGCCGCCTTCCTGGCCCTGGCCAAGAAGGGACGTCCGCTGGCCGCCGACGGACTCAATGACCGCGAGCGCCAGGAGGGGGAGTTGACCCGCAGCCTGAACTATCTGCGGAACGTCATCGGATTGGGCACCCGCGCCTGATCGCCGACCGGATCGGGTAATAATCCACAAGTGGGAATTTGCGGTATCCGACTGAGGAAATTCACCGCTTCCCCAGATGCGTTTCCTTTCCTAGCGTTCTCCCTTCACGCACGTCTATGGCCAAGCAATTTTTTCCGAAGATCGGCACCGTTCACTATGAAGGTCCCGACTCGAAGAGTCCCCTCGCCTTCAAGCACTACAACCCCGAGGAACTGGTGGAGGGGAAGTCGATGCGGGATCATCTCCGCTTCTCCGCAGTCTACTGGCACACCATGCGCGGATCGGGTGCGGACATGTTTGGCTGGGGCACGGCCCGCCGGAACTGGAACACCGGGGAATGCACTCCCCGCGAGGCCATCGCCCGGGCCCATGCCTTCTTCGAGTTCGCCGGCAAACTGGGGATTCCCTACTACGCCTGGCACGACCGCGATCTGGCGTCGCATGGCAAGTCGCTGAAGGACGCCAACAAGCAGTTCGACACGGTGGCCCGGGAACTGCAGAAGCTGCAGCGCGACACGGGAATTCGCCTGCTCTGGGGCACCGCCCAGAACTTTGTCCACCCGCGCTACATGCACGGGGCGGCCACCAGCTGCAACGCGGATGTCTTCTGCTTCGCCGCCGCCCAGGTGAAGAAGGCCCTGGAGTGGACGCACGAACTGGGGGGCGAGGGCTACGTGTTCTGGGGCGGACGCGAGGGCTACTCCTCCCTGATCAACACCGATCTGAAGCGCGAGATGGATCATCTCGCCCGCTTCATGCACATGGCGGTCGCCTACAAGCAGAAGATCGGGTTCAAGGGTCCGTTCTGGATCGAGCCCAAGCCCAAGGAACCCACCCGCCACCAGTACGATTCCGACGCCGCCGCCTGCCTCAACTTCCTCCGCGAGTATGGACTGTTGGAACACTTTCAGTTGAACCTGGAGGTCAACCACGCCTGGCTGGCCGGGCACACCATGGAGCATGAGGTGGAGGTCGCCGGCGCGGCGGGAGCCCTGGGCTCCATTGACGCCAACATGGGGGACTACTTCCTGGGTTGGGACACCGATCAATTCCCCACCGATCTGTACCTCACCGCCAAGACCATGCTCGGAATCCTGAAGCACGGCGGACTCACCCGCGGCGGGGTCAACTTCGACGCCAAGGTGCGCCGGGAAAGCTTCATGCCCGAGGACCTGTTCTACGCCCACATCGCTGGCATGGACACCTTCGCCCGCGGACTCAAGATCGCCGCCCGGGTGCGCGCCGACGGTCGTCTCGACGCCTTCATCAAGGACCGTTATCGCAGTTGGGACGAAGGCATCGGAGCGAAGATCGAGTCGGGCAAGGCCACCTTCGCCGACTGCGAAAAACACGCGCTGGCCTTGGGCGACGTCAAGAATCTGGAAAGCGGCCGCCAGGAACTGCTCGAAGCCATCTTCAACGAGTTCATCTGATCCTGGTCGCCCGGTTCAACGGGTGGGGGAACCACGGAGATTTGGAGCGGAGAGGGAGTTCACCACAGAGGCACGGAGGCACAGAGGGGGATCTCCGGGTGGCGTCATCCATCAGCGAGGGGACTGACCATTCAAATCAGTTCCTTCTCCTCTTTATCCGTGCCCATCCGCGCTATCCGTGGTTCCTCCTTCTTTTCATAGAGTTTTGGAGGGGGAGCTCACCACAGAGGCACGGAGGCACAGAGGGGCATCTCTAGGTGGCGTCATCCATCAGCGAGGGGATTGACCACTCAAATCGGTTCCTTCCTCTCTTTATCCGTGCCATCCGCGCTATCCGTGGTTCCTCCTCTTGAATCGGGATCTATCCGCGGTAAACACAGCGGGCGGTGCAGGTCTCGGCGACGACGATCTCCGTCAGGAGAGGCAGGCTCGGCTTGAGCTGGTCCCAGATCCAGCGGGCCAGGATCTCGCTGGTGGGATTCTCCAGGCCGGGGATGTCGTTCAGGTAGTGGTGATCGAGCTGCCGATACAACGGCGCGAATGCCGCCTTGATGTCGGCGTAGTCCATGACCCATCCGAAGTGCGGATCCACCTCGCCCTCCACCACCACCTCGGCCACGAAACTGTGACCATGCAGGCGGGCGCATTTGTGGTCGGGGGCGA
>JBDKKE010000440.1:0-7784 GCA_039796255.1 Verrucomicrobiota bacterium | reverse complement strand
CCCAAACGTACTTGCCGTTAGCGTCTTCTAAGTCAGACTGGATGACCGTATTATCAATGAACTGTTTGTAGAGATCGACGACGGTTTGCTTGTTGGTATGCCACAATTGGTCCCAATAGTCCGGGTTTTCGCAGGTAAAAACGACGCGGACGATTTTTCCGGCCGCATTTTTCTCGACCATCCACTCGCAGTACTCATCCTGCCAACCACGGGAGTTGGGGGGGTCATAGTTCGGATCGTCTGGTCCGTTGTCTCCTTGGCGGAAATCGTTCATCGTCGGCTTGGCCGTGTCTGGATGCATCCGCTTCGGGAAGGCGGTCCATTTCTGAGTCGCCGTGTCTACATCATCGGCGGTTGACACTTTAACCGGATCATAAAACAACGGACGCGGCGGCCTAGCAATGGTCTCTTGCAAGCGAGCCGTCCAGGCTTTGTGAAACTCGTCAATAAGCAATGGCTTGCCTGCAAGATCGCGGGTCACTTGATTTCCGGGCGAACTGAGGTGTGTCAGTTGACTGGGCATAAGGGTTCCTTTCTAAAGGGCTATGTGGAGTGACGGTTCGTTCACGGACTTCAATCATTGCGGATGCCCGTCGGCACCCATCACCCAATTCGGGTCTGTAGTCTGAGTGGACGGAAAAAGGATGTCAGTTTCTTGGACCAAGACGATTCCAGGTAATACAGATGCAAATTGGCCGCGCCGTGAGACTGCGAGCATGAGGTAATCGTCCACTCCCTGTGGACGATCCAGCTGCTGACGGACGGAGGTTAGATATTCGTGCAGATGTGCAATCATCGTATCTTCGCGATCCGCGTCGGAGAGCTGGTAGTAGAACAAGAACTGATCCGCCGCACCAAGTTGCTGTACTTGCAGAAGATTCGTGGGCAGGGTGTGCGGCTGAGCATGAGTTCTAATCGCCGTGACAATTTGCTCGTCAACATTGGAACCTCCGGTCAAAAACTCGCCAGCGTCGATTGTTGCGATGAATTCAAAGAGCTGACTTCGTTTCTTTGAGTAGACGGGATTGGGAAAATCGACCATCAACAGACTAGCTGCCAGTTTGGGGGAGACGATCTTTTTTTCCAATAGAAGCCGAATCGCCTCGATGTCTTCCCCGGACGGTTCCGGGATCGAGAATGCAAAAAACGTATCGGGAATCGCTTCGATCAGTCGGAAACGGTGATTCGCCAACGCCGCTTCATAATCGGCGCGTTTGACGCGGGTGTTGACCACAGGGAGTGGCTTCGAGAGTGCTTGGTCCAATGCGTCGAAATTCAAGAAGAACGACCGAGGCAGATCAACCGATACGGGATCGATGGCCATCAGCGTGTCGCTCGTCGTTTGACTCGAACCGAGGTTGGTGTTCGAGGTTGTCAGCAACTGTCGGGTCCAACTGGAGACGTTGCGAATGTTTTGTTGGTCGAGTGATCGCATCATCCGTTCCGTCGTCCAACGACTGATCCCATCCCGTACCGCGTCTTCCAATATCTTCGCTTGTTCTTTGTTGGTGAAGAGATCGCGGCGCGGCTGTTGATGCCGTATTTCATCCGGCACCGTGGAACTAATGTCTACGGCCTCGGAATGCCAATTGTTCCATGGCCGATTAAGTTCTCGCATGATCGGATTTCCGTTGATATGACATCGAAAGCATGCCCTTCCGCGACTCTCCACTTGAATAGCGTTCGAGGAGTCTCCCTTCCAAAACCACAGTGGACTGTTTGGTTGTTGCCGTTCGTAGTAGTTGAACGCTCGTTTTTGGGGATCCCATGCCATCACTTCTAAGAATCCGGAACGCGCTCCCGCGGGTGTTCCTAACAGAATGTCTGGTCGCCCTTCCCGATTCCACGTCACAACGAAGCGAAATCCACGCTCGAACTCCGGCGGGGTCGCGGGACTCACCGGAATTTGCGAGCCCTCGCCGAGCAAGAAACTATTGCGCGTCAATTCAGAATGATCTTGACGGATCTTATCCAACACTTCCTGCAAAGTACCGGGAAGAGAACCGCTCGACAGGACGGAGAGAAAGAACGGATCGTTCTGTTTGTCGGCGGGCCCCAAACGTTGCGCGCTGGAGTCAACACCTTCGATAAATCGGAATAACGCGATCGGAGCGTCCAGTGCTGCCGTCGCGTCGGACAAAACCTGCCGCGTGACGGAAGTTTGGCCTCGGGAAGCCAACTCCTGATGGACGACCTTCAGTCGATTCTTCGCTTCAGCGATCTGCGTATGGAGTGTTTCGAGTGGCTCGTCTTTCCAATCAGCCGCATCGGACCGTTTCCAACGATCTCGTGCAGCAGCTCCCTGTGCCACTTTCAATTCGCGATGGTGTAAGTCGTGAAGTTCCTTAGTTAATTGGATGGCTTCATTTGTGGGCGGTTGGTCTCCGCACCCCATCGTGAAGAGAACACAGGATCCGGCACAAATCAACTTGAGAAAGCGAGTTGTCCGCATCTGGATCGTCCTTATCATTTCTTGGTGCGGATCATAAACAACAATGGATGCGACGTCTATTCACTCAATGTCGAGTTCGTATTAAGTTGTTGGAATCCACCGTGTCGCGATTTGCAAGTGACGGCGAACGACTGCGTTCACTTGCCGGGCCGGCTGCAAGGAGCGTGATGTCACGGAAAGCCGTAATGCCGGCCCGGTCAAGTGCAACGCTTTGTTCGGCGGTTTACTCCTCGGCTTCTGGATTTAAACCGACCTTTTCGCCCCACTCATCTGTTACGTTGAAGTTACCGGCCACCAATTATTTCCCGCCGGTGTATGTGGCCCTCGATTGCGGTTGGAATACGGTCTGGGCCTGACCGGCAGCAACCAGATTCTCCGGCGGACCGCCCACGGTGTGAAAGGGCTTCACCAACTGAATCGGAGTTCCGTTGATCTTAGTTAACTCGCCGCTCCACGCCGCCTGATACAGTCGTGTCAGGTCGGCCTTGTCGTCATCAGTTAACTCACTGTGGTTGCCATAATTCATGATGGAAAACTGCTTGTGCGTTCCAAACACTTGGCTCGGCCACGCGGTCTCGCTTACGTTTGCGAAAAAGTGCCGGAGTCCGAAGGTATGGCCGATTTCGTGGATGAGGGTATCCACCTGCTCTTTGCGGCTTTGGGTGAACATCTTGGGATAAATCACCAATTCGTGTCGGCCGGCGTCCGGAAAGAAGGCGCTCGCCAACACGCAGCCGTTGATGTTGCAGCGATCGGCTTCCCGCATCACGATCTCGAAATCCCAGGCATCGGCTCGCTGAGCGAATTGGACCGGTGCGGCATCGCCCCAGGCCAAGAGAGCTTCGCCCAACAGTTCCTTGGTCGCGGCCATTGCGGCTTGCGGATCCTCGAAGGCATCCATCGAGCGTTCCTGAAAGCGCCAGCGCAGCGTCGTGTTGTTGGCCCACAGCGGAATAAACCCTTCCGACGCATCGACGACAAGGTCCAGCGGAGAGCGGTTTCCCGGCGTGGCATATCCTCGCGTGTCGGTGTCGCAAATGACTTTGTTGCCGAAGACGTGATCGTCCGGCACCGCCGCATCCGCTTTCCGCGGACGAAACGGACTGTTTCGCGCCGCCTCCGCCTTAGGTCCCTTGCCGGTGCTGGCTTGTCGCATGGTGAATCTCCTTCGTCATGGGGTTGGAGTGATTGCTCTGGAACGATTGGTGAGAACCGGTTGCGGCTTTGTCGCCGGCCGCAACGATCCGACGACTTCCTACTCTCCCGACTCCACGGATTCCGGGAGCGAGAATCGGGCGAATCCCGGCAGGCGTTGCTCGGGCCGCGCGCGGACCGCGTCCGCGATGGCGGTCGGTTCCGGCCGGTCGTTGATCTCTTTCAAGAGCGCCATCACCTGCTCGAGCGTCTGCTGTTCCTGGCCGCCGTGCCCGCCGTGGTCGTGCGAACTGCCGGCTCCCGGCCAGTCGAACGGGTCCCCCTTGAGTACCCACGAACCGGTGGCGAACCACGGGATTCCCCGCACCTCCTGCGGCGTCAGCTGGCCCGGATGGGACGCGTTGTGAGCCGCCTCCCAGACGCCTATGCAGGCGTCGACCCAGCCGTGGAGCTTCCAGAAGATCGGGTTGACGTGCGAACTGTGGATATCGCCCAGCCAATCGTGCGCAGCGCTGTCCCATTTCTTGTCGATGTCGTAGTCGCCTCGCACGGCCGGCAGCCCCGTCTCGGGATTTCTCGAGATGGTGGCCCAGCGCATGTGCATCCAGTTGTGGACGGTGAACTCGATCAAGTTGCCGTAGGCCCCGAGCGTCAACTGGCTCAGAACGCGAGGGTTGCGGAGGTTGGTCGCCACGTTCCGCATCAGGTTGGCCAGCCCCCGGGCGGTCTTGTTGAATCGCCAGAACGGATTGATGTTGCCGGTCGTATCGCGCAACTGTTCGAGGAAAGCGGCCGTGGGTGGGGGCACCATGACGCCCGAGTTTTCGGAGTCGTACACATAGGTCTTGACGGTCGGGTTGGCCAGGTCGGGTACCTCTTTGTAGGCGAACTGCTGTGCGTTCGCAGGCGGGAGTTGGGTCCAAGCGATCGGCCGCGGCTTCTTCGCCGCGTCGTACATGTCGTTGACCATGCGGATCATGCGGCGGTGCATGTAGAGGAAATCTTCGCCGGCACCGTTGGTCAGGTCCAGGGTTCGACCGTCCGGCTTGAACGGTGGGTCTGTCAGATACCAGCCGAGCTTCTTGAACTTCTCGCGGTCGGCGGCCGTCATCTTCGTCGATTGCCAGTCTCCGCGCACGGTGTGCCAGGCTGTGTGCCGCAGCCGGTGGACGCGGCCGGCGAGCATGGTGACCACTTCCGGGATCAGCGCGACGCCGGGCACGGTTCGCGGCTCCACGAAGTCGCGCTGGACGGCGATGAAGCTGGCCGTCGCGCCGGCCTTGGCCGTGCCGTGGTCCTTGTTCCGGCGGACGGTCCCCACGAGGCTCGTGCGCTGGGGCGGGCTGGCGGGATCCCATTCGTGCGCGACTCGGCAGTCGTACTCGTACTCGTATTCGGCGATGGCGCTCCCCTCCCGGCCTTTGCCCACGAAGCGGATCGCCAACTTGTCCCACGCCGTGACGGTTCCGGTCAGGTCCATGAAGTCCTTTTGTCCGCCGCCGGCTTCGGCCGGGAACGCCAGCGTGCCGGTCACGTTCCCCTCGTCGGAGATCAGCAGGAACAGCTCGCCTTCACCCCACAGGATGTCGTTCGGCGCGCCGACCGGCCGATTGAGAAAGCTGCGGTACGTGTAGTAACCGATCGCTTCGTCGATGCTGCTCATTCGCGTCGTCCTCCGTTGATGGATTTGTTACTGGAGATCCTCGCATCCGCCGTCGAACGACTCAGCTCACCGATGGCGGCCCCTCCGTGACTCCCGAATTGCCAGGCTGCATGGCGGGGCTGCCATTCGGTGCAGCGCCTGGTTCGGCGACCGCCTCGCTCGACTTCGAAAGGGCTATGCGGAGCACGGCCAACTCGTTCACGAGGTCGAGATACTCCAAGAAATGATGCTTGTATGATCCCGCAGCATCTTCGTTGACGATCGTTCGACCGAAATGGGATTCTGGGACAGCGGGATCAGCAGGCCCGAAGGCCAGAGTGTCGAAATGCGCATACTGCTCTCGGTGATGAGTGATGAGCTGAGTCAACACTGTGAGTCGCGTGGCGGACTCGTTGGCACGAGCGGTTCGCTCGGCCTCGAGCCGTGCGCGGCGCATCTCCTCCCGAGTCTCCTGCAGCTCTTCCCGCTGCAAGGCCAACTCCTGCCGTTGAAGAAGGATCGCGAAAATGACTCCGGCAAACGCCAATCCGGAGAAAAGGGCATTCGCGAGGCCGAACATATCCCCGAAAGCGCCGGGACCGTCCGGCTTGCCAAAGATCGCTGGAACAGCAACGGTGATAACGACGAGGACAAGCACTACGACGAGAACAATGCCGACAAGAATGAATGTCTCGACTCGATTAGCGTTCTGGTGCGCCTTCATGGGTCATACGCTTTCGTCGCCGAACTTGTATTTCTACGGTCTGTGTATCCTGCCGGCCGCGCCTGTTATCATGCCGTCGGATTGTGCCAAAGGGCGTCGGAAGCCGCTGCGTCTTCTGGACTTCCGTCGAATCGTGCTGGCGACACGAAGGGTGATAACAGGCGCTGACTGCAGTATATCAGCTCCGCACCGCTGAGTGGGTCGTGCGGGGTTTACTAGGACCCAGTCTCCAGAGTTCGCAGATCCTATTTCGCCCGGAGCGGAGCGTCGACTGGCGTTCGTGGAGAACGCGGCCCTGGGGAGGTCTTCCCATGAGATCCGGCTCGCCGCTGCCCCCAACCCGCTCACCGCTCATGTTCCCGTCTCGGCCGGTCTCGGTGCCCTGGCTTTCAACCCGTCCCACGGGCGCGGCAGCGGTCGCTGCAGTACTTCACCAGATGCCAGCAGGCGGCCCACTTTTTCCGCCACTGGTTTCCGGCGATCGCTCACCCTAGTCGCCGGTGCGGTAACGAGCGCACCGTGCGGTATACCCACCTCTGCCAAGTATGCCGCGACCGAGGGGAAGCCCGCCTTCGGCCGCCCGCCGCTGCCTGGCTTCCAGAAGGCCCCGTCCGGGATCAGCCCTGATTCACAGGCCTGACTTCCGGTTCTCGCTCGACTTTTCTCCAGCCGCTACAGGTCATCCCTTCGGGTACTTTTTCGTTTTGACATCGGCTACTCTGGCCGCCCGGCTTTTACGAGTCGCCACCAATCGGAGGCGATATGGCCTCCTTTAGAAGAGGCGTAAAGCAACGGCAAAACCGGACGAAAAAACTTTGGGTCCATCCAGATTTTTTGTGGGTGACGGCGGAAAGAGGGGCTTCGTCGCCCTTTCCCCAAGGACACCCGTTTGCGGTGACCCGCTCACTCAAGGGGGCTTGTGTCGTAATTTTTGCCTCTTTTTGCGTCTACCGGAGGCGACAATCCCGGCCGCCTAGCAAGATCCACCCAAAAGAACTCTGGAAGGAGCAGTTTTTTTACGCCGTATTTGGTTGATCTACGGGCTAAGGCCATCCGCGCCCGCTTTTTTTTTGTTTCCGGTCGGCCTGTCTGGCTGACCGGCGTGTCCCTGACCGTGCCCCCCCTTCCCAGGAGATCCCCTGCCATGTCCGACGCCCGGATCGTCCTCGCCTTCGTGCTCTGCGGCCAGACCTCCAACCTCGACGACAGAGGCGGCGCTGGCGCTCGCCAAGGAGTGCCCCGCCGAGTGAGCCGCGATCGGTGCCGCCATGGGCAAGTCCCGCGGCACCGCCGTCAAGTGGGCTTGGCCCACCTGCCGGGCTCTCGTCCTGCTCGTCTCCCGGCGGGCCGCGTTGGCAA
The DNA here is from genome assembly GCA_039796255.1 of Verrucomicrobiota bacterium. GTDB lineage: Bacteria > Verrucomicrobiota > Verrucomicrobiia > Limisphaerales > UBA9464 > UBA9464. Next base: position 452 of record JBDKKE010000440.1, on the reverse strand, counting down.
CCGGTGTCGCTGTGTACCCGTGTGCCGGTCTCAGATTCCCACTTTCAGGCGATTGCCTCCTTGTCCGACCGCGACCTGTTCGACGCTGTGGCGCGCAGGACCAGCGAAGACTCCCGCGAGATCGCCCGCCGCGGCTTCTCGCTGACCGGCCGCGACGATGCTGGCCCAACGCTGTCGGGAGCCGCTCATCCGGACGAGCAGTTCCATCCGGCCATGCCCATCTCTCATCGAGCTACGGCCGCTGCATCAAGAGCCCCCAGTGCCACTTCGCGATCCCCGGCTCCTCGTGCACGAAGCGGAACCCGACTTCCTCGGCCCATCGGCGACACTGTTCCGGTGTCGGCCGTATATCCATCGACGGGCCTCTTGGCGTGGCGGGATCGACGTTCCAGTGAATGATTCCAAGCTTGCCTCCGGGCACGAGGACGCGAAAAGCTTCACTGAGCAACACC
>JBDKKE010000439.1:0-5029 GCA_039796255.1 Verrucomicrobiota bacterium | reverse complement strand
TGAACCACAGGGTCCCGGCCGCATTGGGATTCCGCAGAGTCACCGACGTTCCCGGGGCCACGAGTCCGGAGGGCACCGAGGACTCCGGCGCGTCCAGACGCGGATACAGATTCGCGGCGCGAAAGCGCTTCAGGGCGACAACCTGATTGGACGGGAAATAGATCCCCCGCATCCATCGGTCATTGGCCAGCCATTCGACCTCGCGGAGATAGGGTTTGGAGGGACGCTGGTAATCTCCCCAGCGCGCACTCTCCGCCACAATGGCCTGATCCACACCCGCGATGCCGGCCGCCCACCGAGCGACATTGTTGGAGACACTCAGCGCGCCGTGACCAAAGAGATGTTGCTGCACCCGGTCGGCGAAGCGCTGACGAAACTCCGCGTTGCGCCGGCAGCGCGAATAAACGTAGGCCGGCGAGTTCGGCGCATCAGCCTCCGCATAGATCGGTCCCCAGGAGGAATGCTGACGCACCAGGGAACTGATCGAAATCTCCTGGTCCCAGGCGAAGAACTTGAAGCCCGTGCTGTCCGGCCCGCGTCGACGGCCCGCCCACCAGTTGTGATTGGGCCAGTCGTCCGCGCCGATGAAGATGTGGAGGATCATGTAGTCGATCAGGTTGTCCACATCGAGCAGCACCTCCAGCCCGGGATCCCGCGTCCCATCCGCCCGATTGCCCAGCAGGCGCTGGTAGTTGGCGTTCTGCGCCAGATTCTGGGCGGACAGGGACATCAACTCATTCCACGCGTCCATCGTGCCGGCATGCAGCTCCGCAAAGTCCGCCAGCGCATCATACTCGTCACCGCTCCCTCCGAGATGCAGGGCGAGGAAGTCGTTGTCCGGACGCTCACACAGGTTGTAGAGCCCCCAGTAGAAGCCGTTCAGATACAGATGCACGTAGGTGCCATGAGCGGACGGCTGTCCCATGGCGATCTGCATGTCGCGCACCATCTGGTCGCGGAGATTGCTGGCCTCCTTCCGATACCAACGCTGAACACCATCCACGATCTGGTTCCATTCCACGCAAGGCCAGGTGTCCGTGGATCCCGCCCGCAGGAGCAGCCGTTGAAATCCGCGCACACCGGTGTCGGGCAGAATCGCCTCCTCGAGGGAACCCGGACCAAAGCGCCCGCTGAAGCCGACGCGGAACCCGTGCTTGGGGGTAAAGCCCTTGTCCCGCGAGATGCCTCCATGGATGGCCAGGGATACATTCTGCTGAAACGCGCGCGTCCCGACCGGTTGCACCCACTCCAGACTGGCCTCCCGCTCCCAGGAATCGCCCCGCCCGTCCGGACGGGCATAAATGCCTGACGTCGGCCCGAATAAATTCTCCGGCGGTAGCACCAGACTGACGGAGGGAATCTGCAGAAGCGCCTCGCGAAACCCGTAGCCGGGCTGGGCCTGATTGACCACCCGGGCGTCCACGGTGAAGTCCGTCGGCGCTCCACCCGGCCAGCTTGAGGGAAGTCCCGCCGGGCGGCGCTGTCCCGCGACATCCCCGGGGAAAACATAGGTGTGCGTCACGACGTCCCCGGTCACCAGTCCCTCGCGAACCGCCACCGCCCGCAGCACCGTGGTGCGGGAGATGTGGACGCTCGTCGTCGTGGCGGCAACCACCGTGCCCTGGGTTGCGGACGGCACCGCGCCATCCGTGGTATAGGCGATGGCGGCACCCGGGGTTTCCGTGGACAGCGTCACCGTCACCGGCTCCTCAAAGAAACCGCGACCGGGTGAAGCCACCGCTTCCGCAACGTATCCCTCGACCCCCTCGCCATTGGGCGCGCCGGGGGTCGGCTCAGGAAATTGGCGAAAGCCCAGGACGCGACCGCCGGCCAACTCCGCCTGCAGCAGCAGGTCCGGATCCTCCGGCGTGTGATTCAGAAGCTGGAAGGCGAGCACGTTGCCTCCGGCTTTCAGCGGTGCCAGGGACGCAGGAATCTGAATCTCCTCCACCAGGGCCGCAGCGGCGTTGGGACGCGGCGCGGGGGCCGCCGCATCAAAGGTGAGAATCCCGGGAGCATTGCGCCGGGCGACTTCCATTCCGTTTAGGTACGCCACCACGCCATCGTCATAGCGCAGGCGCAGCACCAGAAAGTCCACGGCCGGCGGCTCGACCAGATCGAAGGGAACTCGCAGGTACACCGAGGCGTTACGTCCCAACACCGCCTCCGCCACATCGGTGGCGATCCAGGAGGTCAGCCGGCGCACACTCAGCGGCGAGACACCATCGGCGAGGGCCGCGATCACGGAGGGTTCCAGCGCCGTGTCCCAGAGGGCGAGGTCATCCACCCAGCCATGGTATCCCCCCTGCCCCGGCACGCTGGTTCCCAGGTAAAAGGACCGGATGGGCGTCAGCACATCGCGGTTCTCCGCCTGGTGCAGCAGACGCCCATTCTGCCAGATTTCCTTCCGGTCCCCGCGTTTTACAAAGGCGTAGTGATTCCAGGCGCCCCGCCACTTCGATGGATCGGGCTCCGCCACGGAGATTCGCTGCCCTCCCGGATCACAGCAGCCCGCCGTGTCCCAATAAATCACCTGATCGCTCCACGGCAGATGGGCGTTCAGGGAGCGAACGCCCCCGCCGCCGGGTTCACTGCCCGCCCAGAAGATCGAGTCATTGGACGGCTGGGTGTCATCGCCGCGCACCCACAGGCTGAGAGTGATGGCATCGTGGGCGGTTGCGGAATCCAAGAATCCCTGCGCCGCCGCCGGCACCTCCATCCAGCCAGGACCGGTGAAGCGCACTGATCGATCCGACGCGGCTCCCGTCCGGCCCGCTCCAGGAGCCGAGAGGGACGCTCCCTGCAGAACCCCTGAATGGCCGCCGCCGCTGCGATCGGCAATCTCAGCGTTGGCCACCGCATCGAAGTCCCAGAAACCCACCAATCCGCTGTCAGCCACTGTGGAATCGAATCCAATCCCCTGGGTCACCGGGATCCAGTCCGCATCCAGGTCCGGGTCCCCGACCCCGGTCCAGCGTCGCCCCTCCGTCTCGTCGATAGGCACCCGCATCCGGGCCGCGGCGCCGTTGGTCACCCAGCCGGGCAGAACCACCCGGGCCGGCCCCACCGACACATTGCGACGCTGCGGTCCGTAGCGGAGTTCACTGGCCACCGTGCGCCCATCCGGACGCACCAGCGCCACGTATCCTCCCTCCGCAGGCAGTTTGAACTGGGTGTGCAGCGGGCTGCCCGCGTTGGTCCGATTCTTCCCCGAGGCGAACACGACCAGTCGCGCATCCGCGGCGAGGGTGACCTCGGGAAACCGCCACCGCGCCGGAATGCCCTCGCTGTCGGTGAGCCACCATCCGGTCAGGGAAACCGGGCCGGGTCCCGCCGGGTGAATTTCGATCCAGTCCGACGAATCCCCGTCCTCATCCCGCAGCCCACCCACATTGCTGGCCAGCACCTCGGAGATCACCACGCCCGGCCCGGAATCCGATCCCGCCGGCGACCCCGCGGTCTCACCACGGAGCCAGAAAAGCAGCAGGAGAAGGAGAAGACGGCGCATCACAGGAGGACGGGATCCTAGCAAACGCAGGACCAGACCCAACCCCATTCCGGTCAACCACGGTGTCCGCACCGATGCATTTTAGACACGGATTCCACGGATAGACACGGATGAGGAAAACAAACGAAACGAGAAAACGGAGAACCGAAAGAAGGACATCCGACGCCAAACCACTGACCACTGACCACTGACCACTGACCACTGACCACTGACCACTGACCCCTCACCCCAGAATTCCGCGGACCACTTCGCCGCTGACGTCGGTGAGTCGGAAATCGCGCCCGGCGTAGCGGTAGGTGAGCTTCTCATGATCGAAGCCCATGAGGTGAAGCATCGTGGCGTGCAGGTCGTGGATATGGACGGGTTGATCCACCGCACGGAATCCAAAGTCATCGGTCGCTCCGTGCACGTGTCCGCCCTTCACCCCGCCGCCCGCCAGCCACACCGTGAATCCCCAGTGATTGTGGTCGCGTCCCTTGCCATTCCCGGGTGTCCCGGGCGCCGGCATCTCCACCGCCGGCGTGCGCCCAAATTCCCCGCCGCAGATCACCAGGGTGTCCTCCAGCAACCCACGCTGTTTCAGATCGGTGAGCAGCGCGGCAATGCCCTGATCCACCTCGCCCGCCAACCGGCGATGCGCGTCGGCAATCATGTCGTGACTGTCCCAGGGCTGCACATCGCCGTGATAGCACTGCACCACCCGCACCCCGCGCTCGATCAGCCGCCGGGCGATGAGCAACTGACGGGACTGCACGGTGTCCCCGTACATGGCGCGGATGTGGGCCGGCTCCTTCTCATAGTCGAAGGCATCGGTGGCCTCCAACTGCATCCGGTAGGCCAGCTCAAAGGACTGGATCCGCGCCTCCAACTGCGGGTCCTCGCCACGCTGACGGGCGTGCTCGGCATTGAACTCAGCGAGCCAGTCCAACTGCCGTCGCTGCGCGGCGCGGGACACCTGGGCGTTGGTGATGTTCTCCAGCAACTGGTCGGGACGCGTCTGCTTGGTGTTGATGTGCGTTCCCTGATAAATGCCGGGCAGAAACGCCGAGCGCCAGTTGGAGACGTCCGATACCGGCAGCCCCGGACACAGCGCAATGTAGCCGGGCAGGTTCTGATTCTCCGTGCCCAGGCCGTAGGTGATCCAGGCCCCGTAACTGGGCCGCGCCAGCCGTTCGTCACCACAGTTCATCAGCCGCATCGACTGCTCGTGGTTGGGAGTGTTGGCGTGCATCGAGCGGATGAAGCACAGGTCGTCCACATGCGCCGCCGTCTTCGAAAAGATCTCGCTGATCTCGATGCCGCTCTGTCCATAGCGACGAAAGGAAAACGGGGACGGCAACGCTGCGCCCAGCGGACGTTCGGTCGTCAGGTTGCCGCCGGGAAGTTTCTGGCCCGCGTACTTCAGCAGCGCCGGCTTGGGATCGAAGGTGTCCACCTGCGAGGGGCCGCCATTGAGATAGATGTGAATGATGCGCTTCGCCCGCGCCCGGACCAGCGGACTGCGCGGGGACAGCGGTCCGG
>JBDKKE010000438.1:0-2572 GCA_039796255.1 Verrucomicrobiota bacterium | reverse complement strand
GAGCCCAACGGGCCATCACGGCAACGGCCCAGTCGCGGTTCCGCCAGCATCCACGGATCCTCATGAAGGAGCTCGAGGCGCGACTCGATGCGTGGAACACCGGTTCCCCGGCGGGATCCTCGATACTCGACCTGATCGAGGAGCGAATTCATTCGTTGCCAAAGGACCTAGGGCTAGCCACCCCGTTCGAGGGTCCTCTGGGCCACGAGGCCCAGTTTCTGGGAAACTACATGAAATTCAGCCGGATGGGGCGCATGCCCGAAGTCGCGGAACCAGACCTGCAGGCGAGGCTATTCAGGAAAACGCAGTGGCTCCTCGGGGGGGAGCTCCTAGTCTCGATCGAGCATAAGGGTCAGCAGGGCCCACCCCTGCGGTGGCCCGATGGTGCAATCCTTGGGCGCGACCCCGAGAATTGCCCCCGGCAGATGCTCTACCAGCTCCTGCGGCCCCATTCGACCACACCCTCGACGAGCATCAGCGCCTCCCTTGGATGCCAGCGCCCTGCGGGCTGCAGATGTGTGTTCTGCCTCGTCGCCTCCCAGTTCGCCTCCATCTCACGGAGGCATTTCATGATGCGTCGGACCGGGGGAATCTGGTGTCTGACGCCGTTTGGCTCCGCCAACGGCATGCCTGTGCTGGACTCGGTCCCGGCTGGCCCCGACCAGAACACCCAGTTGCGATCCGGCCCGAACCGGCTGCGTCTCCATGGACTCGCGGCCACGCTGACGGTGCGACCTTTTCCCCGATATCCCGTGCATCCGCCGAACTGAGCCTTCCAAACTCCGACCCAAAAACCATGAAGTGCATCCACTGTGAACACGAAAACATCGACACCGCCAAATTCTGCGTGAAGTGCGGCGAGCCCTCCATGCAGCCGAAGCGCGAACCTAAGGATGCGGGTATCTGCTCCTGCGGGGCACCCCTTCGGCTCGGTGCTCGGTTCTGCACCGTGTGTGGCACACCGCAGGCACCCGTCCCTCGGGACGCAACCGCACAACCGGCCCCGGTACCCTCGCCCAGGGTGGATCTTGCGACCAGCGCACCCACGGTCAGTCCCTGGTTGCAAGACAGCACCGTGGCATGGCGTCTCGAACCGGGAGTCCTTGTCGAGAACGTCTCGGCAGGCAGAGCCGCCAACCTGTGCTTGGCTCGCAGGCTGATCGTCGAGCCAGGAACCCGGATGCTGGTCTTCAGGAACGGAGCCCTCGCGGCAACCCTCGATTCCGGCCACTTCGAGCTTCCGACGGTCCAGCTGGATCAAATTCCGGGATATCAGGGTCGTGTGCGCAACATCCAGTCGGGCGGAGAGCGCTGGACCGGAGGAATCCGACAGGTTGCAAGCGCCGTGATCGGAGCCGCGGCCGAGGGAGCCCGCAGCTTCTGGAACTGGTGCCGGGAGAGCGTCATCGGCGTCCGCGAGCAGGATCTGCCGCCCGATCGGCGCCGCCAACGGGCCACTGAACAGCCAGGGCGAGGTAGCGGAGACACCCAACGCCGACCTCTACTCGGCGACGCCATCCGTTGGGAACCGGGTTTCGATGTCATCAGCGCCGCCGCCGTGATCCATGTGGTCCTCGCGCGGGCAGGTGCCTTCAACCTCCAATTCGTGTTCGAGGGCCTCGCCGGGGTAAACGGCGTCGCGGCGGAGCGGGTGGGTGTTGAGATCGAGGTCGAATTGACCGACCTCCGGGCACTGTTCGATCGTTTCGTTGCAGATCGGGGGGTGCTGACGATGGAACAGCTCGCGCTCGACCTGACGCCGTTCATCCGGACCCGTGTCGCCGAGCGGATTCGAGGGTTAAAGCCCTCGGAGATCGAGAACAACAGCGAGGTGCTGCGGGCACTCGAGGCAGACCTATCGGAGGAGCGCCGGTTCAACATCGACCCAGAGGGGAATACCTTCGAAAGGCCGCAGCTGGGGGTTCCGGGAATCGCCGTTCGCAGAGTCCTCCATGTCACCTTCAGCCACAAGGAGCTCGAACGGCTCGAACGCCTGCGTCAGGAGCTCACGCTCGCCCAGGAGGGACTTGAAGTGGCCCGGGAGCAGGCAGACGTCCAGAATCTCGTCGACAACGAGTCCCTGAGGGCCGAGTTGCAGTCGCTCCGGACCGTGGAGGAACGTCGGAAAGCGCTCCGGGAGTTCCACGAGATCACCATGCGTGCCAACAACGTCATTCTCGACCGGCAAGGTAATGCGGTGAGCCGCGACGAGCTCGGCAACCACGAGGAGGGACGTAAGATCGATGTCGAACGGCGCAGGATCGATGCAGAGATCGACCGCCAAGTCGCCTTGATGGAGATGGCCACTCGCCTCGAGGAGGCCCAGGACCGCGACAAGGAGGATCGGCTCATGGGAGAGATCTCTGAGCGCGGGCTCTTAAGACAGGAAAGCGTAGAGATCCTGCGGGAACAGCTCGGACAGCGACGACGCCTTCGTGGAGGCCAGAATTCTCAGGATGCTTGGATCGCCGAGGCCGGATTCAACCAAGACCGGTCAAGGATCGGACTGATCCACAAACAGTTTCTCGCGCTGCTTTCAATCGACCACCGGAACGAGCAGGACGAAAAACAG
>JBDKKE010000437.1:0-3229 GCA_039796255.1 Verrucomicrobiota bacterium | reverse complement strand
GGTGCCAGTCCGGTTCTGTCAGCACGTTTTGAAAGAATGGGGATCATAGGCTCCCCATCTGACAAAACGCTCTAATCCGTTAAAAGTGCGAAGAACCAGAGATGTTTTCCATACTAGGCAGGTAACCTTTACGCACGAATTGGATTGATGGAGAAAAGCTATAAGAAATCGACTCTGAGTTATCCCGCCCAGTGCCCTAGGACAAAGTTTCGTATCAAATGGAGGTGCAGGAATCCCAAGACTACTAGACCTACCCAGCGGAGGATTCGGAATGAGCGGGTGGTGGCCGGTGCAGACCAAATGAGGAAGACCGGGAAGGCCATCCCGGAGAAGCGGAGGTAGGAAGTGAATGATCCGCTCATGGCAGGAAGGATCCCAAGGATGTAGGCCCAGGGAATGAGCGAACGGTCGCTGCGCCACAGGGAAGGCAGGGTGTAGGCCACGGTCAGGAAGCACAGGCGGTCGAGCATCGAGTCGGCGAACTCGTGGAAGTAGCGCGGGCTGAGGTATTCGAGGAGGAACTTGGGCACGTTGACCAGGTTGAGGATGGAATGCCGGCCCCAGGTCTTCTGCGCCACGAAGCCTTCGAAGGGGTTGCCTGTCCAGTGGGCCATGAGCCCCAGGTAGGCAGCCCATCCGATGAGCGGCAGCGCCAGGAGAGCCAACCATCGACCGCCGCCACGCGACGGGTCCGCTTCGACGGCCAGCAGACGGTGCGTGAACCGGGGAGCCCGGGACACGCACCGGTTCCAAACGGGGGCGATCACGGGATGCCGCAGCAGCCAGACCCCGATGGGCAGCATCGCAAAGACGCCGATGGCCCGACTGAGCGGCAGCAGCAGGGCTCCGAATGCCGCCGGCCACCACCGGTGTTCCTCCAGTCCGCTCCAGAGGCACACCAGGAGCACTAGGAACACGCATTCGCTGTAGCTGAACTGCAGGAACACGTTGCCGGGATGGACCGCCATGAAGAGGACCACCCAGAAGGCCCTGGACGCGTCGTGCCGGAGGGCCACGGCCCGGTACACCAGAGCCAGGCCCAGCGTGGACAGCAGGTTGGCCAGCACCAACCCGCCCCACACCGGAGGCGCTCCCAGGGCGATGACTCCGCGCCAGAGCAGGGGCCACAGCGGGTAGAACGCGCAGGATCGCACTCCCTCGGCATAGCCCTGCGTGGCCAGGAGCAGGTAATGCGCGGCGTCCCAGGTGGCGAAGTGGCTCTCGAAGGTGGGTTCGACGTCGATGGGCCAACGGACCTCGAACTTGGGGATCGACTCCGGATGGTTCCACAGCTTGAGGACGGTGAAGACGGTCCCCAGGTAGATCAGTTTCGCGAGCAGGATCCAGCCAGCGGCGCGGATCCATCGGGGCGAGGCGGCGGGGTGGGGATTCACGGAACGGGAGTGTGCGAGTCGGGATCGCTGTCCTTGCGGGGCTTGTCCGACGGTGTGGTGGGCGCCAAGGAAACCGCCCAACCCCAGCGGCGGCTCCAGACGAAGTTCCAACCGCTGACCACCACGATGGCCATGGCATTGGCCGGATCGGCGGGGATTCCCGCCCCCCGGTGCAACAGTCCGAGCAGCACCAGGGTGAGGACGATGCCCGAGAGGCAAATCAGGTGGAACCGGAGCAGTCGCCGGGGCCAGGGAGCACTCGAGCCTTGGGGGCGATTCCCGAAGGTCCAGCGATCATTCCATAGGAAGTTGTTGAGCAGGGCGGCCTCGGCGGCCACGACCTTCGAGGCTTCCAGCGGCCAGCCAACGCGGGTGTGCAGCAGATGGAAGATTCCCAGGTCGACCAGCAAGCCGCTGAACCCGACCCCGCAGAAGGTCAGGTAGCGCTTCCAGGAAGCGAGGGAGCCGAAGTTCATGCAGGGGCGGGTTGGCGGTCTGAAACGGGCCTGGTTCGAATGAATCTCGGTTCCAGAGTCTGCGGCGGACCTTCAACGGCCCGACGTGGTCGCTTCGCGCCAGGTGGCGTGGCGTTGCAGCCAGAGCACATCGGGGTCGTTGGGCGCGTCAAAGTCGTCGCGGGGGACCGATGAAGCCCCCAAAGTGCCCCACCGGTGTGTTTCGACGTGGCCGTCGCCGAAGGCGAGGTTGCCCGACCGGTTGTGCTGTTGCCCGGGCTTGTCCCGGACCTTCCACCGGGACGGTTGCGACTCCTTGAAGTCCCACTGGAGCGAGAAGGCGCCGTCGTTGATGGTCTCGGGTCGTTCCTCGAGGAAGGTCAGGGCCTCGGTCGGGGAGAGTTGGACGAGGTCGGAGAAGCGGCGGTAGGTCTGCGCGGCCGGAGTCTGGATGCTCGAGCCCATGAAGGCGTTGAGTGAGACGGTGCGCACCCGGGGCATGCGGAACGGCCCCAGGGTAACCTCGCGGGCCGAAGGGCATTTCCACAGGGCGGTGTTCTGGACGTAGGGGGCCAGGAGGCTCTGCCTCAGGAAGAGGGTGTTGGTGCAGTCGGGCCCGGGAAGCCCGAGCCAACCCTGCACCCAGGTTTCGCCCAGCGGGATGTTCTCGCCGTCGAGATTCGGCGGCATGAAATCGGCGTGATCGTTGGCGTACAGGGTGCCGGCCAGCCCGAATTGCCGGATTTGCGACACGCACTGGGTGGTGGCGGCCCGCCGCTTCGCCCCGGCCAGGGCCGGCAGGATGAGCCCGGCCAGGATTGCGATGATGGCGATGACCACCAGGAGCTCGATCAGGGTGAAGCCTCGCACCGGACTTACATAGCGGTGGAAGCACCGAGTTTCGAATGTCGGCAAAGAACATCTCATCCAATCTGACGTGGTCCTTGAACCATGCGCGGTTGTTTTTTAGGCTACAGTCGCTTGATTGCAGGTGTCTAACGTTCTAATTTATTTGCGTATCTTTTTCGTGGCGTAGCCGTGATGGCTCCATGTTGATGTTTACTTCTGAAACAACGGGTCTTCTTCGCCCGATAATTCCGAACCGTTGCCTCAAAAGCAAATGACACCGAATAGCATCCGGGGTGGAGGGGTCGTTGAACCGTAGTCATGACACCTGCGACTGGATGGATGTGACTGCATCGGCCGCGCAAAGCAAGAAGTCCGCGCGACGACTGGAATGGAGCGGCCGATGCTGGATCGCCCTTAGACCGTACTCCAGCTGGCGATGCGTTCGAGGGTGTTGAGGCACGCCGACTCGCCTCTTAACCACTTCTTGGACTCCGCGCTCACGCGCCGGTGCTGAGTCCGTGACCTGACAAG
>JBDKKE010000436.1:0-3916 GCA_039796255.1 Verrucomicrobiota bacterium | reverse complement strand
ATGCTTTCGCGACCGCGGTCGCCGTAGTCGAGGGTCCAGTGGTTCACATACATCCCGACAAACTGATCGGCCAACTCCATGCCCATATCGCGGGCCCACTGCAGCGAGTGCGCCACGGCCTCTGCGCGGTGATCCAGGCTGTATTGAATGCTCGCGGTGAGGACGTCGCTGATGCGTCGGCGCAGGTCCGGAGCATGGCGCTTGTGAATGACATTCCCTCCTAGGGGCAGTGGCAGGCCGTCGTTCTCGCGCCCCCACCAAATGCCCAAATCCTCGCAGAGCACCAACCCCTCATTGCGATAGGTCAACTGCCCCTCGTGAATGATCAATCCCACGTCGGCCGCTCCTGACTTCACCGCCGAAAAAATCTCATCGAACGGAACCACCACGCAGTTCAGCTCCGCGGCCGGTTTCCCCATCCATAACTGAAGGGCCAGGAAGGCACTGGTCATCTTCCCCGGAATGGCAATCCGGAGCCGACCCATCTCCTCGCGCGAATAGGGACGTTTGGCGACCAGCATCGGACCATAGCCATCGCCCATGCTCGCCCCACTCGGCAGCAGGGCGTAGGTCTCACTGACGTAGGCATAGGCGTGAATGCTGATCGCCGAGATGTCGAGTTCACCGCGGGTCGCCCGTTCGTTGAGGGTCTGAATGTCCTGAAGGATGTGTTCAAACCGCAGACCCGGCGTCGGAAGGAGATCCCGCGCCAAGGCATAAAACATGAACGCATCGTCGGGGTCCGGCGAATGTCCCAGCGTCAGCGTGAGCGTATCCATTTGTCGGAGCAAACCTACGGTGAACCCGCCGCAAGTCGAGCCGGCGGCGCGGCGGCGCGGCGGCGCGGCGGCCGCATAGCCGATAGCCGATAGCCGATAGCCGATAGCCGATAGCCGATAGCCGATAGCCAACCGCCAATCGCCAATCGCCAATCGCCAATCGCCAATCGCCTATCGCCTATCACCTATCACCTATCACCTATCGGCCATTGGCGATCGGCTATCGGCTATCGGCTATTTCCCACGCCGCCCCTCACTTCTTCCGCTGCGCTCGCCGCTTCGCCTCCAGCAACCGGCTGGTCGGGTCCACAGGGGGCGTTGCCGGCGGCGGCGGCGCTGGGGATGCTGTGGGCGTTGCGGACGAAGACGCCCCCGTGTCCGAAGGGGGAAAGGCCTCCGGAGGGGCCTGCTTGGGACGGAACAAATCGGCGGACGGTCGCGCCACCGGCACTCCTCCCGCGCCCGCGGCGGTCCGCGTTTCGCGGGTGCGCTCCCGGGCCGCCAACAGCGATCCCAGTGCCTCGGGACCACCCGCCGGCTGCAGCGCACCGCCCAATCCCAGCGTTCGGCGCAGGCGATGAAACGCCTTCGCCCATTCCTCGCGGTCAATATCCACCCGGCGCACCGCGACATCGATCACGAACAAAATCACCAGCAGCTTCAACAGGGCCTCCCACAGATCCCGGGGCTGATAGGTCTTCACGCGATTGAGGAGAAAGGGATTATCCACCTCCGGATTCAACAGCCGGCCGCCGCCCAGTTCCGCCAAGCGGCGTAGGAGGATGAGATTCGGTTCCGACGCATTGAACTCCGGCGAATAGTTGACGCTGGCCCCCAGTACCTGGGCTCCGACGACCTGGCCGTCCTTCATTTCCAGCAGATTCAACAGATAGGCCCCCACCTCCTTGGTCGGGAATCGCGCCTCGTAGTGGCCCGGCCCCGTCTGCTCCAGCATCACCAGCGTCCGCTCCCCCTTGGGGCTGGCCACCGCCGCCTGGAGGTTGAGGAAATTGCGGAAGTTCCCTTCGGCATCCAGGGCCTCGACCGAGATGACCCCTTCTCCGTTCTCCACCGACACCTCGGTATTTAAATCGGCATTGTCCACACGACGGAGCGCCCAGTTGATGGTCTGCGACCAGAACTGCCGGTACTTGCCCCATCCCACCCAGTCCTGCGCCCATTTCGGACGCGCATCACTGGTGAAGGCCACCGCACGTCCGAGTCCATACTGCCAGTGGGCCAACAGCGGATCCCCCTTGTCGGTGAGCAGCGGGGTCTCGGCGCGCGGCTTGGGGGAACTGGCCACGTAACCGCGCAGCATGGGAAACTCACCGGCGCCGATGCCGCGGATCAACTCGCTGCCTCCCGCCACCTGGGGCTGGAAGGGATCCTCAAAAATCGCCGACTTCAGAATGACCGCCGCCTCCTTGATAAAGATCTGCGGGAGCATGGACGCCGACTTCACGTCGTAGAAGCGTCCGCCCCCCTGCGCCGCCATGGCCTCCATGGTCGTCGGCTGCACGTGTCCGCCAATCATCACCGTACTGATGGTCACCCGCGCCCCGACCAAATCCTTCATCAGCTGATCGCTGGGGGCATTGGGATCGCCGTCGCTGAAAACGATGAGGTGTTTCAGGTTGGCGGTGGACTTCTTGAGATCCTGATAGGCCAGGGTCATCAACCCCTGAAAACTCGGCAGGTCACCCTGGCTCATTCCGGCGATCAGCCCGGCCAGGCGGTTCTTGCTGCCAACCGCCTGGAGTTCGAACAGCGCTCGTTCTGTACCATCCCACAACCACACCCCCATCTCATCCTGGGGCCCCAGGGCGTCGAGGGCAGCAATGGCAATGTCCCGCGCCACTTCATTCCCGTTGGCGAACTCCATGCCGTGCATCACCAGTCCCAGAGCACCTTTGGGAAGCACCTTCTTGGAACTCAGTTCCATGTCCAGCGGCAGCGTTGCCTCCAGCGGGGTATTTCGATATCCGCCCGCGGCAAACGCCTGATCACCGCCGATGGCCACCAACCCGACACCAAAGTCCCGCACCGCGCTCTCCAGCAGGCGCATGCCCTCACGGCCCAGGTCCCCGGCCGCCACATTGCCCAGCACGATGGCATCGTAACTCTGCAACTCGGCCAGCGTGGACGGCAGGCTGCGCTCGTCGACCACCCGGACCTCCAACTTCGACTCGCGCAACGCGGCGGTCAGCGCGCGGTCCTGTTCCGGATTGCTGCTGACGATCAGCACCCGCGGATCACCGCGAACATTCACAAAGCTGCTCGCCTTGTTATTCTGGGCCACCGTGTCGCCCTCCACCTCCACCTGCACCTCATAGCCGTAGAATCCGGGTTCATCCAGGGTCTGCGGCAGGGCAATCAGGTTCTTGCCCGCCTCCAGCACCGTGCGTTCCTCCCCCAGCAGCCGATCGTTGCGGAAGAACCGGATGGTGGCGGGACGCTTGGTGTCCGAGGTCGCGAAGATGCGGGCATCGAACGTCTGTCCCTTCTTGAGATTCGCCGGCAGACCCAGCTTCTGCACCGACACATCCCCGCCCCGCCGTGCGCCCAGGGGCACAACGTCCATGGTCACACCCAGCGGCCTGGCCGCGGTCAAGGCCGCCACGGCATCACCGATGTTTTCGTTGCCATCCGAAAGCAAAACCAGGCGCTTCTGTCCGGTCTCTGGAAAGGCCGCCGTACCCAGGCGGATGGCCCCCGCGATATCCGTGCGCTCCGCGCCCACCACCGCCTGGATCTTCTCCGCGTCCGCCGCCGAAGTCGCGGTCGTCTCCAGCGCCGCCTCGGTTCCGAAGATCAGGAACCCCGCCTTATCCACCTCACGCTTGGCCTTGGCCCACCCGTTGGCCAGAGCCCGCGCCGACTCCTGCTGGCCTGAGGGAACGGAGTCGGATCGATCCAGGAGGAAGAACGCATTCATGCCCTCCTGCGGACGCCGCCACTGCGCACCGGCGATGGCTCCTACCAGGAGAATCAGCAAAACCAACCGCAACCCCGCCGACACCCACCGTCGCCACGACGTCAACGAGGCATCCGACCTCCACGCCAGCCAAACCGTCCAGCCCACCGCCGGAATCAGCAGCAGGAGCCAGAGGGGATGAGTGAATTGGAGGGGCATC
>JBDKKE010000435.1:0-2707 GCA_039796255.1 Verrucomicrobiota bacterium | reverse complement strand
GATCTCGAGGGGTTTGTAAAGTTTGGCGGCGCCTTCAACGGCTCCGAACGCCAGTTCAATGAGGACACCTTCCAGTTCAGCGGTGAGAGCGGATGGGAGGGTCAACCCCTTCCGTTCCTGGCCACCCCAAACAACTACTTTACCCCGGAAAACATTCTCTACAGCACAACGACCAACCGAAACGGCACGGTCAACTACCAGTTCCAGCGAAAGTTTCAGCAGGGGGTCGCACCGTCGTTTTACGAGGGACAACTGCAGATTCCGGCCGGATATGCGATGGCAGAGCTGCCGGTCACTGAGCGGTTCAAGGTAATCGGCGGAGCGCGGCTGGAGAGCACCTTCATGTCCGTTGTGGGTGGAACCGGCAACACCATTACCAATTCGCTGATTAACCAACTGGACGTGATGCCCGGGGTCAGCGGCGCCTACCAGTTGGTCACCAACATGAATCTGCGGGCGAGTTTCAGCCAGACGGTGGCCCGCCCCACCTACCGCGAAATCGCTCCATACCGCTCCTACGATCCGACGGGCAACGAAATCATCGAGGGCAACCCGAACCTGACGATGACGGACATCAGCAACTACGATGTCCGCTGGGAGTATTTCCCCCAACCCGGCACGGTGTTTTCGGTCAGCGGGTTCTATAAGCATCTCACCGCCCCCATCGAGAAGATCGCCAAAACCTTCGGCGGCGGCGTCGTGACTTTTGAGAACCGCGATGAGGCGACTCTTTACGGCATGGAACTGGAGGCCAACTCCAAGCTCAGTTTCGTCGATGACGCCCTGGAAGAGTTTATCGTGGGATTCAACTTTGCCTACATCCTCTCCGAGGTCGCCCTGACCCCCACGGAACTCCGGAACAAGCAGGTCCTGTTTCCAGACACGCCGGCCACCCGACCGCTCTACGATCAGTCCCCTTGGATTGTGAATTTTGATTTCACCTTCGATCACAAGGCGACAGGGACCACCGCCACCATATCCCTGGGTGCCGCCGGCCCTTACATCTTCCTCGTGGATCGCGGCGGCCCCGACGTCTACCAGTACCCGCCCATGCAGTTGAACCTCGTGGTGACCCAGAGGCTGTCGGACCACTGGCGACTCCGTCTCAGCGCCCGTAATTTGCTGAATCCGGACATCCTGCGCACCTACGGCGACGAGAAGACCGACCCGACCTATTCGATCAACAGCCTGGGGTCCTCGATTGCCATGATCCTTTCCTACGAATACTGACCCTCCTGGTCGGAGGAAGTTTTCACCACAGAGATGCAGAGCCTGGGAGAAAGCGGTCGGCAGCCGACGGGGAGAAAATCTTTGGAAAGCTGAACCGCATAGGGGTGCAGCCGACGGGATTCAGGTCCTGTTCTCCGCAGGATCTTTCTCCACCCGGTTTTCCCTGCAGGTTCCCTCGCCTCCTCTGTGTCTCTGTGCCTCTGTGGTTCAATCGCTCCCTGGCGCGCCGGGTTTGTCACCGGTATGTAACCTTGCGGCCATTCGCCCGTTTCAGCCCCTCGGCCATCGTGTCATCCCCGGAATTGGTCATATCCCAGCGTCCGGGCCATTTGTTCACACACCTAAATTCAATGAAAACTAACCATCTATTCGGGCGGTGGTCGCGCCTGCTCTCCCTGGCGGCCGGGGGGCTTGCCCTAGCGCAATCGGCCGGCGCTGACGTCGTCACCGTGCCCGCCGGCTACCTGAGCGGGAATATTCACTGGTCCAACACCAATGAGTATGTCCTGCAGGGCTTTGTTTACGTCCTGGACGGAGGCGTTCTCCGCATCGATCCCGGGACTGTCGTCCGCGGCGTGGCTGGCACCAGCAACACGGACTTCGGCAACCTCTTCATTTGTCAGGGCGCAAAAATCTTTGCCGAGGGAACCCCGCAGAATCCCATCATTTTCACCTCCGAGGATGACGACGTCTCCGACCCGACTGACCTCGGCCCCACCGACACCCAGCTCTGGGGCGGCGTGATCCTGTTCGGCAAGGCGCGCATCAACAACGCGGTCAACGCAGCCGGCGACAACGCGACCCCCAAGTATGACATCTATGAGGGGCTGCCCGACACGCAGGCACCCGGCGGCCAGTTCGTGAACCGCTTTGCCGGCGGCGATGACGACGACTCCTCCGGTGTCATGCGTTATGTCTCCATCCGCCATGGCGGAAAACTGCTGGAGTCCAACAAGGAAGTGAACGGTCTCTCCATCTGCGGCATCGGCCGTGGCACCACCCTTGAACATATCGAGGTCTACGCCAATTCCGACGACGGCTTTGAGTTCTTCGGTGGCTCCGTCAATACCCGCTATCTGGTCAGCGCCTTCAACCAGGACGAGCAGTTTGACGCCGACCAGGGCTACAACGGCCACAACCAGTTCTGGTTCGGCATCCAGCCCGCCAACAGCACGGAAAAGGGCATGGAGATCAACGGCGAGCCCCAGGACCGCTCCACCGGTACCGGCGTGCCGGTCTCCAATTGGGAAGTTTACAACGCCACCCTGATCGGCGCCGGTGCGCGCGCGGGTGCTGGGTCCGGTAACAATGCGTTTACCTTCCGTGCCTACACCCAGGTCAAGGTCTACAATGGCGTCTTCACCGACTTCAACGGGCTTCCCATCACCGGCGGCACATTCGCCTCCGGAGCAAACCCCACGGTGCAAAACAACGTCTGGTTCGGTTTCTCGGTGCCAACCTACACGCCGGCGTCCGT
>JBDKKE010000434.1:0-7631 GCA_039796255.1 Verrucomicrobiota bacterium | reverse complement strand
TGGCGACAATCGATTCCTCGGGAACCGGAAGGGCCAGCCCCGTCTCCAGATCCCGCAGCACAAAAGTCCCGGAGAGATCTACCACGGCAACCCACTGCCCCTGAAGCGACCAGGCCATTACCGAGGCATTGGTCAAATAGAGCGGATACTGCCGCTTCAGGGTTCCGTCTTCGAGATGCGTCCGGTTGAGACCGGGAAGATTGCGCCCCCCCCAAAGCAGACTCCGGCCGTCAGAGGACAGGGCCGACACCCAGGTGCTGTAGCGTCCGAACGCCGGATCGGACCAGGTCCCCAAAAACGCGCCCGAGCCCGTATCCCACTGCTTGATCCCATGATCTCCGGCGGTGATCAGCCGTTCCCCGTCATCGCTGAAGCGCATGACCTTGGGTATGAGAATCAGCCCTCCGCGCCTCCATTCCACCTCCGCGGCCTGGACAACCTCAAAGGTCACCCAGCCAAGAAGTAACGCCGGCACCAGGAGGCGCATGGCTTTGAGGATTCGCACGGGAGGTTAGAAGCATGCGACGTCAACGCCTCGCCGGCAACGAGGATGTTCCGGATTAACATCGCCTGCCGGTTAATGTCATATCCGACGATAAGCAGGCAATGCCCCACCGGACAGCCATCGGGCTGGAGGGCGACCCCTCCATTGCCGCGGTAGGGACGACCTCGCCGCGGTACCGGCTCCAGTTGGTATAAAGTCTAGTGCCATAGGTTAGTACCCGGTCTGAGGCCAGGATCTGCTTGATGGCGGTAAAGGTTGTGAGTGATCGCCACCATCTGCCCCTGGACCGCCTTGGCCACCAGACTGGTCGCCCAAGCCTTCCTTTGACCGAGCTGGTTCTTGATCTCATCAAACGTCTTCCCAACATCCCAGCGACGCCGATACACCTCGACGATTACGCCCGGGGACAGATCCATTCGGATGCCGCCTTTCCCGCCGCGCTGCCGCGGGTCTTTGCCGATCCCACCCCAACGTCTTCTCGACGTCGGCGGCAATACCGGCCGATGGGCCCTGCAATGCGCGCGGTTTGATTCCCAAGTGCGGATCACCATCGTAGATCTGCCCCAGCAACTGGAGTTTGCCCGCGCAACGATCCGGGAAAACCATTTGGACAACCGCATCGATCTGGTGGCGGCCGATCTGCTGGATGAAGCGACACCCCTGCCGGGAAACCACGATGCCCTTTGGATGAGCCAGTTCCTCGATTCAATTGAGAAACCGCCGTTCCAGCGCGCTGCGCGCTGCACGCGTGCCGGTCGCGAAGCAGCCCTGCATCAGGTAGCCGCCAGTAGGCGCGTCCCAGTCGATCATCTCGCCCGCGACGTAGACTCCCGGCAGCCGCCGTACCATGAGCGCGGAATCCAGTTCGCTCCAGCGGACGCCACCCGCGGACGAGATCGCCTCCGCCAACGGCCGCGGGCCGGCCAGCCGAATCACACATCCCTTCACGGTCGTGGCCAGCGCCTCGGCGGAAGTGAACGGCCCCAGCCCCGGCTGATGGGCCAGGATGGCGAACGCCGCGTCGCTCAAACGCCAGCGCGTGCGGGCTTCGGCGAGAAAGTCGCGCCGAATCGTCCCGAGCCTGGCCACGAGCTGCCCGACGGTGTGGGCCGGTTTGAAATCAATGACGAGTTCCGGCTCCGCCATTGAGCGCAGCGCCGGGCCGAGCTGGTAGATGGCCCCGCCCTCGAGCCCGTACCGGGTGAGGAGCAGTTCGCCCACCGCGGTGACTTGGCCCGCCCGGGTCACGATGTTTTTCAACGGCTTGCCTTCCGCCAGGGCGGGCACTGCCGGCGGCCAGGCGACCTCCCAGCCGCAATTGGCCGGTGTCAACGGCGCGACCGCCACGCCCAACCGTTCCAGCACCCGGATCCACCCGCCATCGGAACCCGTCTCCGGCCACGAGCCGCCACCGAGCGCGAGGATCACCGCGTCCGCCGCGAAGGCGCGGGCCTCCCCTTCGGCCTGGAAATCCACCTGCCAGCACGCGCCCGGGCGGAGGCCCGTCCAGCGATGGCGCAACGCGAACTTCACCCCGGCCGACCGGAGCCGCTGCACCCAGTGGCGCAGCAGCGGCGCCGCCTTCAGTTCCCGCGGATAGACGCGCCCGCTCGTCGCCACAAACGTCTCCACCCCCAACTCCGCCGCCCAGCGCCGCAACGCCCCGGCATCAAACTCCGCGAGGAGTCCGGGCCAGAATTCCGCCGGCTGGCCCGGCCCGGAGTAGCGCGCGGAGAAGCGTTCGGGCGGTTCCGCGTGGGTGAGATTCAATCCGCCGCGACCAGCGACGAGGAACTTCCGGCCCACCGACGGCTTCGCGTCGAAGAGCGTCACGGACGCACCGCCCGCCGCCGCCACTTCGGCGGCGCGCAGGCCGGCCGGACCGCCGCCGATGATCGCGATGTCGATTACGGACGGGAACAGGATCCACCCCGCCGCGCAACGTCGTTTGCGGGACGAGGCGATCCACTCAGTCCTCAGATTCAACGGCCATTTATCTGGGTGGGACCCATTGCTTTGAGGAACTGTTGGCCTTTGCGCACAGCCAATTCATGATCCTGAAAACGGCACTTCAAATAACCGCAAAGAACGCAAAGAACACAAAGCCGGTAATTTCCGCTCGATTGCCGGCCATGGGACGCCTCATCTCACGGAGGAACTCCCGACGAGTACGGCAGCCTCTCCCACCGACACCAACCGTCCTTCTCTGCGCTCTTTGCGTTCTCTGCGGTTTCCTCCAACGGCTCTTTCCAGGATGTAGGGATTTTGAGGTTGGTGTGCTTGGAAGTGAGGAAGCGAAGGACGCGGCAATGGTGGTTGGCCGCAAAATGGCCCTGACCAGGCCGTAGTCCGCTGCCAGACCGAGCAGCACGGCGGCTTCGCGATAATTAAGGTCGGAGCGGGCGGGCTCCACCTGCAGGACCCGAAAGGTGCCCGTCTCATCGGCGAAGATTCCGGCGCCATCCTCCCGTGAGGCGTCAATGCCTCCGGCATCTGAAAGACGGGAAAGGCCCAGCGGATCGCAGCTCGTCCGGGCCAGATCCTGGGGGTCCAACGAAGTGGCCAATCGCTCCCGCACCGAGGCCAGGTGGTCCGCCAGTCCGCGAACGGGTCATTCCAGGAGGGCGGAGAGTATGCCGTGGACGCGACTTCGGGAGGCACTACGAAGTCGAAATTTGTCCCGTAGGGCCATCGGATCGGCGGCCCTGCGACCCGTTGACCCTGCCGGGGAAGGACCGTACGGTGGGTCCGCCATGATTGCAGGAAAGATCGGGTCCAGTTCCGCCGCCAGCACGACACCAGGCTTCCGCGTCGGCGATGAGCGCCTGATCAAGCTCACCTCCTCCGCCGGACACAAGGTCACCTCGCTGCTCACAAAACAGGGGCGCCCCGCCGGGGTCCTGCGCGTGGCAGTGGTGGGCGGGGGCTGCTCCGGACTCCAGTACAAGATGGACCTGCAGGACCAGCCGCAGAACCGCGACATCCTCGTGGAAAGCTCCGGGGTGAAGGTGGTGGTGGATCCGAAGAGCGCGCTATACGTCACCGGTTCGGAACTGGACTTCGTGGACGCCCTGA
This sequence comes from Verrucomicrobiota bacterium, assembly GCA_039796255.1. Taxonomy (GTDB): domain Bacteria; phylum Verrucomicrobiota; class Verrucomicrobiia; order Limisphaerales; family UBA9464; genus UBA9464. Next base: position 4,051 of record JBDKKE010000434.1, on the reverse strand, counting down.
CCGAGGGCGGGTTCAAGGTCAAGAACCCCAACGCCGCCACCAGTTGCTCCTGCGGCGAAAGCTTCAGCGCGTGAGCGGCGTTCCGGTGACCGACAGCTTCTCCCTGCTTTCAGAGCCGCGGCGCCCGTGGCTGGAGGCCGAGGCACTCAAGGCGCGGATCGTCCCGCTGCTGGCCGCGACGCATCCCGACCGGGTTCATGGAGGTTCCGAGGCGGAGAAACTCGCCGCCAACACGCGGCATGCGGAACTCAACGCCGCCTACAACACCCTGCGCGAACCACGGGACCGGCTGTTGCACCTCTACGAACTGGAGGCCGGCGAGAAGCCCCGGGACATCCAGCGCATTCCGCCCGGCACCATGGATCTGTTCGTGGATGTCGGACAGACCTGTCGGGACGTGGACGAATTCCTTCAGCGAAAGGCGGTCGCCACCTCACCCATGCTCCGCCTGTCCCTCATGCAGGAGGGGTTGGACCACCTGGATCGTCTGCAGGCCCTGCAGACCCGGGTGACTGCGCGACGGCAGGAATTGGAGTCCGCTTTGAAGTCGCTGAATACCGTCTGGGAAACCGCCCCCCCCGAGGGCGCTGCAGGACGCCGCGAGACACTGCCCCTGGAAACCCTGGAACAGACCTACCGCTCCATGAGCTACGTGGCGCGCTGGACCGGACAACTCCAGGAACGCCTCGTCACCCTGGCCACCTGAAAAGGCGAAGGATGAAGGAAGAATGATGAATGCTGAAGGGAAGCAGGGCGCGGTCTGGTGAACGGTGATTCTCTCCCCCTCCCATCCGCGTCTATCCGTGGTATCCGTGGTTAAAAACTCAGGGGTTTTCCCTCCGTGGTTTCGCATTTCTCGGGACTGGAACTTCGCCGCCTCCCGGAACACCCTTCCGTAGTCAGAACGAAACCGCTGCTCCGATGACGCCCCGCGCTCACTCCCGCCTCCTGTCGCTCATGACCCTTACCGCCGTCCTGTCCCTTCCCGGATCACTCCCGGCCGACGAGGGCATGTGGCTTTATGAGAATCCCCCGCGCCAGATTCTCAAGGACCGCTACGGATTCGACCTGACGCCCGAATGGTCGGAGCACCTGATGAAGTCCTCGGTGCGGTTCAATTCCGGCGGTTCGGGCAGCTTCGTCAGCGGCGACGGATTGCTGCTCTCCAACCACCACGTGGGTGCCGACGCCCTGCAGAAGGTCAGCACTTCGGAGCACAATTATCTCCGGGACGGATTCTACGCCGCCAAGGCCGCGGACGAGATTCCCTGTGTGGATCTGGAGCTGAATGTCCTGCAGTCGGTGGAGGACGTCACCGCGCGGATCACGGCCGCCATTCCCGCCGGAGCCAGTCCGGAAGCCGCCGTCCTGGCCCGCCGCAAGGTGATCGCCGAGATCGAGAAGGAGTCCCTCGACCAGACCGGACTCCGCTCGAACGTGACCACCCTCTATCAGGGCGGCCTCTATCATCTCTACCGCTTCAAGCGCTACACCGACGTCCGCCTGGTGTTTGCCCCTGAGCAGCAGATCGCCTTTTTCGGCGGGGATCCGGATAACTTTGAGTTTCCCCGCTACGACCTCGACGTCTGCCTGTTCCGCGCCTACGAGAATGGTCAGCCGGTGAAGGTGGAACACTTTCTCAAGTGGTCCGCGGACGGCGCCAAGGAGGGCGATCTGACGTTCGTGTCCGGCCATCCCGGACGCACCAGCCGGCTGCTGACCATGGCCGAACTGGAATACCTGCGCGACGTCCAGTTCCCCTACACCCTGAACCGGCTCAAGCGCCTGGAAGTTCTGCTTCGTTCCTGGAGTGAGCGCAGCGAGGAGAACGCACGGCGGGCGAAGGACGAGCTGTTCGGCATCCAGAACTCCCGCAAGGCCCGCGATGGCGGTATGGCCGGCTTGTGGGATCCCGCCCTCATGGCCCGCAAAGCCGACGCCGAGCGGCAGTTCCGCCAGCGCCTCGCCGCCAGCGGACAATTCCCTGCTGCGGTCGCTGCCTACGATCAGTTGGCGGCCGCGCAAAAGGCCATCGCCCAACAGGCCCTGCGGCTGCGACTGCTGGAGGCAGAGCACGGATTCAACAGCGAGAGCTTCGACATCGCCCGCACCCTGCTGCGCGCCGGAGACGAGCGTCCCAAGCCCAACGGCGAGCGCCTGAAGGAATTCTCCGAGTCCAACCGGGAACCCCTCGAACTCGACCTCTTCTCCGACAAGCCCATTCATGAGGACCTGGAGATCCTCAAGCTGGCCGATTCCCTCACCTTCCTGGGTGAACAGCTCGGGTACCAGGATCCCATGGTGCAGAAGGTTCTCGCCGGACAATCCCCGCGGGCCCGCGCTGCCGCGCTGGTGATGGGCACCAAGGTTCGCGACGTGGAATTCCGCAAGCGGCTGTACGCGGGGGGAGCCGATGCCGTGGCCGCCTCCGGCGATCCGATGATCGAACTCGCCCGTCTGGTGGACGGCGAAGCCCGGGAGGCGCGGAAGTTGGTGGAGTCCCAGGACGAATTAAAGCAGCAGGCCCAGGCAGCCATCGCCAAGGCGCGTTTTGCCCTGGAAGGAACGGGCAAGTATCCGGACGCCACCTTCACCCTGCGCCTCTCCTTCGGCCGCATTCAGGGGTATGAGGAAAACGGACAGACCGTCGCCCCCTTCACCACGCTTGCCGGCCTCTACGAGCGCAACGACCGGATGAAGAATCTGCCGCCCTTCGATCTGCCCCCGCGCTGGCTGAAGAAGAAGTCCGCCCTCAACCTCAAGACCCCCTTCAACTTCATCAACACCGCGGACATCATCGGCGGCAACTCCGGCAGTCCGGTGGTGAACCGTGCCGGTGAGTTCGTGGGCATCATCTTCGACGGCAATCTCCAGTCCCTGGTCCTCGACTTCGCCTACGACGACGTCCAGGCCCGCGCACTGAGCGTGGACAGCCGGGGCATCCTGGAGGCGCTGGACAAGGTCTATGGCGTCCGCGACCTGGTGAAGGAACTGAAGACCGGGAAGCGGGGGCGGTGAACCACAGAGGCACGGAGACACAGCGAGGAAGAAATCCATCGGAAGCAGAGGAGGAAGGATCCTGCAGCGGATCGGCGATGCACCATTCCTGTCGCTGCTTTCACCAGACCTAATTCCCTTCCCCTCTCTCTGTGCCTCTTTGCCTCTGTGGTGAATTCTCCCTCCCCTCGGCACTGAGCTTCACCGGGAGGCGGCCCTACCGGGAATCCCGGCGGAAGGACGCGGGCACCAACTCTCTCACCGTGGCGACAATCTGGTCCTCAATTTCCGGTGAGAGCTTTTGCGGACGATCATAATACCAGAGCGAGGATTCCGCCTCGTAGCCGCCCTCGGACAGAATCCGCCGCGACGGGATGTAGCAGGGCACGTCATTGGCGTAGGCGTTGATCCAAAGCCGGGAAGGATCGAGTTCCCTTTTCAGGCGCAGGGAATAGTCCACCACCACCTCGCCTCCGAGAAACACCATGGCCAACTGATCGCCAAAGACCCAGGTCTGCACTGGATAGGACAGCGCGGGGGGCAGCGTCCCGCCGCCGTCCATCCGGGCAATCCACTTGCGGGCATGATACCCGACGATGCCGGAATTGGTGGCCCGGCGCCCCCACTCCGCCCGGCTGAAATGCGGCTGGAACGGCAGGTCGATGACCTTCAAACGACAGACCGGGGCATTCGTGAGCAGGGTCAATGGAAGCGACAGCAGGCGGCTGGCCTCGGCGGCGATGGCCCCGCCGTGGCGGTTGACCAGATCGAGGTTGCCGCGCGGATCCGGATTCGAATCGGCCCCGCAGCCGATGGCGACCAGCGCGATGGCTTCGGGATGTTCCCGCTCCATCGCCAACGCCGCCACCCCAGCCCAGTCGCCATGGGTGGCGTTGATGTCGCCGCTGAGCGTGGTGCAGTGGCAGGCATAACTGACCAGCACGGCGCGGAGGCGACCGCCGGGTGAGGTGACCCGGAGGAGCGGAAGGTCATGATCCACCGGGCCGCCGGGCGTGCGTCGATTCTTGGCGAAGGCGGCGGAGCCCCGTCCCCA
>JBDKKE010000433.1:0-3946 GCA_039796255.1 Verrucomicrobiota bacterium | reverse complement strand
TACCCACGGGTTCGGGAACCGGATTCACCACCACATGGTCGAGCCCGATAAAGATTCCACCCCAGCTTGCTCCGTGCCCGGTCAGCGCGATGGCCGTCGAGAGTTCGGAAGCGACGAAGCTGGTCGATGCCCGCTTCCAGACGACCTCGGTCCCATCGCTGGTGGCAGAACCCGAAACCAACAGTGCGCTGGGTTCGAATGGCCAGGTCTGACCATTGCCCGGGGTTCCCACGAAGAGCTGGACTGTCGAGGTTCCCTGACGCGCACCCACGTCAAAGGAAACGCTGTATGCTTGACCGGGCACCGTGGCGAACACCTGTTGGACACCGCCGTAGGGCAAACCATCGTGGTATCCGGTCAGGTCCAATGACTGCTGGCCATCGGATGCGGAACCTCCTCCGGCAGACCCAAAGTCCGCGCATTCCACACAGAGAGCGATCTCGGCGCCGATCACGGTCCATCCGTCGAGGTACGTCGATCCAACCGGCAGGCTTGGGGTGATGTCGGAAACCGGGGATTCGAAACTCCCATTAACCAGCACCGAACCCTGAATTGGCGCCGTAAGCAGGGCAACTCCCATGAGTGCGGCCACTGGAGCGATTCCAACATAATTATACAGTTTCATATCAAGGTGCGAAGCACGGTTACGCAGTGCTGGCTTTTTTGCGAAATCAGAACCGTCGCCTTTATGGAATCCAGTGGCCGTCCCCGCGACGAGGCAATTCCCTGATCAAATCTTGCCCAATACCAGCCAGGAATTGCCCACGCTGGGAAAGTTCATTGAAACGCGTCCTTCCCTCGGGACACCAAGCTCCCGAAGCTGGGAGCCGACGACGCCAATGGCAGTTCTCCGCTGATGGCAGTCGTCCCCTGTACGAAATCCGGTGAGTTCGCCGCCGCCAACAGCCCCACCAATTGCCGAGAGCCTTTCCGGACTCATCGAGCGCGTGACCTACTTCAACGAAGAGAACGGCTTTGCCATCCTCAAGGTGAAGACCAAGGGGCACCGTGATCCGGTGGCCGTCGTCGGCTCCCTGCCCTCGGTGAGCCCCGGAGAATGGGTCACTGCGCAGGGGCAATGGGTGCGGGATCGCGAGTTCGGACTCCAGTTCCGCGCGGACATGCTCACCAGCACCGCGCCCACCAGTCGGGAAGGCATCGAGAAGTATCTCGGCAGCGGCATGGTGAAGGGCATCGGACCCGTTTACGCCCAGAAGTTGGTCGGCTGTTTCGGCGAGAGGATCTTTGACATCATTGAAACCCAATCAGCTCGCCTGGAGGAAATCGACGGCATCGGCCCCAAACGCCGGCAGCGAATCAAGGAGGCGTGGAGCGAGCAGAAGATCATCCGGGAAATCATGCTCTTCCTCCACAGCAACGGCGTCAGCACCAGCCGGGCGGTGCGCATCTACAAAACCTATGGGACGGACGCCATTGACCAGGTTCGCAGCGATCCCTATCGCCTGGCCCGGGACATCCATGGCATCGGCTTCAAGACTGCGGACCAAATCGCGCAGAAAATCGGCATCCCCCACGACTCCCTGCTGCGGGCCAGTGCCGGTTTGAGCCACGTGTTGATCGAAGCCACCAACGACGGTCATTGCGCCCTGCCGGTGGACCAACTCAAGGACGAGGCGGGTAAGTTGCTGCTGGTCGAGGAGCGGATCGTCACTGAGGCCCTGGAGCGAACGCTCGCAAAACGGGAACTGGCTCCCGAAACCATCCAGGGTGAGGACCTCATCTTCCTGCCCCACCTGAAACGAGCCGAGGAAATCATCGCCTCCCGGATTCGAAACCTTGCGGCGACGCCGGCGGGCTATCCGGTGATCGACGTCGCCAAGGCGGTGGACTGGTGTCAGGTCAAGACGGGCAAGGCCCTGGCTCCCAGCCAACGGACGGCCCTCCAGATCGCCCTGACAAGCCGGGTGCTGGTCATCACCGGCGGCCCCGGCGTGGGCAAGACCACACTGGTCAATGCCATCCTGCTGATTCTCCGGGCCAAGCGCGTTCGCTGTCTCCTCTGCGCCCCCACGGGCAGGGCCGCCAAACGTCTGACTGAGACCACTGGCGTGAAGGCGAAGACCATTCACCGACTCCTGGAGGTCCAACCCGCAACGGGCACTTTCGGACGCAATGAAGCCACTCCGCTCGATTGCGATCTGTTGGTCGTGGACGAAACGTCCATGGTGGACGTGGTCCTGATGTCGCACCTGCTTCGGGCACTGCCACCCCAGGCCGGTCTCCTCCTCGTGGGCGACATTGACCAACTGCCCTCGGTCGGCCCGGGCATGGTGCTGCGACATCTCATCGAGAGCACCGTAGTACCGGTGGTGCGCCTGACCGAGGTATTCCGCCAGGCCGCCCATAGCCGCATCATCACCAACGCCCACCGGATCAACGAGGGTCAAATGCCCGAGGTCAGCCCCAAGGGCGTCGAGTCGGACTTCTTCTTCATCGACCGCGCCGAACCCGAACACGTCGTCGAGATGCTCACCGAGATGGTGAAGACCCGCATTCCAGCCAAGTTCCAGCTCGATCCGATCCGCGACATCCAGGTGCTCTGTCCGATGAACCGGGGATCCCTGGGCGTCCGGGAACTCAACCTCCGACTTCAGAACGAATTGAATCCGGCGCGGCCTGACGAGCCGGTGGTGGAGAAATTCGGCTGGCAGTTCCGCCTGCGGGACAAGGTGATTCAAACCGAGAACGATTATGAAAAGGACGTCTTCAACGGCGACATCGGCCAGATTGTAAAAGTCGATGCCGCAGAGCGGGAGGTCACGATTCAGTTCGATCAACGCGAGGTAGTCTACGATTTCGGCGAGCTCGACGAAGTCTCCCTCGCCTACGCGATTACCATTCACAAGTCCCAGGGCTCGGAGTTCCCGGCGGTGGTCATTCCGCTGGCAACCCAGCAATACCTGCTGCTCCAACGCAATCTGGTCTATACCGGGATGACACGGGGCAAGAAGCTGGTCGTGTTGATCGGACAACCGAGGGCTCTGGCCATGGCAGTGAAGAACAACCGCACCGCGAACCGATTCTCGGGCTTGCTGGAACGGCTCCGGTCTACCCCCATCCCGGCGTATTAACCGTCCGCAGCGGACACGCCCGCTCACCGCACAACCCCAACTTGAGTTACCAATCTAGATCTGATATCCGGAAAAGGTCCAGTGGAGGAGAGGTGACGGGCCCGGCAAACGTGAATTTCAGCCCGCTACCCCAGGGTGCGCACCTGCAAATCCCGCAGGACACGGAGTCCCTCCAGCGGGACGCCGCGGATCTTCCGCGCCCCGTCCTTGCGCTGGGCTCCGAACTTCTCCCGATGCTGGGTGAACACCTCGTTCACGAACTCCTTCGATCCCAGTACCAGCCCGTCGGTCATGTGCCGCACCCGGACCCGCAGGATCTGGCCCACGCTCAGTTTCCCTCCGCGCTTCAATTCCGCCAGAATCGTCTCCCGGTCCAGCGCCACCTTGTCGCTGCGGCCCGAACTCCCCGCCGTCACGAAAAGACTCATCCGATACTCCGCTGCAGCTTCCGCCCAGTTCCCGGGCTTCAGACAGCTCATCAAGCCCGTGCGCAGCGCCTTGTTCCCCGCCAGGGCCCGGGCATATCCGCAAAACCGGTAGTCCTTGGGATCCTGCACCAGACCCGCCCGCACCGGATTCAGGTCGATATAGGCAGCCACGGTTCGAACCGCGCCGGGTGAATCCTGCACCAGCACGCTCTTAAAACGCTCCGCCCACAGGGTCCCGAAGCGACCGGAGTGGCGGTTGTACCAGCGGCTAAACCGCTGCTTGAACTCCTTCATAAACGCGGAGAGGTCACCCATCCGTTCCAGCAGGGACTGCCGCAGGATCGGATCGATCTTCCCCCGGGATTGGATGCCACTGCGAGCGAGCGCGGTCAGGACGCCCTTCTTGCCATAAAACGACTCCAATCG
>JBDKKE010000432.1:0-3225 GCA_039796255.1 Verrucomicrobiota bacterium | reverse complement strand
CGTCGGTGGCGGGGGAATCACTCGCCCGCCAGCAGGATTCGAAAGGTCTGTCCCTCCAGCGGCATCAGCCGGTCGGAGGGGCGGCGTTGGATGGCGAAGCGGATGGCGTCCTCCACTTCCTGATCGCTCATCGGACGCGGTGCGAGCACCTGGAACGTGGTGTTCGTGTCGGGGCGCCGGACTGTATGGGGAATCAACGGTTCATTGGCTGCCATGGCATCGAGGGGCTGGGGGGTTGGTTCTGGATTTGAACCGGCGTCCTTCCTCACAGGAAACGGGGGTGAACGCAAGCCTGTCCTGCGTCGACAGGCAGGAAGTTTTTTTGTTCCGACCCATCCAGGTTCGAATGTTGGCTAATTCCCAGACCGACGGCGGTGCGCCTAACACCGGAATCAACGGTCGCCGCCGGTTGTTTGCCGCCCCTGCGATAAGTGGGTTGGAAATTTAACTGGGTAAGACTCTCGCCCGGGAGGATGGGCGCGCCATAGGCGTGGTAGTCTTCGCGTGACGGTGAATGGATTGGCGTCGGACGCCGATCCGCGGCTCACCAGTAGCCGTAGCAGCCATCGGCCCCCCAGATCTGGGAACCACGGTACCGGCCCATCTGCCGGATGCCTTTCCACTGCACCGAGCCGTCCAACAGGCCGACATTGCCCCCCTTCGCACCCAGGTCGGCCGGACGCTGCTCATAGGCCTCGGGATGGTTGTCGAAGTATTCGTTGTCGGCGACCCGGGGTCCGAAGCCGGCGTGCGGCGCGAGGATCCGTTGGTAGGCGGGAGAATCGACATTCAGATCGGCGAGCAGGACCAGGGAGGGATCTTCCGAGGCCTTCTGCGGCGAAACCCAGGTATTGGTAACCCCGTCGATCAGGGCCCAGGGGGTGTTGGCGTGGCCTCCCAGATAGTGGTAGCCGATGGCCACCCCGTAGTCGGGATGCTTGCGCCAATCCGGACGCTGCATCCACTTGGTCAGATTCGGACAGTCAAACGCCTTCAGGTCGGTGGTGTAGCGCAGGAGATTGGTCTGGTTGATCGTGGAGAAGACCGGCGTGTGGGTGTCCTTTGGGTCGGCCTTGTCGGTCCCGCCGCGGGGAAGTTCCTGCTGGTTGTCCCCGGCATAAATCAGCGAGGCCAGGATGAACTGGCGCATGTTGCTGAGGCAGGCGGTGCGTCGGGCGCGTTCCCGCGCGCCCGCCAGCGCCGGAAGGAGAAGCCCGGCCAGGATCGCGATGATGGCGATCACCACGAGCAGTTCGATCAGGGTGAACGCGGCGCGGCACTGGCCGGCGCCCGAGTTGAAACGTCGTAGAGGCGTGGGCGTTTTCATGGCATCTGGGATCTTTGGTGGATAACGCTACGGGCTGTTTCGTTCCGTCACTCGCGCCAGGGTGCTTTCGGCGGGCAGGGGAAGATCGGCTTCGAGTCCGCCGGCATTCTCTATCAGGCTGACGGGAGAGGTCTGCCACGCGGGAAGGGTGGGGCCCGGTACGGGAGCGAGTTGAAGCTCCAGCCGGGCGGCGTGGCTGGCGGTCAGGACGGAGTTGTCGGCCGCCACGACGCGGAATTTCAGACGGCCCGATTCTGCGGGCACCGCGGCAGAGAGTTGCAGTCCGGGCAGCGGTTCAACCGCGGCAGCGACATCCAGCGCGACGATCTGCGTGTCGCTGCGCGCGTAGATGCGGCCATTGGAGAAGGCTGGATGATTCCAGGCAGTTCCCGTGAGCGCCTTGTACCGGGCAATTTCTGTGTAGGCTTGGGGATTGGGCTCCAGCAGGACCAGTTCTCCCGGCTCGGTCAGGACCAGCAGTTTTCCCCCGACTTTGATCAGCGACGCGAAGCCCGGGTTTCCCGAGCCAACGGTTCTGGAGATCCAGGTGTTGGTGCGGCCGGCGAGACTGAAACAGGCCAGGCTGTGATTGCTGCGCTCGACAACGCTGTACAGGAAGCCGTCGTGATGCACCGGGGTCGCCCAGTGGTTCTGATAGGAGGAGTTGGGTCCGGTGTAGTTGACGGAACCAATGCCGAACGAATTTCCCGTCCGGTTCACCCGGGCAGTCCAGGCGCCCTTGGCATAGGCAGACGACGCGTACACGTAGTCGTCGGCCACGATGGGGGTGGCGGCCGTGGAGGTGGCTGAAGGGGAGAAACTGTGGCGCCAAAGAACCCGGCCCGTTTCGGGGACGACCCCGACCAATCCCCGCAGCGTCAGGAAGACCACCTGCGGCGTGCCGGCGATCGTGGCAGAGACCGGAGTGGCGTGGGTCATGGTGTCTGTCTGGCCGCTCCAGACGGTGACTCCGTCCGACTTCCGTACGGCGGTCAGGCGCCGGCCTGGGTCACCGGAGGGAAGGGAGGCGTTGGAGTTCAGAAAAATCAGGTCTCCCACCAGCAGCGGCGAGGCGGCGTTTTGCCAGTTGATAACCTCGGTTCCGGGAAACTCAGCCACGAAGTCCCGGCTCCAGATCACCTGTCCCGTGTCCGCCCGGAGACAGTAGAGTTTAAGATACGAGGTGAAGACATACACCCGGTCGCCCTCGACGGTGGGAGTCGAGCGGGGACCGTCGGTACTGCCGGTGCCCGCGTCGGGGTAGGAGGCGCCGTCCAGCGCCGTCGCCCACAGTTCGGCTCCCGTATCGGCATTGAGGGCGACACACATTTCGCGATCCTCGTTGAGTCGCCGCCGGTTGACCTGGGTAAACACCCGTCCACCGCTAACGGTGATCGAACTCCACGCGGGCCCGATGGATCTCTTCCACACCACCCGGGGCGGCTTCTCCGCCCAGTTGGTGCGGAGGGATTCAGAGCTGGATCCATCGTGGTTGGGCCCGCGGTATTGGGGCCAGTCGGCGGCGTTCAGGGCGATGGACGCAACCAGTCCGATCAGGACCAACGGGAAGATTCGCAGTGGCTTCATGGGGGTTCCGTGGGACAGCTGATGCTGATGTGGGAGAGTGGCAACAGTTTGGGTTTAGTCAAACACCGAGGGTAATTGATGTATTGGAGGGATGAGGTGTCCGAGTCCCAAACTTCTGCCGCCGGGCGTGTGGAGTCGCCAAGGGGGAACGGGGGTAGCGCTGAGTGGGTGGAGCGTCCCGCGACGCCCGATAGGGTATGCTGGGGCGCCGGCGGAGGAGTATGGGGACTCGCGAAGCTCGTCCCTCCGTTGGGGGGGGGAGGGTATTGAATGGAGGGGCGAGGTGTCCGAGTCCGTGACTAATTCCGCCG
>JBDKKE010000431.1:0-2597 GCA_039796255.1 Verrucomicrobiota bacterium | reverse complement strand
GTCTTCGTTCCCCGGGGGGGGGATTGACTGCAGTCGCCTCAAAGGGGTTTACAGGATCGACCCGCTCGGTTAGGCATCGGTCAACTTCGGTGGGCCGCACTGTCGTCGGCAATGCTGGAGTTAAATCCTGAGCGCCCGGTGTAACCGGAATTGGACTCGGGAGTCTTATCGGTTAACTGTCAGCGACAACGAATTCCATTCCATGAACATCCTCAAAAAGTCTGTTGCCCTCCTTTCCGGCGTCCTGATCGCCGTCACCGCGTTTGCCGGCGAATTCCCCGACATCAGCATCACCGAGGTGAAGGCCCTTGTGGGAACCACCAAGGCGACCATCATTGATGTGAATGGCACCGACTCCTTCAACAGTGGTCACGTTCCGGGAGCCCTGAACTTCGACGTGGTCGAGGCCAACCTCGCCAAGGTGCTGCCAGAGAACAAGGATGCCCTCATCATCGCCTACTGCGGCAACCCGCGCTGCTCCGCCTATCAGGCGGCCGCCAAGGCTGCCGAGAAGCTGGGCTACAAGAATGTGAAGCACATGTCCGCCGGCATCGCCGGATGGAAGAAGGCCGGGGAGAAGACCGAAGCGGTCAAGTAACCCTTCGATTTCGATCTTCAGACTACGGGCGTCCCGCCGGCACGCCCGTTTTCTTTTTCCCGGGTCATTGCCCGGGGCGGGAATCTACCATTTGGCGGGCAGGTCCCCCAGGGATCCCCGCAGGATCCTGCGAATCACCTGCTTTTCCTCGGCGGGCAAATAGGCGTACTCCCCGTCAGTTCGGTCTGGGTCCAGGGCACGATCCAGTTGTCCGAGAACCCGTTCCTTCATCGCCGGCGGCAAGCCGGTGAATACCGGACTGTAAATCATGTAGCTGCAACGGTACCGGAAGAGTCGGGTCTTCAAATCCAGGTCCTTGAGCGACAACCCCTCCACCGCCCGACGGGTGCGCAGGAAGTCCGTCTTGAAAGTGTCCGCTTCCGCCACCCCTCCGACGGGCAGCGGCACCTCATCGGCAAAGAGCAGGTAGCGGACAAGGAGGCGGGCCTGTTGATCCAGTTCCTCCCGGTGTTCCGCGGTGAGACCGTCGCGGTCCGTGTGGAGATGAGTCCGGGCGCGGTAACCGGCCTCGACGACCCGGTTCACGAAGCCCGCCTGATGCTCATGCAGCAATTGCGGCAGCAGGTCGCTGGTGGTGACGGGGTAGCGTGCGAAGCTGAAGCGTTCCCCCGGTTGAACCGGGATCCGGGTCAAGACCCCGGCTGTGAGATCGCCCACCAGGTTGCCCCAGTGGTTGGTGAAGCTGCCCGCGCCGGTGACGTACCATCCGCCGAAACGGTCCGTCAGGGGGATGTCGTGGCCGGTCTGCTCCCGTCGAAACGAGTCGAGGCTGCCACCCGCCGATCCGGGAATCACAGATTTGAGGGTCAGGCCCGGCACGTGTCGGGTGTCGTCCCCGGCGTGGCAGTTCATGCAGCGTGCCGAACGGTCAATGCGGAGCGGTCCGGCGCTCTTGGGAATGTCCAGAATGTAGAAAATCCCCCCCAGCTCGGGATCCAGCGACACGATCTCGATGCGTCCGCCGGGAATGAATCCCACATAGACGTCCTCGTTGAAGTAGAGGGCGCGCGGGTTGGACGGGCTGATCAGGCTCAGTTGCAGGCTGGTCGTGGAAAAGACCAGCATCTGCGAGGATGCGGGAATCTCCAACAGGGCCAGCAGGCTGAGCAGAAAGGCCTTCTCATGGCTGCGATCCAAGGCGAGTTCGCCGGATTCCAACCGGGCCTTGAGCTGGGTGAAACGATCGGAAGGCGTCCGCTGAAAGTAACTGTGGGGCGGTTGGTCCCAGTCGCGGTAGGTGACCTCCGCCCGCGCGGTGACCGCGCTTGCCAGACAAAACCCAAGGATCAACAGGGAAGGCCACATCGGTTGCCGGACATTATGGGCGCCAGATTCCGGCGGCAATCCCCCCTCCGCCGGGGCGAGGATCCACCGGAGGGACGAACTTCGTGAGTCCCTGACTGTTCCCGCAGCGCTGGTGGAGTCACCCGAGGAGAACGTGGATAGCATTGGGCGTGTGGGCGGCCCGCGATCCCCGATGGGATGCGCCAGGCCGCAACGGGGGGGGGGATTGGGGACTCGTAAAACTCTTCCCTCCGCCGGGAGGGGGCGATGACCCACCGGAGGGACGAACTTCGTGAGTCCCTGCCTGTTCCCGCAGCGCTGGTGGAGTCACCCGCGGGGAACGTGGGTAGCATTGGACGTGTGGGCTTCCCGCGATCCCCGATGGGATGCGCCAGGACGCAATGGGAGAAATTGGGGACTCGTAAAACTCTTCCCTCCGCCGGGAGGGGGCGAGGATCCACCGGAGGGACGAACTTCGTGAGTCCCTGACTGTTCCCGCAGCTCTGGTGGAGTCACCCGAGGGGAACGTGGGTAGCATTGGACGTGTGGGCTTCCCGCGATCCCCGATGGGAGGCGCCAGGACGCAACGGGGGAAATTGGGGACTCGTAAAACTCTTCCCTCCGCCGGGAGGGGGCGAGGACCCACCGGAGGGACGAACTTCGTGAGTCCCTGCCTGTTCCCGCAGCGCTGGTG
>JBDKKE010000430.1:0-13077 GCA_039796255.1 Verrucomicrobiota bacterium | reverse complement strand
ACCGCCCGGTCATCATCCACCACCAGGATCCCTTCCCCCTGGCCGCGCGGTGACGTCGACGGGGTACCGCCATCCGCTGCGGACGCCACGACTTCGGCGCGCGGCAGATAGACTTCGAAGGTCGTTCCGCGTCCCACCTCGCTCTCAATGTTCACAAACCCTTCGTGGGCGGCCACGATGCGGGCGACGGTGGCCAGACCGAGTCCGGTCCCCTTCCCCGCGGGTTTGGTGGTGAAGAACGGCTCAAACAGGTGGGCCAGATTCTCCGGCGAGATCCCCTCGCCGGTGTCACTGACAATCAGCAGGACAAATTCACCCGCCCGGCCCTGGGGAATGGCCGCCGCCTCGGCGGGCGTAAGCCGGACATTGTCCGCCGCGAGCGTCAGCTCCCCTCCGCGCGGCATGGCGTCCCGGGCATTGATACAAAGGTTGAGCAACACCTGATGCAGTTGCGTAGGATTCACCCACACCGGCCAGAGGTCGGCCGGGGCCATGAGATGGACGGGAATGTCGTGGGGGAAACTGTGCCGGACGATTCGTTCCATCTCCGCAAGCACCCCCCCCGGCTGCACCAGGGTCCGCTCATCCGAGGCGCCGCGCGAGAAAAGCAGGACCTGTCGAACCATGTCCGCGCCCCGGTAGGTGTTTTCCTCCATCACCGACAGCATCCGGCGCGTTTCCGGATCCGATGCGTCCCTTCGCAGCAACTGGATCCCCATCAGCACCGGTGCCAGGGCGCTGTTGAGGTCATGGGCCATTCCTCCCGCCAGCGTTCCGATGGTCTCCATGCGCTGCGCCCGCAGAAACTGCGCCTCCAACCGCTTCTTCTCGGTGATGTCGGTGTTGATGAGCAGCCGGGCAGCGGGCCGTCCCGCGTCGTCGCGGATCAGGCTCCAGCGGCTCTGCACCGTCCGCGGCCCACCCTCCCGCGGACACCACTCCAGTTCGCCCAACCATTCCCCGCACCCGACGCATGCCGCCTCTGCCTCGGGCAACCGTGACGCCGACGGGGCAAACACGCGTCCGGAAGCCTCTCCCGACAGCCATTCAGCGCGGCTCCATCCGGAGAGCTTCTCCGTCGCCGGATTCACATAGGTCACCGCCCCCGCCGCATCCCTCACCAGAATGGCATCCTGCGCCTTGTCGAGCAGGGCCGCCTGTTCGCGGATCCGGGCCGCCGCCACCCGGCGCTCCGCCTCCAGTCGACGCCGCTGGCGGTACCATTCCACGGATCGAAACACCACCGCCCCCCCGAGGGCCCCGGGAATCTGGACACCGGCCACGATCAGCCAAGGGAACCAGTATCCGCCGCTGCGCAGAGCCACCGCCACCGCCACCGCCACCAGCAGGAGCGCTTCCGCCCCCAGGGCAACGACCGTCGCCGGCAGCGGACGCAACGCAAAAAGCAGCGCCGGCAGACTCACCGCCAGTGCGAGAAGAAGCGCCAGTTCCCCTCCGCCCGGCAGTCGCCGGAGCAGATCCGTGCGGACAAGATTCAACATCTGGGTGGCGTGGATTTCCACCGCCGGCAGGAACGCGCCGCCTCCGCCGGACTCCGGCCAGGGACTGCGATACTCATCCCGCCGCTCCACGAACCCGGTGACCATCGGCCGCGCCCCCACCATCACGATGCGGTCGCGGAAGAAACCCGATGGCACCTCGTCCTCGCGCAGGGCGGAACTGAACCCGACATGCGGCAGGGCCAGTGGCGGCCCCGCATAGCGCAGCCACCGCCCCCCGGCGGGCGCGGCCGTCGCGTCGGGAACCCCCAGGAAGCGCGCCGTCGCCGCCGTCAGGCTGGGAAGCCCGCCGGCATCAAATCCGGCGAAGCTGCGCCGGACGGTAAAGTCATCATCGACCCGCAGGGACGCCAGACCCCATCCGGCTGCGGACGCCTTCAACGGTTCATACGGCAGCAACGGCGCAACCGTGGCCACGTCGGGGGCGCCGCCGGTTTGTCGGCGCCAGTCGTTCAGTTCCGCTGCCAGAATGACCCGTCCATTGTCCCGGAAGGCCTGCGCCAGTTCACGATCCGCCGCGGGGTCGGGTCCCGGACCGTCGAAGACAATGTCGAACACCACCGCCCGCGCTCCGGCCGCCGTCAGGCGACGGACCAATGCCGCGTGGAGCCGTCGGTCCCAGGGAGCTTCGGGGTCCTGATGCTCGCGGAGGTAGGATTCCCGATCGAGATAGACCAGCACTACCGGGGCGTCTGCCAGGGACGGACCGGGGTCGGGCACCAGGTGATACAGGGCATCGTAACTGGCCCGCACCATCCCGGAGTCGATCACACCGCCCGGGCGCAGCAGAAAGACCGCCGCCAGCGCCAGGAGCAGCGCCGTCCCGGCCGCCGTCAGGCCCTGCGCCATGAATCCTTCCCGCCGGGGCAACACAGGCCAAGGCTCCGGGCTGCCGCCCCCTTCCTCCAAGCTCAAAACAGCCTTGCGACGGGCGAATCCGCCGCCCGCCCCTTCCAGAGGAGTCACAAATTGAACTGGAGACTCACCACGAACGTGCGCGAACGCTGGGGCTCGTTGAGCAGATTCAGCGGATTCAACCGGTAATCCTGATTGGACAGATTCAGGATTCCCGCCCGGATTTCAGCCAATTGCCGGGGCCAGCGAAACCCGACGAAAACGTCCTGCTGCCAGAACGCGTCCCCCGGCAGCGCCGGCTGATAGCCGTCATTGGTCTGGTGGTAGTAGGTGCAGTAGCCCTCGGCAAACCACCCGCGCGGATGCTGGTAACGCGCCGACCACTGGATCCGTGACAGGGTCGCCTGCTGGTCGCTGTTCAACAGATCCATTCCCGGTGCCTCCGGCGGCAGCCCGGGATAGCGGGTCTGGAGTTCGGCCCGGCTGACGCTGCCCCGGATTCCGAGGGTCCAGCTCGTTCCCAGCAACTGATTCGCATAGGCAGACACCGTTCGTTCGCGGAAATCCAACGACTCATCGAGCGCCACCAGGGTATCCGGTACCGGCAGTGGCGAACCGTTGGTGAAGGCACCCACCTGACGTTGCCCGTCAGAACTCAACTGCTCGACCAGCACTCCAAAATAAGTTCCGCACCTCAATGCCTGGTCGAAGGAAAAGCCCACGGTTTCAAAGGAGGTCCCCGGCACCAGCCCCACCACCGATTCCGGAGCCAGACTGCGGTACGCCTGCGTCCATCCGCCAATCTGCGCCGGTTCCAGACGCACGCTGTTGTCGAAGTAGAGTCCACCCAGGGACTGCGAATAGCCGCCGCGCAGTTGCCCACCCTTCCATGGAAAAATCGTCACCGCCCCCTTGGGTGACCATTTCGACTCCGAAACTTCGTCCCCCGACAGCGGCGGCAGATCGGTGCTGAGCGGATATCGCAGCGCGTCGTAGCTCAGCCCGGCATTCAGTCGGAGCCAGTCCAGCGGATCCCACTGATAGTACCCGTAGCCCGTGGCGCGCTGCATCGTCCCCTCCACGTTTTCGCTGTCCAACGTCCCCGCCAGCCCCCGGGTCAACGTGGTATCACTGTCCACCTGCCCCCCCTGAAACCGGGCACCCACAACCACCTGGTGGCGATCTGTGGACCAAATCTGCTGCAGCTCGGCCGAGCCCAGGGAAAACCGGCTGTCCAGATTGAGTTCCACGAAGGGGTCAGTGGCGATGGAGACGATCTCCCCCTGACTTTCGCGGATGAAGAACATTCCCGGCCGCGAATGATCCAGCTGGAGATCGTCGCGCAGGAACGACACCAGGGCCAAGGTATGACTCTCGGGTGACCACTCATGGTGATATCCGGCGAAGGCGTGCGGCTCCTGGGTTTCCACCACCCGCAGATCCCGGTTGGCGTCGTTCGGATCGTAATGCGGCGCGACATCCCCACGTTCCGAGCGGCTGCCACCGGCCGAAAAGTAGAGCGAGTCCGCGGGGGTCAGTCGCTGCTGCAATTGAAGACTCCCCCCATAATCCTCCAACTGACCGTTGGGCTGCTGCACCACCATCCGGCGCGCCTGGGCATCGAGCGCATAACTCAGACCCGCCTCCCGGCCATAGAGCGCCAGGTCCTGCTCCAGGTCACCATCGCTGCCCGCGCCACTGAACGAGGTCACTCCGAGTCGACGCGGCGAAAGGTAGGCCAGACGCGATTGCTGGGAGACCCAGCGCGACAGATTGCCGCCCCCGGGCGGCGCCAGCAGGTTGGCCAGCAACCACTCGCTTTCCCGCGCTGTCTCCAGCCGCAAGTTGTATTGTTCGGGATCCTCCTGGGCCGCCAGGCTGCGGGATTCGAACAGGTGGGCAGAGAAATTGGCGTAGTCCTCCGCCACCGCGTTCTGCGCGGCACGACGCCCCACTTCGTCCAGACCCGCCACCCCGTAAACCACCGCCAAGTCCGCACTGCGCATGGCCAGGTCCTGATCCAGCAGGAAACGGGAGCGAAACACCGCATGGTTGTCATTCAGGGCCACCGCACGTTCCAGTTCCCGCACCGCCTCATTGTTCCGGTTGAGCTGGCTGTCATGCAGGGCCGAATAAAACCAGGCCGTCGGATCCGCGGGATCGAGCTCCTTGGCCATCCGAAAATCCTTGTCGGCAGGGAGGTCCTGCCCGGTCTGACTGAAGGCCTTGGCCAGATAGCTGCGGAACAGCGACCGCTGCGGCTCCAGCACCGCGGCGACCTGCATCTCCTCCCGCGCCAGCGCAAACTCCCGACGCTGGGCATGGGCCAGTCCGCGTCCGAGCCAGGCCGGTCCGAAGGCGCCGTCCCGCGCAATGGCCTGGTCAAACCAGTTCAGGGCCGACTCCGTCTCCCAGGCGGCCAGGGCCAGATACCCTTCCAGGGAATGGGCGGTGGCCAGTTGCGGGGACAGCGCCCGCGCCTGCGCCAGGGCCGTCCGCGCCCCGTTCCAATTCCCCATGGCAAACTCCAGCTCCGCCAACCGCGCCCAGGCGTATCCGGACTTCGGTGCCAGGCGGGTTGCGGTGCGGGCGGCGTCCCGGGCGGCGGACACCTCGTAGCGCGCCTGTTCGCGGTAGGAACGCGCCAGCCAGTCACTGGCGCGCACCGGAAGCGGCAGCACACCGGTGGACGCCCCAGCCCCGGTCACCACTGCAATCAACTCCGCGACAGCCTCGCGACCGGGGGCAGCGGACGCCACCGCCGCGAGCCGCTGGCCGGCTTCCGCGACCCGCCCCACCGCAAGCTCCAACGCGGCGCGATAGACCTGGGCCGCGGCCGACTCCTCCCCGCCGACGAGCGGCAGCGCGGCGCGTGCGGACAGCAGATCCCCCGCCGCGTAAGCCAGGAGCGAATTCTCAAAACGCCGGCGATCGGAATCTGCCCACGCCAAGTCCTCCGGCACCAGCACCGCGGGATAATAGAACACCCATTGAATGCGCAGGCGCGCCTCGATGGCCGGCGACACCACGGGCGGACGGCCGGACGCGATCTCCACCTGCTGACCGCGCGTGAGGGACAGCGCCTGATCCGCCGCCTGCACGTCCACGGCCCCGTCGAACAGAGCCAGCAAAGTGGCGCCCTCCGGTCCGGACGCCTCCAGCAGAAACTCCGTACCCCGGATGGCTCCGCTCGCCAGCGGCGTTCCGAATTCAATGTCCATCGGACGCTCCCGATTGAGAAAATAGGCCGCACCCGAACGCAGAAAAAGATTCCGACGCGCCCCGGCCCCGGAGGGCGCACGCAGTTCAACCAGCGTATTCTCCCGCAGGCGCACCAGGCTCAGATCCGAAAGTCGCAGGGTGGCCCGGCTGTCGGCGCCGGTGCGGAGATGATCACCGACACTCAGTTTCCCACCCCGGGTTACCGCAGTCCACGCGCCGCCCTCCCGACTGAGCTCCACCGTGCCGGTAAACTCCACCACCTCCGCCACTCCCAAAGATTCAGCGACCGCATGAGCGGCAGGTTCCGCCGCGTTCAACCCGGTATCCAACATCGCCCCGACCCCGGCCGTTACCAACAGCGCGCAGAGCCATCGGCAGAACGGTGGGAAAGCGAAGTTCACGGTGGGGAGGGCTCAGGACTGCGCGACCTGCCGCAATTCGGGCCATTTTTGCAGACGACGCAGCAGCGCCTGGTGGGTGAGTCCCAGGCGCGTGGCCGCGCGGCGGATTCCCCCGCCCTCGGCGCGCAGGGCCTCGGCAATCATCTGATACTCCGCCGCGTCGAGAGGAGTGAGCGCACGACCGGCGGGAAGGGGCGTGGAAAGCGCCGGATTCTCGGCGGGCGTCGACGGAACAGGCTGCGGGTCGACCGCGGTCATGGGGACCATCGACACCGGAGCGACCACGGTCGGTGCCGGCCCGCCGGAGGAAGCAGGAAGCCAGGCGAGATCCATCGGAAGCCACTCGGCGGCTGGGGACGATTTCAGCAGTGAACGCTCCAGGAGGTTGCGCAGCTCGCGCACATTTCCCGGGAAACGGTATCCGCGCAGCGTCACCAGGTCCGCCGGACGAATCAGGGGCTTCTTACGGCCGTACTTGCGGGCGAGTTGAGTGAGCAGGGTCTCGGCCAGCGCCGGCAAATCATCGGGACGCTCCCGTAACGGCGGGAGGCGCAGGCTCAGGACGTCCAGTCGGTAGCGCAGATCCTCCCGGAGTCGTCCCGACCGCACCTCGTCATCCAGCGACCGGTTGGTGGCCGCGACCACCCGGCCGGTGAACGGCCGCTGCACCGTCGATCCCAGGGTGCGGAACTCGCGGTTCTCCAGGAAGCGAAGCAGCTTGGCCTGCAGCGGCAGCGGAATCTCCGCCACCTCGTCGAGGAACAGCGTACCCCCCTGCGCGGCTTCGATCAGGCCCGGACGCCGGCGATCGGCCCCGGTGTAGGCGCCGCGTTCGCTGCCGAACAGTTCGGACTCAAACATCTCCGCCGGCACCGCCGAGCAGTTGAGGGCCACGTAGGGGACCTGCGCTGCGTCCTTGCCGAAGGTCAACTGGTGCAGCCGCCGCGCCGCCATGTCCTTGCCCGTGCCCGTTTCTCCCAGCAGCAAAACGGTGGCCTCGCGATGCGCCGCCGCCTGGCGGAGGGTTAGCTGGATCTCTTGGAATGCGGCGGCGGAACCGACGAAGTCCCCCGCCTCATCGGGACCCGGACGACTCAGCCGCAGCCGGGCGCGGCGAAGGGACGCGACGAAATCATCCGCCGACAGCGGTTTGGTGAGGTAGTCGAACAGTCCATTGCGGGTCAGCTCAATGGCCTGCGCCAATTCCGGCGCGCCGGTGATCATCATCACCACCGTCTCCGGACACCGGCGTCGCAGCCTCGGATAGAACTCAAATCCGGTGCCGTCCCCCAGCCGGTTGTCGAGCACCGCCAGGTCGAAGCAGCGCTGGGACACCGTCGCCTCCGCCTCGGCCACCGAGGAGCACTGCACCGGATCGCCCCCCTCCTCGCGGACCAACCGCGCCAGCATCGAGGAGAAGCCCGTGTCATCATCCATCAGCAGACAGGAGAAGCGCGGAGACTTGGGAGAGGGGTTCATGAGGGATCAGTCGAGACGGAGGCGGAAGAAACGGGCGGCGGAATCCACGGCGATCAGCACGTCCACCGCGCCGGATTCGGACGGCACCACGAGGGTCGAGGTCCAAAGGGCGCCGGAGAAATCCGCCGCCGATTCAAGGGCCACTGAGGCGGGACCGGTGACGCCAAACTGGAGTCGAACCTGGCCACCATCGGGCGACAGCACCAGTCCCGGCGGGGTCCACACCGAGACGGGAACCGGGGCCAGATCAGCAAACCCGGCCGCGTTGGAAACGCGGACCGAGTACTGGTCCCCGTGTGCCAACTGGACGGGATCCAGCACCAGGGTGGCATTGGTTTCCGTCAGAAGATCCACCGCTCCCCGACGCCACAGATATTGAAAGGGCTGAGTACCGCTGACGCTGACGGTCAGCGTCACCCGTTCGCCCACCGGCACCACCACGGGAGCGGGTGCCGGTCCCAGCACCGGAGGCTTTACGATCACCACCGGATTCGTCTGCAGCCGGTAGTTCAGATGGGTGACCCCGCGCGCACCGTTCACGCCGTCCACGACAATGAGGTAGGCCCGGCCGGTGTCACAGGAGAACTCCAGTCGGCTGGTGAGTCCATTGGCGCCACCATTGTCGTCGCAGTCCACCGGTCGCAGACTGGCATATCCCAGAAGCGGCGGATCGTAGGTGTACACCGCCAGGACGGTGTCGAAGGCACTGCCCTCGGTATCGAGACTGAGCCCACCGGATTCCGGGGGCGCATAGGCAAACCAATACGAGGCACCTCCGCCGACACCGCAGTGGACGGGTTCGCTCAGGTCGCGTCCGGCATACACGGTGTTGAAGATCTGCGTCCCATTGTAGCCACGGGCCAGTCCGCCCGGCCCTCCCAACGGGCCCAGTCCGGTCCGCGCCAGCGCGGACCGAGCCGCCAGGGGCGCGGGTCCGCCGCCCTGCAGGGGAGAGTCCAAAGCGTCCTCGGGCTTGTTGCGCGCCAAGGCGGTGATGACGCCTTCGCTGGAGATCTGCAATTCCACCGGCTCGCTGAAGAAGCGTGCCCGGCCCACCTCGATCCGAACCCGGTAATGGCCGACATTGGCGGCCTGAAAATTGGGAATCACCAGCGTGGGATCCTCCTCGGTCTCCAGTTCCTGATCATTGAAATACCAGTGCAGGCGGGGTTCCACTCCGGGCCCCACGGCGACCGCCAGGGTCACCGACTCCCCCACCGTCGCCGCGCGGTCGCCATTCACCACGGTTACCTGCGGGATCAGTTCATCCACCGGCTCCAGGCTCCACTCCAGGGTGAGCGGTCCCGTGGCGCCGGCAAAGCCATCCACAGCGATCTCGTAGCGTTCCCCGGCGCGGACACCCCACTGGACAAAGCTTCCGGTGACATCGCGGTCGTCGTCGTTTCCTGCCACCCGCTCCAGACGTTTCAGTTCCGGCTCGGACGGATTCCCACCCGCCTCGACCTGATAGACTCCCAGCAAGGTGTCGAATCCCTTGCCGTCCAGTTGAAGCGTGGCCAGGCCGTTGGCCGGGGCGACCCAGGAAATCCACAGTGAATGCGCGGACCGCTTGCCCGCATGGCGGGGCTCCTCCGGTTCTACCGTGGCGCCCGTATTGTCCCCCTCCAACCGTCCGCGATCAGTGGTCACCGTCTCCCGGTCCAGATACCGGTCGCGAAACTCCGCAGCCCACCCTCCGGAAATGCCGGCCAGAAGAAGGACGGCAACCGCAAACCAGCGCTGGATCGGTGGAAGTGACAACCTCATGACACTAGGGAAGCGGCGACCTGCTGACAATCATCAGGCCCACCCACGCAATCGGCTTGCCAAGTGGATCCACCGTCCAGTCCGCGTCAATCGATGCCCCAAGTTCCCCCAAAAAACCCGAGGGATCCGTCCTCCCTGGTCCGAAAGCAGACCAAGCGGCACCGCAACCCTCCGCTTTCGGACCGTCACCACCCGGGACTCCTGCCGGCAGTCCCGCGAATCGACCAGGCCCTACCGGTTTAACTCGGCGGTCTCGTACACCTGCGCCAGGTCCAGCAGGAGGGTCTCCAGGGCGCGATAATAATCGTCGGTGGGCATGGCGGCCTTGCGGGTCTGCAGGGACTCCACCGCCCGTTCCAATTCGTCCCGGCGGGCGCGCACTGCGGGATCCAAAGCCTGTTCGGCGGGACTTTGAATGAGGGTGAAGCGCCGGGCCTGCGCTCCGTCGAGCGAGGCACCGTCGCGGGCCCGCTTGGTCGCGCGCACGCCGCGAAACCAGTCGGCGGGGGTGCCGAGGCCGTCGCCATTGTCGTCCAGCAGGGCGTGCTCCGTCGCCAACCGGCTGGCGGTCTGGTAGAACTCCATCGCCCCGCGAGAACCAGCCAGGAAGGCTTCCAGCAGCGACGTCTGACCGTCATGATCCAGGTCCGCCGCCGGGTCACCCAGCGCGGCAGCCAGGGGGAGTCCAAGGCGGGTGACGTTCTGCTCCGAACCGCTCCGGGTGGCGGTGATCACCACGCGGTTGGTTCCCGACAGGGCGTTGAGAAACGGAGCGCTGGAGGCGGTGGTGTTGATGACCGCCAGCGGACGCCGCAGGGGTTTCAACCACGCTGCCAGTTCGGCGGCGGAGACGTCGGGACCCCGCAAATTGAAGCGCGCCTCCTTGCCGTCGAACGTCCCATGCCCAATGAGCACCAGCCAGAGTTCCCCGGGACCGTCCAGTGGTTCCGAATGAATGCGGGCCTTCAATTGCTCCAGGTCATTGGTCCCCGATTCGGGTTGCAGTCCGAACCCCACCACCGTCGCCCCGCCCTTCTCGGCCGTCTGCATCCAGAGCGCCGCCTGTTGCAGAAAATTGGTGCCGTATTCGGGTTCACCGGGCGCCCCCACCACGACCAGCACCGTGGGAGACTCGGGTGAGGCAGCGCTCAGAGCGGAACCCGTGAGGGTGAGCAGCATTCCCCAAAAAACCAGGAGCGAGCGCAGGTTCATGGCATTCCCTTCCATCGCCGCAGTCCCCATTCGGAGACCAGGCATCCCAGGGCGAGGGCGAACATGACGGGCGTGTGCCACAGGGGGAACGTCCAGCTCTCCATGACCGGCGCCTTGCGGTCCGGCAGGCTGCGGACGAAGGCGTCCAGGCGTGCGGACGGTATCACCTCGCCCCCGGTCTTCTGCGCCAGTGTCTCCAGCAGGGCCACATTGGGGGTGAGGGAACGAAACTCCTCGGCGGCCAGATCGGTGCTCCAACCCGCCTCGGCCCGACCCACCTCGGCGCCGACACTGTTGGTGACGGTGGCCGTGGCCCGGAAGCCGCCGGTCAGCCGCGGCACGTAGACCGCCTCGTAGAGTCCGGGTTCGGACAGCGACGCCTCGGCGGGAAGCCGCAGTTCATTGGTGGCGCCGGCTTCGGTGCCGGACGCCAGCACCGGCTGCACCTGGAGCAGGACCGCGGCATTGTCCATCGGCTGAAACTTGGGATCACGAACCCGCACCTGAAGCCGCATCGCCCCGTTCGGATCTTCGGGAACCGGCTCCGCCGTGAGTTCGACGGCATCGGGAACATCCGCCACCAGCCATCGCGCCAACTGCCGCCATGTCTTGTCCATGTCCGCATGCGATTCCGCATCGTACATGCCCCAGCGCCAGACATCCCCCACCGTGATCGCGGCAGAGCGGCCGCGTCCGAACCGCTGTACCACGATGGCGGGCACTTCGCCTCCGGCATTGTCCACCGCCGTGGCGATGACGCTGGCCCCGGGCTTCACGTCACCCAGGCGATTGACCACCAGGAAGGGGACCATCGCCTCCCGGCGCGCCCGTTCATCGACCTCGTTGTCCCGAATCCGCGCCCACGATTGGAGCCAGCCCTCGCGGGCGAGATGAAGTTTTCGCGGAACGGCCGGCGCGGCGTCCACCCGGCGGTCGAGATAGACCGGCAGCAGATCCCCGATGGGCGTCCGCTGATACCGCCCCTGCTGGAAGGACTCCGCCCCGCCCAGCATGAGAAACCCGCCCCCGCGCTCAGACACAAACTTCTGTACCAGCGACTGCTGATCCGGCTTAAAGAAGTCCGCCTCCAGATCGTCCACGATGACGGCGTGATAACCGTACAACTCCTCGGGAGTGGACGGGAATCCGCTGCGCAGCTCCAGTTCGTCCCGGGTGTTGAGCCTCACCAGCACCGGCTGATCATAACGCTCCACCTCCTCGCGCGACTGCTCGCCGAATCCGCGGAACAGCGGATTGCTGGTCTCACCCAGCCGTCCGCGGAAATCGAACTTCGGCTCGCGCCGGGCGACCCGGATCAGGCCCACCAACTGCAATTGCGGATCCTCCTGCAGGGCGCGGTTGAGGAACTTGAACTCCCAGTTCGGACGCCCGGTGACGTACAGGATGCGATGGGGCCCGTGTCCGCGATCCACCACCAGCACCCGCGAGTTGTTGGCCAGGGTCGCCTCTGACTCTGCGGCCTGCGCGGCGCTGTCGGCACCCGCGACCGTCACCGCCAGGCGGTAGAAGGTCAGCCCCGAGGCACCCGGACGCGGACGAAACCGGAAGGTCAGCGGCTTGGCGGAGGACTCCACCCGGCGGGTCAATTCCTCGACCGCGGTCCCATTCACATCGAAGAGCCGGGCGACGATCTCGCGTCCCTCGAAGCCGGTCGCCGCGACATCTGCCTCAATGGTCACGGGCGCATCCTCGAACGCCGTCTGACTGGTGCGCACGTCCCGCAAACTCAAATCCTTCAGGGCGTCCCCGCTCCCGATGACCACGGGATAAATCGGCGGCAGGCCGGTGAGATCCGGCAGGCCGCCCCGCAGGTCCGTGGCGTTGCCATCAGTGAGCAGCAGCACTCCGGCCAGCGGTTTCCCGCGGTTCCGCTCCCCCAGCGCCCGCAGGGCCGCGCCGATTGCGGAGGAGCGTCCGTCGAAGATCAGGTCCGAAAAGTCCGGCGACGCCTGCAATCGCGCGTCGAAGCGGTAGCGGCGAACATCGAAGTTCTCCGCAAGTCCCTTCGGCCACTCCGAGCGGCCCGGATCCAGCATCTCCCGCAGCGCCTCCCCGCGGGTGCGCGGGGAACCGGCGTCGCGGATCTGCAGCCCCTGGCTGTTGTCGGCGACCACGGCAAACAGATTGGCACCGGGACGTGCCTTCTCCCCGGACCACAGGGGTTCCATCAGGCAGAAGGCGAGGGCGACAATCCCCAGTGTCTTGAGCGTCAGGCAGGTCCAGCGCACCCAGCCGCGCGGAGACGTCCGATAACTCCAGATCAGCAGCATTAGCGCCAACCCGGCAACGCCGGCGGCGGGCAGCAACCACTGGCGATCAGCAAGGACCAGCGAGGAAAGGAGGGGAGCAAACAGCATCGGTCAGCGGTCTTTCCCAAGTTCCTCGTAGTAGCGGCGGACGAGTTCCGTGTACTTGGTGGGCACCGGGTCCCGGTCAATCGGCACCAGGGCCTCCCGGGATCCCCGGCGCGCCAGTTCCTCGGCGACCCGCTGCCGCACCTCGACCAGGGGCTTCACCACCTCCAACTGCACCACCGCCCAGTCCGGCTTCTTGCGGTCCCGTCGAAACTCCAATCGCATCATCCGCGCCCGCTCGCGGGC
>JBDKKE010000429.1:0-5717 GCA_039796255.1 Verrucomicrobiota bacterium | reverse complement strand
AGCCGGTCATGGACGTGTTGAAGCACACCTCACCGGCCGCCGTGGCGCGGGCGCCAAAGGCCTTTCCGTGAAACACCGTGCCGTCTTCGAGGGCCAGAATTGCGGGAGTCATCGTCAGTTGGGTCCGGAAACACCAACAGGTCTTCCGGAGCGGGCGGAGTTTGCGGTCCAGCGGCCGGGGTGCAATAGGAATGACAGGAGAGGCGAATCCGGCGGTGCCTTCGGAAGTGCGCGCTGGTCAATAGGCCATGACGCGATTGAGCCGAAATTCCGCCATTGGATTGAACCGCAGAGAACACAAAGAGCGGAAAAATCGGCACTGCGGTGATGGACGCGGACAAGAAGGCCTTCACCTGCCGGATGAACGAAAGGCGCATTCCAGAAACTCGGTTTCGCCCTTTTTCTATGAGGTCTTTGTGTTCCTTGCGGTTCAATGAACTGCAGTTTCCAGGTGGAGGCATTCGGATGATTCGGAAGAGGGGGGCATCAACCCCGCTCAGGAAAGCAACAGGCTCGCCGCTGCCAGTGATCCCAGAATCCAGACCACGCTGCGTACCTCGGACGCCCTGCCCGTGGCCAGTTTCATCAGGGGCCAGAGCACGAATCCGAAGGCGATGCCGTGGGCGATGGAGAAGGTGAGGGGCACTCCGGCCACCGTCACCAGGGCCGGCACCGCCTCGGTGGCGTCGTCCCAGGGAATCCGGCGGACTCCGGCGGCGATCAGCGCGCCGACAAAAACCAGCGCAGGCGCCGTGGCGGGCGGGAAGCTTCCCAGACTCGAAACCAGCGGGGCCAGTGGCAGCGCGAGCACGAACAGCACCCCGACGACG
The DNA here is from genome assembly GCA_039796255.1 of Verrucomicrobiota bacterium. Classification (GTDB taxonomy): domain Bacteria; phylum Verrucomicrobiota; class Verrucomicrobiia; order Limisphaerales; family UBA9464; genus UBA9464. Next base: position 4,887 of record JBDKKE010000429.1, on the reverse strand, counting down.
ATCGCCGTCATCCCGCGCCGGGCCCCGACGGGCGCTGCCACGGTGCTCTCCATGTAGGCGCCCACGGAACTGGTGCCCAGAAGCGGGGCAGCCACGGACCCAAGCGCGTCTGCCAGCAGTCCCCGTCGAAAGCGTGGATCCGGTCCGCCTGCGTCGGCCCCGGGTGGACGCCCAATCGCCTCGGTGACGGCCAACAGGGTCCCGGTGGCGTCGAAGAGGATCATCAGAAACAGCACCAGCGCCCCGCCCATCAGCCGCGGGTCCAGCAGGGCCTTCCATTCGAGTCCGAGAAACAGCGGTGCCGGAGAGGGCGGCATCGCGAGGAGAGCCTCGGGGAGTCGCAGGGACTTGACCATGGCGCTGGTCTGAACGCCGGCGCTCTGGGCAATGGCGTCCGGCAGGTAAGGCAGGCCGGCGTGCAGGAGGGACCCTAGTCCGAAGGCGAACACGATGCCCAGCAGGACGGCGCTGCGCACACCCCGGCTGTGCAGCGCCACGGTGATCACCAGGCCAGTCAGTGCCACCAGCAGGTCCGGGGAGAGCGGGGTTCGGGTAAAGGCCACCCCGGTGGCCGGATCGGTGATCACCACTCCAGCGGCCTTGAGTCCAAGAAAGGTGATGAAGAGTCCGATGCCGCCACTGATGGCCTGGACCAACGACGCTGGAATGCCCTCCGCCAGGACGCGGCGAAGTCCGGTGGCGCTCACCAGAAGCAGCAGCACCGCCGCCAACAGCGTGGTGGCCAGGGCAGCGCGCCAGGGCTCGGAGTAGCCTGCCGCGGCCGCGGCTGGAATCAGGGCGGTGACGAAGAAGAAATTCTCTCCCATGTACGGTGCCGCAGCGACCGGGAGGCGCCCCACCAACCCCATGAGCAGGCAGGCCACGGCGGCGGCCAGGCAGGTGGCGGTGAAGGCGGCACCCTCGGGAATGCCGGTGGATGTCCCGAGCGCGCGACCCGACAGCACCGCCGGCTCAACCACCACGATGTAGGCAACCGCCAGAAAGATGGCGATCCCGCCCTGCATCTCGGTCCGGAATGAACCTGGAGTCGCCCCATCCTGTCCGTGCGCCATGCACCGGATCGTCCCGCTCCTGCCGTCGCCGCGCAATCCGGCTCTGGGGTTTGCAGCGGGACGAGGAATTTGGACGGTTTAAAGATGCCTCATCCGTTCCAGTTCAGCCCGCAGTGGGATCCAGTAAGCTCGATCGGCCTTCCGTTCGGCTTGTTCTTCCTGGGCGAGGCGGTCCTCGACGTCCGCAAGGTCTCCCCGGAGCGAGGCGTCCAGCAAGGGTCGGACGGTCGTGGCGAGTGACTTGGCTTCTGCGGGATACCGGCTGGCGAGTTCCACGAGGAGAGTCGCTGTGCGCCCTTCACGGAGCCAAAACCGCACCTGGTCCGGCGAGGGTACGCCCGTGACGGCGGCATGGTCCGCCTCGATGAGGCGGCGGATCATCGGCCAGTCCTTGTCCCGTTGTGTCTTTTTGGCCTGAACCAAATCCGGCAGAGACAGCAGTTCATAGCGTGTCCCATCCCTTTGCTCCAGCGTGGTGCGGCGCTCCCAGAGTTCGGGAAAATCTGCAACGCCCCGCATGCGGGCCATTACGTCCACCCGCATCCCCGCAGCCTCCGGATGCCGACAGCGGAAGTGGACCGCGTGTCCGTTCTGGAGATGATCCAGGGAGAATGCGGGGACTGCGATGACCGAGGCCTGAAGTTCCTGCAGTGCCAACGCAAGACGAGCGAGGTTCTCGGTGTCCGCCTGTAGGGCGAAATCGGTATCGCGGCTAAACTCCGCCGCGCCGTAAAACACGCAGGCCTGACCGCCCATCAACAGGGCGCGCACCCCACAGCTCTGGAAAGTCGAAAGGACTTTGCGAATCGGGTTCGGGATCAAGACTTCCTCCTTGTGCGAGATACTGCTGCCAGAGGCGCATGCTCTCCTGCCAGCGATCCAGCGGCGACAGACGATACCACTCCTGCCACTCATCGGCTTCGGGAGGATCGCCCTGCATCATGGCCCGAGCATTCAGAGTTTCTCGGCCGAATCGAGCAGCAACTTCTCGGAGTCCATGGCAACCTCTGCATGAGGCGCCGCGGGGAAAGTCTCACGCCAGGAACCGCCATGGACGCCAAGGAATTCCCGGGGATCTGTCAGGATTCTGTCCCCCCATCCCAGCTGCTGAATGCTTCGGTCACCTTGCTTCCAATTGGCACCCGCCCACTACGGAAGGCACCCCGTCGAACACGGTACCAAAATTCAGGCGTGACCATTCCTCGTCCGTCCGGTCGGAAGGTTTGTGGATGGCGCGTGGCCGGTGTTCCGGGTCTCGCTGAGTCCACTCGATGCCATCACGTCCTGCTCAATCCATGGTTGAACCGCTCCCCATCACCGCTCGGGTTCCGACGGAGCTTTCGGTGGATCCCGATACGGCACCGGCGGTGCTGGCGCAACTGGTGGGCGAGGCGGAAGGGGAAGGGGCCAGTGACCTGCATTTGCAGGTGACGTCGGCGGGCGCCGAACTCGCGCTGCGTCTCGACGGCGTTCTGGTTCCCTGGCGTTCGGTTCCGGGCGAATTGGGGCGGCGGTTGCTGGGGCGGGTGAAGTACCTGGCGAAGTTACAGACTTATCAGGAGGCCCTGCCGCAGGATGGCCGCATCGACCGCGCCGACCTGGGGGCTCGCTGCGAAATCCGGGTGGCGACCTATCCGACGGTCACCGGCGAAAAGGCGGTTCTGCGCCTGTTCCGCGACACCGAGCCGCCCACCCTCTCCGGGTCCGGACATGAGCCGGAGGTGCTGTCGGCGCTGATGCAGTTCCTGCAACAGCCGTCCGGTCTGCTGCTGCTCACCGGACCGGCGGGCAGCGGCAAGACCACCACCATCTACGCCTGCCTGGAGCACCTGCGGTCCCTCGGGGGACGCCACGTCATCACCATTGAGGATCCGGTGGAGCAGATTCTGCCGGGAATCATGCAGACGGAGGTGGATGAGCCGCGCGGACTCACCTTCGCCGCCGCCACGCGCCACCTGCTGCGGCAGGATCCGCAGGTTCTGGTGCTGGGGGAGATCCGCGATGAGGAGACGGCGGGACTGGCGGTTCGCGCCGCGCTCACCGGTCATCTGGTCCTGAGCACCCTGCACGCCGGGTCGTGCCGCGGGGTGCTGGAGCGGTTGCTGGTGATGGTTCCCGACACCTTTGCCGTGGCGGCGTCGCTCGGACTGGTGTTGAACCAGCGCCTGGTGCGGCACACCTGCGGGGACTGTGGCGGGAGCGGATGCTCCCGCTGTGTGCAGACCGGTTTTCGTGGGCGTATTCCCCTGGTGGAGTGGTTTTCCCTCGACGATTCGGTCCGCACCGCGCTCCGCCAGCGCAACGTCACGACCCTCGAACCCCGGCGTCCGCTCAGCGCGGTGGCGGAGAGTCTTGTTCAACGCGGCATCACCACCGCCGCCGAATGCCAACGCGTCCTGGGAATATGAATCTGGAAGAACTCGCCTACGCCAATCAGCAACTCGCCGCGATGCTTCGCGACGGTCTTCCGCTGGGCGGCGCCCTGAAGGAATTGGTGGGCGGACTGAATTCGGGCCGGCTGTCCGATGAATTGAAGGCGCTGGAGGCGGACATCGCCTCCGGCCGTCCGCTGGAGGAAGCGGTGGCGCGACGGAAGTTCCCCCCGCTCTACGCCCGTCTCCTGATCGCCGGCGCGCGCAGTGGCGACCTGCCGGGAGCCCTGACCCTGGCGGCCGACCACTTTGGCGAGATTCATCAGCGACGGCTGCGACTGCGCACTCTGATGGTTTATCCCGGTCTGGTCATTCTGGTCGGATTGGCCCTGACCCTGATGATCGGATGGCTCGAGCAAGCCATGATCGGAAGTCTGTACGGCGACTCGAGCCGCCACGCCTTCGGTCGTCTCGGGGTGTGGATTCTTCCGGGTGCCTTCGCCCTGCTGGGTCTGTTTGGTGTGACGCTGTCCGCGGTGAAGCCGCTGCGTCGATGGCTGGCGTGGCGCCTGCCGGGATTTCGGGAGAACCGGGTGGCCAGCCTGAGCGGCTCCGTGGGATTGATGCTGCGGCAACACTGTCCGCTTCCTGACGCGCTGGCTCTGGCCCGCGAACTGGAAGAGGACCCGAAGGTGCAGGCGGAACTGAGCGCCTGGTTGGGCCGGATCGCCCACGGCGAGCCGCCGCTACGGGGGGCTGCCGGGGGGACGGTCCTGCCCTCGCTGCTGCCCTGGTTGGTGGGCGGATCGGCCGCTGACTTGGGCGATGGATTCCTGCGGGCCGCAACCTTCTATCACCGTCGCGCGATGTATCGACTGGACCTGCTGGTGAACGGGGCGCTTCCCGTCGCGCTGGTGCTCCTGGGGGCGGTGACCGGGGTGCAGTTGTTCTTCATCGTGCGATTGCTGGCCACCACGCTGGATTCCTTAGGAATGGAATGAATGCCTTCGGAATAGGGCTGCTGGCCAGGCTGGGATCCGACGGCGACGGAACGCTCCCGGTTGCCGACTTCTGGTTTTCTTCCATGGCGTCCGCGGTCCTCCGCCTGACCGCATTGGCTCTGTTCGCCGCCGTGATCCTGCTGGCGTTGGGCTACGTGTTCTATTTTTTGCAGACCCTACCCTGGCGTCGCCGCGAGCGGGCCGTCGTGTTGCTGGACTTGCTGGAGGCGGGTCTGCGGACCGGCGCATCGGTGGAGCAGACGGTCCTGGCGGTTTGCCGCACGCGCGATGCGACGCTTCCGGTCCGTCTGCATCTGCTCGCCGCCCATCTGGAATCGGGCCGTTCCCTGGCCGATTCCCTGGCCTGCACGCCCCGGCTCCTGCCCCCGGCGGTCCAGTCCCTCCTGGAGTTGGGTGTCCGCCACGGGGTGCTGGCGCGGG
>JBDKKE010000428.1:0-3279 GCA_039796255.1 Verrucomicrobiota bacterium | reverse complement strand
GAGGTATCTACGCCGACCTGGCGGCCACCGCCGGCTGGACTAGCCCCGACGTCTCGCCCGAGGCGGCGGTTTCGGTGCTGGCCGACCGGTTCCAAGCCTGGCTGCGCCTGGCCGAGATCCCTGAGACGCTGACCGCCGCCGGCGTGGATCCGGCTAAAATCCCGCTCCTAGCCGAAGAAGCCTCGCGCCAGTGGACCGCCACCTTCAACCCCCGCCCCATCACCGCCCCCGACTTCGAGCGCCTCTACCGCGAAGGCCTCTAAATCCAGGTCGCGCTGTGGCGGCGACGCGCGGTCGTCGGGGTGAATGACTGGGTGCTGCAGGCTTCGTGCCCCGGGCCCGGTGGCCCGGGGTTAAATCCGGCAGGCGGCGGTGACCGCACGCAGCCTCAGGTGCCATTTGCCATCCAATTTCATTCGGATGGGGGGCCGACCACGGGAGCACCCGTTTGAAGCCTGCCCAAAGCCTCTGTCCCCGGAGTTTTCATGCACGCTTGCTTCTCATCCGGTGGACAGAGGTTTCCTGCTGTTTCAAAGCCACGTCAGCCGAATCGCCTGTTTTCGCCGGTCTGGGTCTCAATCCGGCCTGCGGTTCGGGATTCCCCGCATGACTCTCGCTCATTACTGCGGTTTTAAAGGGGTTTTCGGGAGGGAGGTTAGGCAACCAGAGAGCTTTAGAATTCAAAAATAATCAAAAATTGGTTGCTTTAAAAATGATTATATTGATCATCACCGAAAGCTCGCGATGAATACTAAAATCAAGATTCACTTCCTGGCGGCAGTCGTTTTGATTGCCACGATCTTCAAGACGTGGGCCCAAGACGGCGGTTATTTGCCGGATCTCCCCGGGTTCCCGTCCGGAACCTACGCCCAAGTAGCCGCCGTGGGGGTCAAGATCCATGGCTACCTCAGCGCAACGGAGATGCATCCGGAGACCGGAGACCGCAAGCGGTCCATTCGGATGACCTACTACGGACCTACTGACACGTACGCCAGGATGGGTATCTGTTCCTTATACACCGACCCCGCGACTGTGGCCCGTTACGCCAATCCGTCGAAGGAGGACGGTCGTGATGTCATAAAGGAGCGTCGATCAATAAAGTACTACCGCCGCGATGGCAGTGGAGGAGGGTACAGTCTGTGGTACTATCAGGCCGGTGCCGTCGATAAGTTGTTCGAGTACGAGTTCCAATCGGAAGATATCGGTATGCCTTCACCGGGCGCGGTGGGACGGCCCTTTGAGAACCTGTCAGCCACTGATTCCCTTGAAATCAAGTTTGTTCCCAAGGCGACGATCTTCACGCTGAAGAACGAAGAATCTAGAAGGCCCGACGACGTGATGGGTGCCATGCTGCTTCGCTTAGAAGGAGCCGCAGGGGCCGCCTCCGAGGAGGTGCAAGGCATTATCGAGTTGGGCAGCATGGTCTTCGATCCGATGAGCCTCCGTGGCCGCCAACAAGCCGTGGGTTTAGCCCAGGACATGGTCCAAGCCATCGCCCACTGGGATCAGACCATGGCGGCCATCCAGCGCCAGGTGGACGACACGGCCAATACTTACTGGGAGAGCCGTGTCGGCCTGATCAACCCCGAAGATGCCTACCGAAAAGAAGGTGCTTTTCTTTTCCATTTGGCTTCTAATGTGACCGGCGGATGGGTGGTCAAGGGTGCGGGAAAGGCCAAGCTGGCAGGAAAGGTGGATGATGTTGCAGGATTGGCTGCAAAGGCAAAGCTACTTAACCAATTTAACAGCGCTGAAAGCTTGATTCAGAACGCCGGGAGTTTAACGAGGCTCAAGGGGGGCGTGAATATGGGAACAGTCATCGGTGATGGAGAAGCAATTTTCAACGCAATCTCCAAAGGAGGGCAGACGCTTCCAAGTGGTTACGTCAAGATGGCCGATGGAACAATCATTGGAAGGCACATCGCAACCTCGACTGGACAATCCACCATCGACATCAATCAAGCCGGGCAAATCTTCAAGATTCGAGTGAACCCATGAAAGAGTATTCGGCAATTCTAGAGAAGTTTTCTGACGAGGGCTACGGGATGTATTCGAGCGTTATTCCTCGAGCAAACTGGGGAAATCGGCAGGTTGCGGAACGTTACTTGGAACGTTACTGGCTTCCTTCTTGCGAATACGAGCGCACATGGAAGCCGGTGCAAGATCGAGTCTTCACGAATCAGGAAGTTGGACTTCCACAAATGGTCTTTGCGTCTGGCTATGAACTGCAAGCTTCGCGCGGGGGTTGCTTGTTCGTTCAAGAAGAGTTCACGAGGCTTCAAGAATGCACGCAAGCCATCTCCGAGCAGTTTTTCTTTGTTATTGAAAACACGTTCGGGGGACGAGTTGGCGAACCGATTTTCCGTATGAAGTTCCCGACGGGCATTTCTTGGAGCGAGCTTACCAGCGGCAATTTTGCTTCGGCAACTCTGTTGGAAATGCCGCACAAGGAATATTTCGTCTTTGGTGAAACCGGCACTTGGGGAAGATATGTCGCGAATGACTACCAATACCCATTAGATATTCTTGGCTTTAAGCAAGATGTTGCCAATATATTCCGAAGCAAGTTTGCGCTTTCGAAAGCCGAGCAACGTGAAATTGCAGGAGTTCTTCCGCAAGTTTATAAGCCGGTGTCCCGCCAAGAGGTGTAATCCAATCCGGCTCGCCTCAGGCCGAAAAGGGGTACTCACTATTGACACAAACCGGCACCCACGGTCTCGCATAGCGACTCAGTGAATTCGATGAAGTATCATCTACTATCAGATCATCGTAGGACTCCATCCATAATAGCCTAAAATGAAACTCTCCCTAATACGTCCCATAACGATCGCACTCACCGCGCTGTTGGTGGGGGCTGTCTTAGGGATGTGGCTGAACCGGTCGGTGTCGCGCTCGGATGAGGCGGGATCGCCGGCGGCGGGGCTTCGGCAATTGGACGGCCGGATTAACGCGTTTCGGTCGCGGTCGAGAGCCTCGGCACCCTCTACCGCACCCGCCTCCATCCGCTGGGCCTCGCTCAGCGATGACGACTACCTCAAATACCTCACCGAACTGAAGCGCATCGGCTGCCCGCTGCGGACCCTCAAGGACATCATCGAGGGCGACGTCGAGGACCTCTATCGACCCCAACTCGCTGCGGCCAGCGGGCCCTATTGGTCTCACTCGGTGCGGGCCCGACGGGACGTGGTGCTCAAGAAGGTCGAGCTCATCGCTTTCCTCTTCGCCCATGTCGAGGGCCGGGATCTCGCGCGATTCCAACCGGCGGACAGCGTCGAGGCC
>JBDKKE010000427.1:0-7156 GCA_039796255.1 Verrucomicrobiota bacterium | reverse complement strand
ATCCGAGCGGCTTGGTGGGCACAGTGGACTGGATCACCAAGCACTGGCTGTTTCAGCAGTTTGTGGAATCCGAGGGCATCGACTGGAATTCACCGTGGCTGCGGTCGCAGGACCTGGAGTTTCACCACGTCGATCCCGCTCGCAGCCTCTGTCTGCCGTTGGCGGATCCCCAATCCCCCTGGCAGCCCACCTTGGACTCGATTCGCGCCGCGCGGTCAGAGCCTCCTCCGGACACCCGGGCGGCGGCCCGTTCGCGTCTGATGCGGATTCTGGCCGGGGAGGGGCTTTCCGGCTTCGTTGACTGGGAGATGGTGGATACGGAGGGCGTCAATCCTTTGATGCTTCTTGATCCGTTCGACGCTTACCCCAAGGACGCTGCGGAATGGGTGCAGGCAGTGCGGGCGGCGAAGGTGGTTCGCGCCTCGGAGACTCCCCAAGCCCCTGGCCGGCGGGGGGATGTCGAAACGTAGGACTCCAGCAGGCCTGCCTGCGATTCGGCAGCGCCAAGGGCAAGGAGTGATCAAGAAATGACAAAAGAAGGTGAGTGTGCGTCTGAGCGTTTCGACTAGAAAGAGGGAGGTTTGCAGCGGGTGTCGCCCGCTTCGAATTCACCGGATGATTCGGTGCCTTTCTGGAGTCTTTCCTATGCTGGGACCCCCGTATGTCCCTGTGACAAAAGGACAATCAGATTGACATTTCGATCAACGAAGTTTAACGGCTAGCGCGTTTGGGGAGTGAGCGAGAATTAACTATGAATTTTGACGACATCCTTTGCCCGCAGCGAATCCGATTTTACCCACTTTCCTCCCCCGACGGCATGCTTCGGATCGTTCGCAGAGTGATGGGATGGTTTCTGTGTCTCTTCGCGGTTGGTGTTTTCTTGTCCGCAGATCGTTCGCTCTCGGCGGCGACGCTTCCGGTGGGGTTTGCCGAAGAGCGGATTAACCCTCCTCCGGGAAACATCTGGTCCCAGGCGTTGGGCATTTTCTTTGAGCCCAATGGGCGGATGTACGTTTTGGAAAGGGCAGGAAGGGTCTGGATTCAGGATTACGGCACCACCAACTGGAATGTGCTGATCGATATCCGCGACGAGGTGGGTGCCTGGGATGACCAAGGCTGTCTCGGGTTTGCCGTCGACCCCAACTTCAGGGTCAATGGAAACATCTACCTGTTGTACGTGGTTGACCGGCATCACCTGATGAATTTCGGAACGCCGGCCTACGATCCGAATACGAACGACTATCGTTCCGCCACGATCGGACGGATCACGCGGTACACTGCCCGGGCGTCCGACGGATTCAAATCGGTGGACTACGCGTCACGCCGGGTGCTGGTGGGACAGTCGAGGACCAACGGATTTCCCATCCTGTACACGTCGCACGGGGTGGGTTCCCTCGTTTTTGGCACCGACGGCACCCTGCTGGCCGCCTGTGGCGACGGAGCCAGTTGGCAGTCGACGGGAGCCGACCTCGGGAGCGCTCCGGAGACCTATTTCGCCCAGGCATTGGCCGACGGCATCATCACGCCGAAGGAGAATGTCGGAAGCTTCCGCGCGCAGTTGGTGGACAGTCTGAGTGGGAAGATCCTACGCATTGATCCGACCACGGGCGATGGAGTTCCCAGCAACCCGTTCTTCGACCCGGCCAATCCGGGCGCGGCCCGTTCCAAGGTCTGGGCACTGGGGAATCGAAATCCGTTCCGGATGACGCTGCGGCCTGGATCGGGAAGCCACGTGCCTGCGGATGCCAATCCCGGCGCGCTGTACATCGGTGACGTCGGCTGGGGACTCCGCGAGGAACTCAACATCTGCAAGGAACCGGGTCAGAATTTTGGATGGCCGACGTTCGAGGGTGTGGGGACCGAGCCCCAGTATTCGACCTTTCCCGTGGCCGTCGTGGCCAATCAGGACGCGCCGAATCCACTGTTCCCCGGGGCCGGATGTTCCCAGTACCTGGGTTTCAACGATCTCCTGAGGCAGAACACCTCGGTCCTCGCCAACAAGCCTCCGTTCAACAATCCGTGCGCTCCGGCACAGAAGATTCCGGGCAGCGTGCCCCAGTTCCTGCACGCTCCCCCAGTGCTTGACTGGGCCCATCTGACCCCCCAGGCGCGGACCTGGAGGTTCGATGGCACCGGGGTGGCGGTGCCCATCAATGTCGATGCACCGGGCGCTCCCTTTGCCGCGGCAACCTTCGGTGGGAACTGCTCCATTGCCGGGGTGTGGTACACCGGTTCGGACCTTCCCGTGGCATATCGGAACTCCTATTTTCATGCCGATTTGGGCGGCGCCTGGATCAAGCACATCCGGCTCGATGCCAATGACAACATCCAGTCGATTACCAATTTTGCCACGGGTGCCGCTGAGATTGTGGCCATGGCGACCCATCCCATTGATGGATCACTGTATTATATCACCTATCCCAGCCGGCTGTTCAAAATCAGCTATCCGATCACCGGAAACATTCCGCCCAATGCGGTGGCTACCGCCGACCTGACGTTCGGTCCCGGACCTTTAACCGTTCAGCTGAACGGGAGTGCCTCGACGGACAGGGAGGGGCTGCCACTGACCTATGACTGGGACTTTGGCGATGGCACGGATCACAGTGCATTGGCGAATCCGGTCCATGTCTTTGATGCCCCGGCGGGAGTTCCAACACGGTATGACGTGACCCTGACGGTGCGGGACAGCGCCAACCAGACCTCCACCGCGACGCTGATCATCAGTCCCAACAACACTCCTCCCACCGTGGCGATCACCAGTCCGGTGAATGGCAGCAAGTATCCGATGACCGGCGACTCCGTCTATAATCTGACGGCCAACGTCGTTGACGATCAGTCACCAGATTCCCAGCTCAGCTATGAGTGGCGCACCTATCTGCACCACAACAATCACGAGCATCTCGAACCCCCCGACACCAATCATGTCGCCACCGCCGTCATATCCCCGGCCGGCTGCGACGGGATCAACATCTACTATTACCGCGTTGAATTGACAGTGACTGATCCCCAGGGCCTTTCCGCAACCCGCGATTTGGGTCTGTTTCCCGATTGCGGGGCGCCCGACAGCCCTCCCGTGGTTTCGTCCATCCCCAATCAGTTGGTGGTCCAGGATCAGACAATGGCACCGGCCTCTTTCTCCGTCAGCGACGGGGAAACCGCCTCCGCCTATCTGGAGGTCCGCGCAACATCGTCGAATCCGACCCTGGTCCCCAACAGTGCCCTGGTCCTCGGCTTCAGCGGCTTGAATCGAACCATCAGCGCAACGCCGGCTCCGGGGCGGACCGGGGTGACCACGATATCCGTCCTCGTGAACGACGGTCCCAACACGGTCACCTCAAGCTTCCAGCTGCGTGTGAGTGACCCGGGGGATCCCTTGGCCCGGACGATTTGGCAGGTTGGAGTCGATAACAATCCCAATATTCTTCCTTATTCGCCCGCGGGCGAATTCGGCATGGAGAACGGGATCAATGACCCCGCTCCGGGCAGGGTCACCCGCCTTGCTGGTGATCCACAGTTTTTGACGGGGGCGAATCCAGGCGTCGACGACGACTACTATTTTGCAGGATCCTATCCTGTCGGTTTCAACGGCCTTACGGCCGTTCTCAGCGTTCCCAATGACGAGCCCTTTACCGCCGTCGAGAGGGCGTGGACCAGTACGGACATCGCCAATCGTTATCACTTCATACTCGATCCGTCCCGTGTGGCAGCGGGAGCGCTCTTCCGTCTGAGTTTTGAGTTGGTGCGAGGGGGATCGATCCGGGACGGCGCCGCCGTTCCCGGCTTTGGGGATCATGACATCCTAGTTCGCCTGCGTAACCCTTCGGGAGCGAACTCAGTCCTCTTTTCGCAGCGGATCTCCCGGGAATCCAACATCGTGGTGAACTTCTCGGCCACGGCGGCTGGGGCCATGGCCGGTCCCAATACTCTGGAGATCGTCCGTACCGGGCCGACTCCCACCACACCCAATACCTTCGTCTTTGTCCAGCAGGACTATGTCCGGCTGGAGGCCCTGCCTACGGTCAACAGTTCGCCGGTTTTGGTGACTCCCGCCAACCAGACTCTGGACGAATTGGTGCCTTGGTCGCTGACCCTAAACGCCAGTGATTCCGATGTGCCGGCGCAAACGCTCACCTATTCCTTGGTCAGCGGACCGGCCGGACTGACGGTCAGTCCCGGTGGCTTGGTCGCCTGGACGCCTACGGAACTCCAGGGTCCCGGTTCCGGGCCTTACAGCGTCACGGTGCGGGTGACTGATGGTGGAACGCCGTCCCTGAGCACTGACAGCACCTTCACCATCACCGTGCGGGAAGTGAACGAGGCACCGGTGATGGCCGCTGTTGCCAACCTGACAGTGGACGAGTTGGTTCCCTTCTCGCTCAAATTGAGCGCCATCGATTCCGACCTTCCGCCGCAGCCCCTGACGTATTCCCTTGTGTCAGGGCCTACGGGCTTGGTGGTGAGTGCGGCGGGCGACGTGACGTGGACGCCGACCGAATTGCAGGGCCCGGGCAGCTACCCGGTGGAGGTGCGGGTGGCGGACAACGGATCCCCGAGCCTGGGCAGTAACCGGCAGTTTACCATCACGGTGAACGAGGTTTCTGACATTGTGGTGCGGACTCTCTGGCAGATTGGCGAGGATCACAATCCAGCGGTGGTTCCCTATAGTCCGACTCGGGAATTCAGCTTCGAGAACAACAAAAATGACCCGGTTCCGGGCAGGGTGACCCGGATCCTGGGGGATCCCCTGTTTGTTGGGGCAACCAATCCGCCGGCAGATGATGATTTCTACACGGCCGGACTCTACCCGGGGGGCTTCAATGGGCTGCCGGCGGCCCTGAACGTTCCCAATGACGAGCCCCCGGTTGCCTGGGAGCGCGCCCTCACCGGTAGCGACCGGACCAATCGCATTCATTTCGTCTTCGACCCCTCCCAGGTGACCGCCGAGTCCACCTTCCGCTTCAATATGGAAATGGTGTTTCCGGGAAGCCTGATGGGCGGCGTGGTGCAGCCTGGATTTGCCGATCACGATATCGTGATTCGATTGCGAAATCCCCTCGGCGCTGCCGCCACCCTCTACTCCCAGAGAGTGTCTCAGCCCACGAATATCGTCGTCGATTTTTCAGCCACGACGGTGGGCGCAATGGCGGGGGCCAATACCATCGAGATTGTCCGTACGGGGCCGAACCTTGCCGGAGTTTCGTATTGGATCCTGTTCGACTACCTCCTTCTGGAATCCAAGCCGACGGGTAACGCGGCGCCCATCCTGGCGGCGCCGTCCAATCGAGTGGTGAATGAATTGGCACCCCTTCAAATCACCCTGAGTGCGACGGATCCGGACCTCCCCACCCAGGCATTGACCTATTCCCTTGTGGACGGCCCCTCCGGAATGTTGGTCAGTCCGTCTGGCATCCTGTCCTGGGTGCCGACCGAGCAGCAGGGACCAGGCAGCTATGATGTCACCGTGGGTGTGGCCGACAATGGGACGCCCAGCCGGAGCGACAGCAAGGTCTTTAATATCCAGGTCCTTGAAGTGCCCGACGCCATTCTTCGCTCCACCTGGCAGATCGGTACCGACGACAATCCGGCGGTGCTTCCCTATTCTCCCTCGGCAGAGTTTGGCTTCGAGAATGGGCGCAACGACGCACGACCCGGCAGGGTAACCCGGATTCCGGGGGATCCAGCGTTTGTCGTAGGGACGAATCCTGCATTGGACGATGACTTTTACTTCTCCGGGATTTTCTCGCCTCCCTACAACGGGCTCACGACCATTTTAAATGTTCCCAACGATGAACCCGTTACGGCCTGGGAACGCTCCCTGACGACGACCGACCTTACCAACCGGCTTCATTTTGTGCTCGGAAGCAGCCAATTGACCCCAGGATCCCGCCTCCGCCTGAGCTTCGAGTTTTCCGGTGCAGGATTCGCGGTGAACGGGGTGGCCCAGCCAGGATTCAGCGAGCACGACATTATCGTGCAGTTTCGCAATGGATCCGGGGTAACGGCGCCGATGGTCAGCCGAAGATACACGGTGCGTGCCAACCTGACCTTCGAGTTCCTGTTGTCGGATTTAGGAGCGACGGTGGGCCCCAATTCCATCGAGTTCATCCGTGCGGGCCCCAACAGTTCGGGGACCTTCCAGTGGATCCTCTACGACTACTTGCGGGTCGAGGCGCTTCCGCCCGCGGCCATTGCCGGTCAGGCGTCCAGGAGGTCGGCGCCCCCGTCGGTGCTGCGGTTGAGTGGTGGAGTGAAGACGCTGGATTCCTCCACCTACCTGACCCTGACCTACGATCAACCTGAGCCCGTTCCGGCTGGATCCCGATACGTGGTGGAGACCTCGACCGATCTGGTTCACTGGACGGAGGCGAATCTGGCGGACGTGAGCAGCGAGTCCAAGGGAGCGTTGCGGACGATCACGGTCCGGGACGCAGTTTCCCTCGGCGCCACGTCCACCCGTTTCCTGCGTCTGCGCGTGGTGTCGTCGGAGGGATCGTTGATTCCGCTTCCGTACTGACAGGCTTCATTGGTCATTGCAGTTCCTCGAAGGGGAGGGCGGTAAAGTCCCAGGGCCTTTCCCGGGGGCTTCCGTGGTTGATGCGGTGCTGACAGGCCGTCAGGCTGTCCTGGTGTCTGTCGCGGCAGGTCCATCCGAGGGTTTTCGTCTGCCCGTTTCGGCGGCTCCAGAGGTTTGGTGGCGGCTCGGTTCGGGTCCCCTCGATCCGGCGCTGAACATGGCCATGGATGAAGCCCTGCTGGAGGCCGCCGGGCGTCTGGGGCGTCCGGTGCTGAGAACCTATGGATGGACGGAGAAGGCGGCGACCTTCGGCTACTTCCAGCGCCACGCCGAGGTGGCGGGCCTGGTCGGCCAACAACGGCTGATCCGGCGTCCCACCGGAGGCGGGTTGGTGCCCCATGAGATGGACTGGACCTATAGCATCGTGGTGCCGCCGGGCCACGCTTGGTTTCGTCTGAACGCCGTGGAGAGTTATCGGACCGTGCATCAATGGTTGCAGGCGGCCTTTGCCCAATTGGGGCACCCCACGGAGTTGGCCCCCTGCTGCGATCCCCGCGGACCGGGACAGTGCTTCGTGGGCGCCGAGCGGTACGATTTGCTTTCGGCGGGACGCAAAATCGCCGGGGCGGCGCAGCGTCGCAA
>JBDKKE010000426.1:0-5285 GCA_039796255.1 Verrucomicrobiota bacterium | reverse complement strand
GCGGGTGAGAATAGGTCGCAGTCCATTCAGAAAGGTCAGTGTTGCAGAATCCAGAGACAAATACAGGGCGGGAATTTGCAGCACAGATTCATCCCGGCGCCTCCCGACACGGTTCCCGGCCGTAAGGCCGCCTTCAGGCGGTTCGGACGTGGGCACACACCCTCCGCATGACGGCGGAACTCCGCTCCGGCCGCGACAGGGCTGGGCGTGTTGGCAAGGAAGTTCGGACGCCACCGGCATTGCCAAGACCGAGGTCAGAACAGCGCTCCTTGGCGCCCTTCAACGGGGGAAGGGTTGCGGCGGGCGGCCGGTGTCCGGAGGCGGGCTGGTCATGGGCGGAGGCGCCGTCTCCGGCTTGTAACCGCCAAATCCCTTGCACCCGGAGACGATCAGCAGCAGTAACAGGAGGGGCAGGGGTCGAAGGCAGGTCGAACGTTGAAAGGGCATGAGTGGTTGGCCAGGGGCCGGGCGTAGTTTAGGGGCAGACAGGCCGTCGGGCGAGCACTGCCCGCCAGGGCATTTCTCCCTGGGGGTTGCCGGGTCGACGTCTGGCGTCCACGCTTGGGGCCGAATCATGCGCTTCCTCCTGTTGTTGCTGCTGACCACAGTCACGCTTGCCCAGGCTCCGGGACGACGCGTGGTGCCCACGCCACAGCCTCCTGCTGTTCCGAGGGAGTTTCGGGGCGTCTGGGCCGCCGCGGTGGGAAACATCGACTGGCCCACCCAGGCGGGTGTCCCCGTGGCGCGGCATCAGGCAGATCTCCGCGCTCTGCTCGACATGGCCGTGCGCACCCGCCTCAACGTGGTGGTCCTGCAGGTGCGACCGGGTGCGGATGCACTTTACGCGTCGCCCTACGAACCCTGGAGCGAGTACCTGACCGGACGCATGGGGCAGGCTCCCAGTCCGCGCTGGGATCCCCTCCAGTTTGCCTGCGACGAAGCCCACCTCCGCGGACTGGAGCTGCACGCGTGGATCAATCCCTTCCGGGCCCGCTATTACAAGACGCTGTCCAATCCCTCGGCGGACCATGTCGTGCAGCGGAATCCGGACTGGATCGTCCCCTACGGCAACCTGATGTGGATGGATCCCGGGATCCCTGAAGTCCGGGATCATGTGCTCAAGGTGGCTTTGGACATCGTGGCCCGTTACGACGTGGATGGACTGCATGTGGATGACTATTTTTATCCGTACCCGCTGCGTGCTCCCGGGGGCGGATGGCTCAATTTCCCGGACGGCGTCAGCTACGGTCGCTATCGGTCCAGCGGTGGCCGTCTGGACGCATTCGACTGGCGCCGGTCCAACGTGGATCAGTTTGTGGAGGCCCTCTACGCCGGCGTTCACCGGACAAAGCCCTGGGTCAAGGTGGGCATCAGTCCGTTCGGCATCTGGCGCCCGGGCTTTCCCCCGGGCATCCGGGGACTGGACCAGTATCAGGTCCTGTACTCGGATGCGCGGCGCTGGTTGAATGAGGGATGGTGCGACTACTTCGCCCCGCAGCTCTACTGGCCGCTGGATCGCCCGGAGCAGAGCTTTAACGGTCTATTGCGATGGTGGGAGCAGGAGAATCGGCGCGGCCGGTTGATGACCCCGGGATTGAACAGTGCCAAGATTGGTGAGGATCGCCAGGTGGGGGACACGCTGGGCCAGATCACCATTACCCGGAAGATCGGTGCGGAGGGGGAAATCTTCTGGAATGCGACCAGCCTGATGCGCAATTACGGCGGCCTGGCCAATCGACTTCCCGGCGGCCTGTTTGCCCAGACGGCGCTGGTGCCGCCGACCCCATGGCTGAAGGCTCCTCTTCCGGAGGCCCCGGAAATGCAAAACTCATGGACGGGAACCAATCTGGTTTCGCTGACCTGGACCCTGGCCACCAATGCCCCGACCCGAAACCTGGTGCTTCATCAGCGGTTGGGAAGGCAGTGGCGGAGTGAGATCCTTTCGCCGCGGGTGACCCAGCGCATCTTTGACCGGCGGCGCGGTCAGATAATTCCCGAGGAAGTGCGGTTGATACCCATCAGCCGCATTGGGGCTGAAGGGGAGCCCGCGGTGTGGACCTCGAAGTAAGGTGGGGAATCGAAAATGGAATGGTTCATCTCCCGCACCCCTGCGGCCCCTGTTCGCAGAGGGGTTGCAGAGCGCCCGGGGCGGGAGCCTTTCAGTGACTTCCTGGTGACTTAGTCGGTGACGGTGAAGTTCACCGACAGGGTGTTATTGGCGTGGGTAGCCTCCGGGATCAGTTCCGTATCGTCGGTGATCAGTCGCAGGGTGTATTCGCCCCGCACTGCGGTCCATTTTCCGTTCCCCAGCGGACCACCTTTGTCACCGGTGATGAGCAGTTCTGCCCCGGGCAGGACGCTGCTGGTGATGACTCCCCATCCGAAGAATACAGGAGCGCCGCCCGCGCGCGGAGTTATTTCAAACGCGGTCGCCACGCGCTCGCGGAAGGTCACTGAGGGTCCGATGTTTCGGACCACTGCACGGAAGGTCACCAGTTCACCCGTCCTGGCAGCCAAGGGAGTCACCGATACCGGCGAAAGATCGGCGGTGATGTTGACGGTTACCGGGTCGCTCTCCAGGGCTGGGGTTGCCAGGACTCCGGCGCTGTTCCGAATGAGTACCTGGTACCGGTAGCTCCCGCTGGCGTACTGGAGAACTCTCGACGTCTGGGAGGTTCCCACGAATTCGCCCGGTTTCGCGCCGACAGGTTCAGAAACAGCGCTCCATTCATAGGTCAGGTCCGTGCCCACCGGCGGATTTTGAACCGTGAGGGTGACGAACCCGTTGGGCTCGGGAATGGCGTGGATCCGCGCGGCTGGAGCCGAATCCAGCACATCGAAGTTCATGCTCATGACGTTGTTCGCCTGATTGGCCTCGGGCACGAGATCTTGACTATCCACCACCAGGCGCAGCGTGTACTGACCCTGGACCGCATTCCACCGCCCGTTGCCCAGCGGCCCACCGTTCTCGCTCACCAGTGTCAATTCACCTCCCGGTGCCACGTTGGTCAGTAGGACACCCCATCCGGAGAAGACGACCGCGCCACCGGCGCGCGGTTTGACTTCAAAGTAGGTGGCCGTGCGTTGCTTCAGGGTTGCCGAGGTTCCGATGTTGCGGACGGTCGCCCGGAAGGTCACCAGTTCACCCGGTTTGGCAGTCTGCGGGGAGGCGGACTCTGGGGTGAGATCGGCGGTGATGTTGACGGTGACCGGATCGCTCACCACGGGCGTTCCCACCTGCGCGCCGGTCGTGGACAAAAAGATGACCTGATACTGGTAAGTTCCGCTCTCGTAATGGACGAGCGAGGTCGTCTGGGTGTCCCCGGAGAAGTCGCCGTGCCTCGCGTCGGCGGGATCGGACGAAGCGATGCTCCATTTGTAGGTCAACCCGGAACTCGAGGGGGGATTTTGAACGGCAAGTGTCACCGGTCCATTGCCGCCGGGGGTGGCGGTAATACGGGGAATCTGGGGTGGCGGGACGTCATCCACGACGTCGAGGTTCACGCTCAGGACATTGTTCGTCTGACGGGCCTCGGGCACGAGATCTTGACTATCCACCGCGAGGCGCAGCGTGTACTGCCCGCGGACGGCACTCCATCGTCCATTCCCGGAAGCGCCCCCCTGATCGCAGGTGATGTTCAAATCTCCCCCTGCCAGCACATTGGTCAGCGACAGCCCCCAACCGCTGAAGATTAACGCGCCGCCGGTTCGTGGGCGGATTTCGAAGGCGACCGCCGTCCGCTCCCGCAACGTCGCCGAAGTCCCGAGGTTCCGGAGGATGGCCCGGAAAGTCAGAAGTTCCCCGGTCTTGGCCACCACAGGGGATGCCGAAACGGGCACCAGATCGGCGGTGATGTTGACGTTTACGGGATCGCTCAACACCGGTGTCCCGACCAGCGCTCCGGAATCGTTTCGCAGACTGACCTGATACCGGTAGCTTCCGCTCACATATTGGATGACCGATGCTGTCCGGGTATTCCCGGAAAAGACCCCGGGTTTGGCTCCGACGGGCGCTGAAGCAATACTCCATTCATACCGGAGGTTGGGATCGGCCGGGGGAGGCTCGACGGAGAGACCCACCTGCCCATTTCCCAGGGGGGAGGTGACGATGCGCAATTGAGTCGCGACGGGCAGCAGGGGCTCCGGCTTTTTGGGGAGCAGCGGCGGACGGTTGGTGAGGACGCCGCTGCGGATGGCGTACATCGCATCGCTCATTTGGCGGACCGTCGATAGGAAGTGCCAGTGGGGTTGGTCGGTGTTTTCGATCAATCCCGTGATTCTTGCTTCACCGTCCCAGACACGGCCGGTCGGAATCTGGTCGACGAAGTTGAAGTAATGGGCGCCGACGATGGTGGGCTCCTTCAATGCGCCGTAGATGTACTCCTTGAACACGTTGGCGCGCTCCTCCTCATCGATGCATTCAATGCCCGTGTTGTAGGGAAGGCCCCGATCCACGGCGCAGGACGAGAATTCGCTGAACAGCAGGGGAACGTCTCCGGCACTTTCCCGGAAGGTCTTGCCCCCGGGAAGGGTGCGGTCCAGCAGCAATGTTGGACTCCTCCCATACCAGTTGACGGAGATCACATCGCAGTGCTTGGAGGCGACCCGGATTGCGGTCGCCGCATATCTGGAAATTCGGACTCCCAGGTAGAGCTTTTGCGGGGCCCTCTCCCGCATCACCGTCCGGACTTTGGAGAAGTAGGTCTCCGCGGTCCGCTCAAAATAGGCGGCGAAGTCGGGTTGAGCCGACGTCACCTGCGCCGGGGTCAGTGTGATGGAGTTGGTCAGGATCTGATCCCAGGACGAGAAGGCGGTTTTCCACGCGGAATTGAGCGTGACGATGCTGTTCAGATATTTTGCCTTCAACTGGTTCACGAGGGCAACTTTGGCCTGCAAGGTGGCCGGTGCCGTCAGTGCCCCTTGGGCCAGCTTATTCTCCCGCCATCCCGTGTCGGCCCACGGGAGTTCATTGTCAACGAAGAATCCGATGCACCAGGGATCCTGCTTGGCGAAGGTCACGGTGCTAAGGGTGGTCAGCTTGTTGACCAGGTTGTCGACGAACCGAGGGTCATAAACATCGGGAAAGGGCCCCCATGCAATATCAGTTCCCGGGATGGTTACCGGGAAATGCGTTTCCACGATCAGGGTGTAGGCGAAACGCCGGTTTTGATAGAAGGTGGGGCTGGCGGTCTCAACGCTGGACATCGCGTTGAAGCCCCAATTGCGAAAGCGCGGGTGGATCAGGTTGATGAACTGGTTCCGCCAGTCGGGACCGTATTTCTGGA
>JBDKKE010000425.1:0-8952 GCA_039796255.1 Verrucomicrobiota bacterium | reverse complement strand
GCGTTCCGTGGGCACCGACCCATCGATCCAGTTCAATACGGTCAGTGGGATCCAGCTGAATAGTCCGAGCAACGCGAGGCACAGCGTCATTCTAGAGCGAAGAATCTATAAAGCCAGTCATGTATGAGACACTACACTAGTGATACCGGCGAGGAGAGAGGCCGGAGACGGATGGGCCCGTTGCGCTCGAAGCGGTCTGCGCGCACTTCGAATAGCTGTCCTGTCCCTCGGTGTTTGCCTGCACCCTAAACCCTTTTCCGCCGGAGCCAGACGCCGGTGCCAAGAAGGGTGACACCGAATGCTGCGGCATACTGCTCGGGTTCAGGGATGGCGGTGATACTCACCGTGATTTCGGATACCACGAAATTGCCGTTGAAGGCGCGCCCCGGGCCGCCCCTAGGTAGGGTAGCGTCGGGGAGCATCTCCAGGCGGATGCCAGTGATGCCCGTCAGGCTTGTAGGGGCGCTGACAGTTAGCGTGTCCGTCGCGGGATTGGTGCCGCTGGCCAAGACTGAGAGATCGGGCTGTTTCGTGAGCGTCTGCCCATTGGCGGAACTGAAGGTTGCCAAGTCCAACACGATCCATTGGGCAGTGACGTCGCCCCCGGTTCCATACCCGTCAGCGAAGGTATTGCGGTCGTCGGTAGTCAGCGAGAGACGGAAACGGCCGAGGTTATGGTTTAGGGTTATGGTGTGCAGGGCTGCGATGCTGAATGTCAAAATAGATCCGCCACTGAAGCCGGCATCCGACTGCGTCTCGAATACCGCGGTCTGGGCTGTGCCGATAGCTGGTTCGATGGCCCAACCGCTAGAATCCTTGTATCCATCGATAGCTAAACGTACGTCGGCACCCCCCTGTGAAAAAGTTGCTGTGGCGTTCTGTAGGGTAAGAAATTGGGCGTGAACGTCGGACGCCAAAAAACCGGCCAAGGCAAGGAGTAATGGTTTCATGTTATTGATAAAAATTTGGTATTTAGGCTCCGCGGAAAATGCCGTGGTGAGGTTATAGCGTCACTTCGCTACCACACCCTGAACCTTCTTCCGCCGAAGCCAGACGCCGGTGCCGAGAAGGGCCGCACCAAAGGCCGCCGCGTATTGCTCAGGCTCAGGGACGGCTGCCACACGAAAACCAATGTGGTAGCGCGGGAAATCCGGGTCATCGTACAGCCGGTCCGAAGACGCCAGTAGGGTCGCGTTCCAAAGCCAAAGGCCGCCGCGAACCACCCGGTACTCCAAGGGTAGATCGTTTGCACCCGCAGAGGCGCTCTCCAGCCACTCCATCACGTTGCCCCCCTGTCCCATTGTCCCGTATGGACTCAACCCGCCCGCGTTGTTGATGTCCGCAGGGCCCTGAGATTCGGACTGGCCGTACACCGCGGTTCCCGCTCCCGTTCCGCCGGTAACCGCCCCCGGAACGCTGTCGCTTCCCGTCGGGTAATCAAAATACCCCGTCCCATTGTGGTACGCCGCCTTGTACCACTCGTTCTCGCTCGGTAGAAAATAGTGCGCGTCCTTGTTCCGGTACAGGTTCTCTCCCCCCTGCGTCCACGCCTCCGCCGGGGTCCACAGATCGAAGTATCCACTCACGCTATTGAATTTATACGCCGCCGCGTACCCCGAGCTCGTGTTCAGCCAGTTCACAAAGTGCGCCACCTGCCACCCACTCATTCCCGTCGCCGGATGCGTCCCCACATTCCCACCGAAGGTAGACATGTCCTGCAGCGGAATGTCCGGTCCTCCGGCGTTGTTGGCCTTCGTGATCATGTCCCGGCTCACCTCGTACTTCCCCATCGGGTAGTTGTAGGGCACCGCTCCATAGCCGGTGGTGTCGGCCGGATTTCCGGGGTCGCCAATCGTTACGAAATCGATCGTGAAAGTGTTCGCACCAGTGCCGAAGGTGTCGGCCAGGGTTGCGAGGGTCATGGGGCCGGCCGAGCCGGCCATGAGGAGCATGGCTGCGAACTTTGTTCGCTGGGAAGCATTCACGCAGGCACGGTCCCCCCTCTGGTGGCCTGCGTCTAACCAATCGTTGGCGATTGCTAACCACTTCTTGTCCGATGTGGGTGGCGTGGTTTGGCCAAAGGAATGATCGCCGGGGTGCTTCCGAGGGGCGTTACATGGGTGCGTCGCGTTGCGTCGCTGAAGCGAATGAAGCTGACGGTGGAGCCTTGATCGCTAGAGTTCTTCCCGTGATCCGTTTCGTTCTAGCCGTTGCGCTCGGCTGGGTGACCTGCTGTACCATTTTCGGTACGCGGGCCGAGGTTCCTGCGGATTACCGGGGCAAGCCCTTTGCTGATGCGGTCCACAAAGCCGGCGCCCCGAACATTCCCGGGATCGTTCAATGCGCGCTCTACGATCTGGGCGGAGAGGGTGTCGCGTATCACGACACGGATTCCACCAACAACGGGAGCGGCAAGCTCAACCTCGAGAAAGGGCATCAGCGCGCCCACGCGGGTGAATACGTCTGGTTCTTCCGCAAGGACGAAGGCGTGGATCTCTCGTTCGTCAAGGATTGGGCGGACCTGAACCATACCAATCTGGTCAGCCCGCACATCAACCAGCTCTACATCGGCTGGACTGAGAACGGCGAGTGGGTGAACTACACCGTCCATGTCGCCCGTCCCGGCACGTATCGAATCAAGGCCCTCTACGCTTTCCAGACCAACACCGTCTCATTCGATCTGAACGGAAAGCCCGCCGCCACCTGCCGCCTGCCCGTGCTCACCGCGAGTTATCATCAATGGAACCTCGCTGAGATCGGCACCCTTCATTTTCCTGAAGCTGGCCCGCAACTCCTGACCTTCCACTATGGAAAGGGCAACAATTTTGCGTACTTCGAGTTTGAACCGATCGCCTCAGCGTCCACTGCGAAGCCTTGAAGTCGTTTGGGACGCTGACAGGCTCTGAGTGCTTTGGAATGGTGCGCCCGGCGCGAGTCGAACGCGCGACCGTCCGCTTAGAAGGCGGATGCTCTATCCAGCTGAGCTACGGGCGCTCCAGCAACCCAAGAGTTGGCGGGGGGATGGGTTTTCGCAACCGCGCTTTTTTGCGGGGTTTGCTGTAACCAGGGAGGTGGGCGAAGCGGTCTCTCCCGCGGAAGGGGCGGCCTCCGGTGGCGGTCCCCGTCAGACTGTCGGCGATGGAGGACTACAGGTGGGACCGGGCAGAGGCCGCATCGGGGGCTTCTTCCTGTCGCGCTTAGGGGACTCTCATTGCTCTGCGGATTGATTGGGGACGCGGTTGGAATGCTTCCCCATCCACCGCCGTCGCCATCGCTCTCGCCGTTGATCTCGCAGATGCACCCGCACTCGCGTCGGTCGTCGCTTGAGATTTGAATCGGCTGAGGCTCATTGTTGCCCGTGATTTCCCCGCTCCGTCATCCGCGTCGCCCGGGGGCAGCCCTTCGGGGTTTGCTCTTGTCGCTGCTGGCGTTGGGGTCCGGACTGGTCTCGCTGCCGGCCGTGGGCGCGGAGCCGCCCGAGCTGGACGACGTAAAGAAGCGCGCGTTGTCAGGGCAGTACGCGGAGGTCATCGAGGCCGCCGAGGCGGCGGTGGCCGCCAAGGATCGCAACGAAGAGTGGCGGCTGTTGCTCATCCAGACCCTGCTGGAGGTGGGGCGGTATCCGGATGCCCGGGCCGTGGCGACCAATGCGCTGGCGTCGGATTCCCGCAGCATCCGGCTGCGTTGGGCCGCCCGGGAGGCGTTTCAGTCGAATGGGGATCAGGCCAGGGCGGCAGAGATGCTGGAGGAGATTCAGCAGTTGGTGGCCTCGCGGGTGTATTCCTTTCGTGATCCGCCGAGCCTGGTGATCTTCGGACGCTCCGCGCTGGCCATGGGCATCGATCCCAAGCAGGTCCTGGAGAAGATCTACCTGACGGCCGGCAAGGCGGATCCCAAGTTGCGCGATGTTTACCTCGCCCGCGGGGAACTGGCGCTGTCCAAGAGCGATTTCGCCCTGGCGGGAAAGGTGTTCGACGAGGCGTTGAAGTTGTTGCCCGACGATCCTGACCTTCACCATGGAAGGGCGAGGGCCTTCGCCGATGGGGACCGGGAGGAGATGGTCGCGTCCCTGGAAGCGGCGCTGAAGTTGAATCCGCGTCATGTGCCCAGCCTTCTGCTGCTGGCCGAGCACCGGGTGGACGGCGAGGACTACGCCGGTGCGGCCAAATTGCTGGAGCAGATCCGCGCGGTGAATCCGGTGCATCCCGGGGCGTGGGCGCTCACGGCGGTGCTGGCGCATCTGCGGTTCGATACCGAGTCCGAATCCCGCGCCCGCGAAACGGCGCTGCGCTATTGGACCAACAATCCGCGGGTCGATTTCCTGATCGGGGAAAAGCTGGCGCAGAAGTACCGGTTTGCCGAAGGCGCGGCCCGGCAGCGTCAGGCGCTGGCCTTCGATCCGGACTTTCTGCCGGCGAAGGCGCAGCTCGCCAATGATCTG
Source organism: Verrucomicrobiota bacterium (assembly GCA_039796255.1). Classification (GTDB taxonomy): domain Bacteria; phylum Verrucomicrobiota; class Verrucomicrobiia; order Limisphaerales; family UBA9464; genus UBA9464. The sequence goes on along the minus strand of JBDKKE010000425.1, from coordinate 4,511 downwards.
TTGCGGTTGGGGGAGGAGACGGAGGGATGGGCGCTGGCAGAAGAGGTGCACCGCCGCGATGGCTACGATGTGGCGGCCTTCAACCTGGCCACCCTGCACGAGGTCATCACCAAGTTCGCCACCCTGACCAATGCCCACTTCGTGGTGCGCATGCATCAGCGGGAGGCGGCGATTTACGGTGGGCGGGTGCTGGAGTTGCTGGAGCGGGCCCGGGCCACGCTGGTGCCGAAGTACGGTGTGGAGCTGGCGGAGCCGACGCTGGTGGAGATTTTTCATGAGCAGAAGGATTTCGGCGTGCGGACCTTCGGGATTCCCGAGAATCCCGGGTATCTGGGGGTGTGCTTCGGACGCGTCATCACCGCCAACAGTCCGGCCGCCAACGTGTCCGATCCGGTCAACTGGGAGGCGGTGCTGTGGCATGAGTACTGTCATGTGATCACCCTCCAGTTGACGCGCAACCGGATGCCCCGGTGGCTGAGTGAGGGCATCTCGGTGTATGAGGAAATGCAGGCGAATCCGGCCTGGGGACAGTCCATGAACCCCAAGTACCGGGAAATGATCCTCGACGGGGAGCTGACACCCGTGGGCCGTTTGAGCGCGGCCTTCCTGATGCCCAAGTCCCCGCTGCACCTGCAGTTCGCCTATTTTGAGGCGGGCCTGCTGGTGAACTACGTGGTGGACCGGCATGGCATCGAGACGCTGAAGGGGGTACTGAATGACCTCCGGGAGGGCGGAGAGATCAACACCACCCTGGAGAAACGGTTGGGCGCGCTGGCGACGTTGGAGAAGGACTTCGACGCCTTCGCCCGGGAGCGGGCCGGGCAGTTGGCGCCCGGACTTTCCTGGAACAAGCCCCCCAAGGCATTGGAGGCGGCCGGATCGGAGAAGGACTACGCGGAGTGGATGAAGGCGAATCCGACCAATTACTGGGCCTTGACCGAAGTGGCCTCCACGTTGTTGGAGACCCGTAACTGGGAAGACGCCAAGGCGCCGTTGAAGCTGCTGCTCGAGCGGTTTCCCGGGCAGACCGGACGCGGGAGCGCGGGGCGTCAATTGGCGGCCGTGTACCGTGAACTGGGCGAAACCAACGCGGAGTTGCCCCTGCTGATGGCGGTCACCACCCGGGACGCCGCCGCGCCGGAGGAGTGCCTGCGTCTGATGAACCTGGCCACGGTCGCGCAGGACTGGCCGCTGGTCTCGATTGCGGCGGAACGTTTTCTGGCGGTGAATCCGCTGGTGCCGGCTCCGTACCGGGCCCTGGCCCGCGCCGGCGAGGCCACCGGGGCGTACACCAACGTCGTCGCCGCCTGCCGCACCCTGCTGCAGTTGGATCCGCCCAATCCGGCCGAGCTGCATTTTCAACTGGCCCGCGCCCTGGATCAAACGGGGGACCCGGGGGCGCGCCGCGAGGTGCTCCAGGCGCTGGAGGATGCGCCCCGCAACCGCGAGGCCTTGCGGCTGCTGCTCAAACTGGCGTCGTCCGCCGGGACCAACGGCGTCAGCCGACCCGCGGGAAAAAGCGTCTTTTAATGAGGTATCGCCCCTTCATTCTGGGCCTCCTGCTGCTGGGCGGAATTGCCGCGCTGGCGCAGCGCGGCGGATTCCTGGGGGGTGGCGAAATCGATGTGCCCGAAGGGACCCGCACGGCCCGGGAGGTGGGCACCCGCAACGACGAGACGCCCAACTGGACCAATGCGCCCACCTTTGAGCATGACGTGCTGACCTTCGCCCGGGTGCGGTATGACAAGCGTTCGGATGGACGGCGCGGGGGCGGGGGCTGGACCACCGATTTGCCGGACGCCGACCTGAATCTGTCGTTCCGGCTGCAGCAGATGACTTCCCTCCGGTTGGATCCCGACGGCCGACTGGTCCGCCTTACCGACCCGGAGTTGGTGAATTTTCCGTTCTTGTTCCTCTCCGCCGCCGGCAGCCTGTATCTGACCCCGCCGGAAATGGAGGCCTTAAGGAAGCATCTGCTGAACGGGGGATTCCTGCTCATTGACGACTTCTGGGGCGACAGTGAGTGGGGCAATTGCGAGGACGTTTTCCGCGAAGTGTTTCCCGACCGGAGCTTTGTCGAATTGCCCCTGGATCATCCGGTCTATCACGGCGTGTTCGAGATCAAGACCAAGGCGCAGGTGGCCAACGTCCGGGTGGGCATCGCCAGCGAGCGCAACGGGGTGACGTGGGAGAACAATCACGACGGGGATGTGCGGACGGTGCATCACCGGGGGATTTCCGACGACAAGGGCCGGCTGATGGTGATGGCCCTGCACAACACCGACACCGCAGACGGCTGGGAACGGGAGGGGGAGAGCGACTACTATTTTCACAACTTCAGCGAAAAGATCGCCTATCCTCTCGGCGTGAACATCATCTTCTACACGCTGACCCACTGAGCGCATGAACGAGATCCCCGACGCTCCCTGCCCACCGGATTCCGGAACTGTCCGGTGGGTGGGCGATGGGTGCGGGGTATCCCCATCGCGGCGGCGTGTGAAGGGGACATTGGGATTCCGTATCCTGGCGGTAGTGGGGCTGGGGTTGGTGCTGGGTACGGGGTGGAGCCTGGCCCAATGGCGGTACGGACGCGGGTGGGAGAGCAGCGCGACGGGCAACGAGAGGACCGCCCGGGAGATGGAGTCCCACAGCACGGGAACGCCGGTCTGGACCAACGCGCCGGGTTTCACCCACGACGTGTTTACCTTCGCCCGGATTGTGTACGATAGCGGTGGCTGGGGAGGGCGGGGCGGATGGTCCACGGATGCGCCGGACAGCGATCTCAACTTTTCCTACCGCCTGCAGCAGATGACCTCCATGAAGGTGGATCCGGACGGACGCATCCTGCGGCTCACGGATCCGGAGCTGTACCAGTATCCCTTTATCTACATCGTGGAGCCGGGCGGCGTGGCCTTCAGCGATGCGGAGGCGGCTGCACTCCGGAGCTATCTGCTGAACGGCGGCTTTCTGATGTTCGATGATTTTTGGGGCGAGCGGGAGTGGGCCAACTGCGAGGCCAAGATGAAGCAGGTGTTTCCCGACCGATCCTTCGAGGAGTTGTCCCTGGACCATCCGCTCTACCACTGCGTGTTCGACATCCAATCCAAGGGACAGGTGCCCAATGTGCACACCGGAGTGCAGAGCCAGTACACGGGTGTCACCTGGGAGCGGCCCGACGCCCGGGAAGTGCACCACCGCGGGATCTCCGACGATAAGGGCCGGTTGATGGTGATGGCCACGCACAATACCGACAACGGCGATGGCTGGGAGCGCGAGGGCGAAGATGACTACTACTTCCACAACTTTTCCGAGAAGATCTCCTACCCCCTGGGCATCAACATCGTGTTTTACGTCATGACCCACTGAATCCCGTCCCGACTTTTCCATGAGTTTCACCTCCCCCGAGTCTCCCGAATCCACTGCCACCCCGCCGGTCCTGGCGGCTCCGCCCCTGTCCGACCGCGACGCTGTGGAGCGCCTGATTGCCGGTCGCGCCCGCATCGAATCCGAACTGGGCAAGGTCATCATTGGGCAGCAGGACGTCATTGAGCAGATCCTGATCGCCCTTTTCGCCGGCGGGCATTGCCTGATCACCGGCGCGCCGGGTCTGGCCAAAACCCTCCTGGTGAAATCCATTGCGCAGATCTTCCACCTCGATTTTCGCCGGATCCAGTTCACCCCGGATCTGATGCCGGCGGACATCACCGGGACGGAGATCCTCCAGGACGCCGGGAGCGAACGCCGGCTGTCCTTTGTGCGCGGCCCGGTGTTCGCCCACATGATCCTGGCGGACGAAATCAACCGCACGCCTCCCAAGACCCAGGCGGCGCTGCTGGAGGCGATGCAGGAGCATCAGGTGACGGCGGCGGGGGTCCGGCACGCGCTGCCGGAACCGTTCTTTGTGCTCGCCACGCAGAACCCGGTGGAGATGGAGGGCACCTATCCGCTGCCCGAGGCGCAACTCGACCGGTTCATGTTCAACGTGGTGATGGATTACCTGCCCATTCTCGACGAGGTGCGCGTGGTCACCGAGACGACTTCGGGCAAACCGGCGGCGATTCAGCCGCTGTTCACTGGGGCCGACGTTCTGCAATTCCATCAGTTGGTCCGTCAGGTGCCCATCGCCGCCGAACTCGTGCGCTATGCGGTGGAGTTGGCGGCGTATTCCCGTCCGCGCCAGACCGTGTCCCCCGCCTACGTAAACGACTGGGTGACCTGGGGTGCCGGAACCCGGGCCGGACAGTTCCTGGTGCTGGGCGCCAAGGCCCGGGCGCTCCTGCAGGGACGCGCGCATGTGACGGCTGAGGACATCAAGGTCCTGGCCCAGCCCACGCTGCGGCATCGAATTTTGCTCAACTACCGCGCCGAGGCCGAAGGCATTCGCGTGGAGGACGTCGTCACCCGTCTGCTGGAGACGGTGAAGAGCCCGTTGCCGGCATGAGGTTCAACTGATGTCCACCCAGACCGTTTCCAGTCCCAGCGGATCGTTCATCAGCGCCCCGGCGCTGATG
>JBDKKE010000424.1:0-5970 GCA_039796255.1 Verrucomicrobiota bacterium | reverse complement strand
GAGGGTCGCAGCCGAACGGAGGGGGGAGGATTGTGGGGGCATGGAAATGGCAGGCCAGGCGGGGGGAATCGCATCACTTCCAGGTGGCGAGGAACTCGACCACGTCGCGCAGTTCGCGCGGGGTGAGCACGCCCCGCATCGGCGGCATCGGGGATTGGGCGCTGGTGGACCGTTCCCGAATCTGCGCGATGGGCAGGACGCGCACCTCTCCCTCCGCCGTCCGCAGAGTCAGTTCCGTGGCGGTTTCCTTCAGGCGGATACCGTCCAGAACATCCCCGCCGGCAAGCGTCACGCTGACCGTTCCGTAGCCATCGGCGATGCGTGCACTGGGATCCAGCAGGGCTTCGAGCAGATACTCCCGGTTGACGCGTTCGCCAATTTTGGACAGCACCGGACCTGCCTGCACTCCCTCACCACCCGCGTCGTGACAGCGGACGCACTGGCCGGTGACGGAATTGCGGAAGAGCGAGCGCCCCATCGCCGCATCCCCGCCGGCCAACAGGAAGTGGTCCGCTGCGGGCGATGTGCCGTCCGCGGATTCCGGCGCGTAGGCTTGGAGACGCGCCCGCAGCGCCGGATCCGAACTCATCCGTGCCGCCTCCGCAACCTCCAGAGCCAACTCCGGCGGCAACGATCCCCGCACCAGGGAATCCAGTGGCTCCGCAATCAAGGCGGCTGCACCCGGTGCCTTCATGGGCCCGGCCAGCCGCAGAATCGCCTGACGCTCGCGCAGGGTGCGGGCGGCGAAATTCGTGTGAGCCGCGGCGACGAAGGCATCCGGATCGGTACGCGCCAGCACGGTGAGGGCGGCGATGCGCAACACCGGCGACGGATCCTTGCCCGCCGTTTCCAGCGCACGGGACAGCAGTTGGGAATCCGCTCCCTTCGATTGGGCCAGGAATTCCAGCGCCTGTGTCCGCACCGACACCGGCTGATTGGTCGCCGCCACCCAGGCGGCAAAGACCGCGGGTTTCGCCGGAATACCCTGTTGAATCACGATGCGGGTGAGCGCCGTTGCCAGATTCTCTTCAGCGTCGGGGAGCAGGACGTCCAAATTACGTTCCAACAGTTGCCGGCCTGCTCCCGCTTCCCGGGGACCTGCGGACCGCACCTGTCCCTCCACACGATCCAGAGCGGGGGAACGATCCCAATCAGCCAGCGCTTCCAGGGCCTCAAGGCGCATGGGCAGGGGACGTTCCTTCTGCAGTGCGCTGGTCATCAGGCGGGCGGCGTTGCCCCCCCTGCCCAATCGAAGATTGGCGCTGATGGCCCGGCGGGTGACGGCTTCATCCGCGGGATCCGGTCCCTCGAGAAGCGCGGCCACGGCCTCCAGCGCCCCGGGAATGGAATCGTCGTCATGAATGGCCCGGACGGCTTCCCGGCGGACGCCGGCATCGGAGTCGCGCAGAAAGTCCACCACCCGGGGCGAGTGCAGGCGACGCAGCGCCACCACGGCAGCCAGACGAACGGCAGTCGATGCATGGACGCTCAAGGCGGCGATGGCCGGGACATCGCCGATGCCGGAGAGTCCCATGACGGCTGCGTGACGCAGGAAGGCGTCGGTGTTGTCGTTGCGGGCGAGCAGGTCCACCAGGGCCGGAATGGCCGCCGGGTTGCCTGCCTTCCCCAGAGCGATGGCCGCCTGGAACTGCACCCGGGGTTCCGGATCCGACAACAGCCGGGCCAGGATTCCTGCGGACCCGGTCAGTCGCAGGTCGCCGGCGGTTCTCGCGGCCTGGGCGCGGATCTGAAAATCGACGTCGGTGAGCGGAAGCCGTCCGGCGCTTATCTCGGGAGGGAGCCGGGTCAATCCCCACAGGGCATGAACCCGCGCCAATTGCGGCGCCGCCGGGTTTCCGGCCACGCCCAGCAGTTCGTTGCGGGCATCGCGACGCACCAGTTCGATCTGGGCACGCCAGCGAATCCGCTGATCGGGATGTCCGAGCAGCGAAACCAGCGCCTCCATCGGCCGTTCCTTCATTCCCTCGCGCAGCAGTCGCGCCACCTCGCGGCGCGGTTCCGACCCGGTGATCTTCGGATCATCCAGCGCCCAGATGGACCCCGTGTCGTTGGGTGCCCACATGCCGTCCCAATCGCCGACATACAGGGCGCCGTCCGGACCGAAATTCACCGCACTCGCCATCATACCCGACAGCACGGTGTGCTCGCCGACCATTTCGAATCCGGCCCCCTGCGGACGGAGCTGGAAGGCGGTCACCTTCTGGACGGGAAACTGGATGAGGAAGAAGTGGTCGCGATAGGCGGCATTCAGGGCGGTGCCCGGGTTGAATTTGAAGCTGCCCGGACCCACGGAGTAATTGGTCAGCGGCGGAGTAATGTGCGCCGGCTGGCCTGGGTGATGGGGCGTCCACATGCCCTCGTCCACCCAGGGATTGTAGTTGGGCTGGCCCGTGATGTCGGCCCAGCCGGGCTCGCGAAACTGCCAGTTCAGGCGCCATCCAGAGTCGCTGCCCTCAGCGATGAACACCAGGCGCTCCCGCTCGTCGCGCAGGTCGCCGTCGTTGTCCACGGCGAAGAGATTACCGAACGTGTCGAAGGCCACCTCCTGGGGATTACGCAGTCCGCTGGCAAAGACCTCCAGGTTTGAGCCGTCGGAATCCATGCGCAGCACGCCGCCGGTGTTGGGATAATGCAGCAGTCGTCCCTCGCGATTGGTCACCGAGAAGCCGTTGTCGCCACAGGTGAAGTAGATCTTCCCCTCGGGTCCCAGGGTCAGTCCGTGCAGATCATGGCCGTCGAAGGCGGCATGAACGCCAAAGCCGCGGAATACGGTCTCCACGGAGCGGGCGCGACCGGTGTCGTCCAGATCGCGCAGGCGGGTCAGGTTGGGATACCCCGTCACCCACACGTCGTTCCCCCAGGGCATCACCCCAGCTACCACGCCGGAGATCTCCTCGTTGAACCCTTCGGCGACGAGCGTGGAGCGGGTCGCTTGGCCGGTACCGCCGGTGTCCTCCAGGCGTCGGATGCGTTCCTTCACCCCCTGGAGATCCTGCCAGTCGTGCACGCCGTCCTGATTGTAGTCCGGCAGCCAGGGCGCGTTCTCCAGACTGCGCTCGGGAGCCATCCAGCGATGGAAGGATCGGCGGAGGTCGTCCACGGACTGGTTGGCCAGATCCTCGACCAGCCACGCGCGGTGGCTGCGGATATCAATGTCCACCGTCGACCGACGACCCGTCTCGGCCACGAACAGGGCGCCCTGGTCATCGAAGGACAGCGCCACCGGGTCCTTCACCATGGGCTCCCGGGCCCAGCGGGTCAGGCGGAGTCCGTTGACCGGGACGGCGCGCGGCGCCTCCTGGGCGCGAAGGCCGTCGCCAGCGAGGCCGACGACGAGCGCGGAGGCCATGCACATCCAGACGCGGTTCATGGCTGGAGTCCCTCTGCGACTTCGAGGGTAAAGTCCCTGGCCCTGGGAGTGGCGCGTTCATGGACCACCAACTGGGTTCCGGACAGTGTCACGCGCTGCACCCCCTTGAAGTCGGAGGGAACCTTCATGAGGAACATCAGATAGGACTTGGTGCGCGTCTCACCGGCATCGAGATACTCAAAGAGGGGCCGATCCCAAAGCCGGCCGAGCTGCACCAGGAGGGGATACGGCTGGTGGAGTCCGGTGCTGCCAAACTCCAACCCCCGCGCCGACGGCTTTCCCTGGTTCACCTCGCGCCAGAGACTGACCCAGGGATAGTCGGTGGTCTTCCACAGATAGCCGATCAGAAGCCCCTGCGCGGGATGGGCCGCGGTCACCCAGCCGTGGCGGTCCTCAATTGCGAAGGTCACCACGTTGGGATCCGGGTTGTCGGTCAGGGTGCGGAGGTTCACCGGTTCACCATCGCGGTTCAGCGCCATCGGCCAGTACAGGGAGGGTTCGGCGGGACGCTCCTTCGGATCTCCCTGGGCGAAGCCCCGGCGACCGTTGCAGTCCACCACCGTGGACTCGTCGAGAAACGGAGGCGCGATGGTGGGGTGCTGAACGACGTTAAAAATGCGTCCAAGCGGCCGGTCATTGGTGAGGTCTTCGCGCACCAGGGCGACCGGCTGGGTCTGCGAGAGACGGAGTTGGCGGCGGACCGAAATCCCGGCGATGGGCAACTGCGCGCTCATTCCCGCCTCAATGAAGCCACCGGCAATCCGGGGCTCCTGTTCACTCTTCCACAGCACATGGGCCGCTTCGCCATGATAGGGCATGCCCCGAGCACCCTCGGCGTCGGAAGGGGGACCCCAGCGGTCCAGACAGAGGAAGTGTCCGAAACCGCGGATCGCGGTGTCGCCGGCGGCCGGAGTGCCCCAGTTCAGCGGATTCAGCGGGGAATCCTTCAGGCGGAACTCCCCGATTGCCCCTCCCGCCAAATCCGCCGTGAGCCGGGCAGCGGAACCCTCCAGCGTCAGCGCCGGGCGCTGACCGGGGGCGTCCGCCCGGGAAACGGCCGCACCCACGGTGGCCAGCAGGGCCCAGCGGACGCATCCGATCCAACGCCGGGACCCTGGGGTGCGGCACGGACCTCCCATTCGGGCGGGTGACGGGGAATGCATTGAGTGCGCGAGACTCCCCTGAAACGGACCTTTGTTCAAACCCACTTCCTCGGGAACCACGGAAGGGGAAGTTTTGACCACGGAGGGCACGGATGGCGGAGAAATGAGGAAGAGCACCCTCCGAGGATTTGCGCCGGCAGCCCGGGCCACGCACACTGGCGCAAATCGATGGCCGTTGAATTCAAAGACTACTACGCCGTTCTGGGAGTTGCGCGCACCGCGACTCCCGAGGAACTGAAAAAGGCATTCCGCAATCTGGCGCGGAAATACCATCCGGATGTCGCCAAGGACAAAAAAGCGTCCGAGGAGAAGTTCAAGGAGATCAACGAGGCCTATGAGGTCCTCAGCAATCCGGAGAACCGCAACAAGTACGACACCCTGGGCGCCAACTGGAAGCAGGGCGGCGGATTTCAGCCTCCGCCGGGATGGAACGGGGGCGGCGGCGGACAGGGAACCCGGCGCAGCTCGACCGGACAGGGACCCGAGTTTGAGTTCGGCGGCACCGGGTTCAGCGATTTCTTCGAGCAGTTCTTCGGGGGTCGCGGCGGCGGATTCACCTCCACCGGTGAACCATCACAGCGGCGCGGCGCGGACATTGAGGGGGAGCTGGCGGTCACGCTGGATGAGGTCCTGAGTGGATCCGTCCGCAACGTCAGCCTGCGCTCCACCGATCCGCACACCGGCAAGGACGAGAATCAAAGCTTCAAGGTCCGCATCCCCAGCGGGGTCCAGGACGGACAGACCATCCGCGTCGCCGGCAAGGGCGCCGGCGGACACGGCGGCGGGTCGAGCGGCGACTTGTTCCTGCGCGTGCGCATCGTCACCCACCCCGAGTTCCGACTGAACGGTGCGGACCTGATCACCGATTTGGATCTCGCCCCGTGGGAGGCCGCACTGGGCGCCACTCTGCCCGTCAACACCCTGGAGACCCCGGTCACCATCCGCATCCCCGCCGGGGCCAGCCCCGGTCAGCAATTGCGGGTGCGTGGACGCGGACTCCCCCGCGGAACCGCCGGAGAACGCGGAGATCTCTACGTCGCCATCAACGTGGTCTTTCCCAAGGAACCCACCGCCGAGGAGCGCACCCTCTGGGAAAAACTCGCCGAAACCTCCCCCTTCAAGCCCCGCGCCAACTGAGGGATGAGAGGACACGGATTTCACGGATTGACACGGATTTCCTGAGTCCGGCTGCCAATCCGTGAGACTCCGTGAAATCCGTGTCTCCCCTCCCCCATCCTTTCCGCTGACGCAAATCGGTCCGGATCCAGCCAGAAACGGAGTGGACACGGATTTCACGGATTGACACGGATTTCCTGAGTCCGGCTGCCAATCCGTGAGACTCCGTGGAATCCGTGTCTTCCCTCCCCATCCTTTCCGCTGACGCGAATCGGTCCGGGTCCAGCCAGGAACGGAGAG
>JBDKKE010000423.1:0-2809 GCA_039796255.1 Verrucomicrobiota bacterium | reverse complement strand
CATTCGTTCATTTTTGGCGGCGAGAGGGGCGGCCGCATACACCTCAGGACTTCCGGGGCTGGTTGGGAAGATGGCCGAGGCGGCGGCGAACGGATCGCGCGTGGGGCGATCCGTATTTTGAGCCTGGCACTCTATTGTCATGGCACTCTATTGTCACTCTATTTTGGGCAAAGGCCACCAGACCCTCCGCCACCTGCTTCGCGATGGCAAAGCCGCTCCCCTTCGCCGTCTGCCAGCCCAGCGATCCGTATTTTGAGCCTGGCACTCTATTGTCAGATCCGTATTTTGAACCTGTCACTCTATTTTTAAACCTGTCACTCTATACATCCTCTACGGATCTGAATGCATCCTTCCCAACCCAAACGGGCAGACCGCCGACTTCCGTGTGTGAATCGGTCCGTTCTGGGGGCGAACTGGATGCCTACGATTCTCCAGGAAGTACGTTGCCAGCAATGATCGCGGCGCAGGGAGTCTGAGTTCCCAACATTCCAGGCAATCAAGGTGCGGGAATGGGGTTGTCTGACGTGGACCGGATTGAGCCGCCTCAATGGCGGGCCGCCACGGAACGAGTGCGTCAATTCCAGGCTCTGGCCACCGCCTCGACCACCCGCGTCACGGAGATGCCGTTGAGGCAGCGGAAGTCCACCGGGCACTCGCGGAGGAAACACGGGGCGCAGGGCACGCCGGCGCGCAGAAGTTGGTGGCGGGGATCGCCGGGAAGTCCGGGCGCGGTGAGTTCCGGGGAAGTGCTGCCGAAGGGCACCACCACCGGCACCCCCACCGCGGCGGCGGCGTGCATGGGGCCGGTGTCATTGGTCAGCACCACGCGGCAGAGAGTCAAGGCGGCCAGCAGTTCGCGGAGGGAGGTCTTGCCGGCGAGAATGCGAATGGTGGGGGCCGCGGTGGCCAGTTCGGCGGCCAGCGCCTCGGCGAGTCCGATGTCGGCCAGTCCGCCAAAGACGGCGACACCACAACCGGCGCGGGTGTGCATGGCAGCGGCGGCGGCGGCGAAGCGTTCGAGGGGCCAGCGTTTTGCCGGACCGTATTCGGCCCCGGGATTGAGTCCGAGCCACTGCGATCCGGGTTGGAAGCCAAACTTCTGCCGGACCGCCTCCACCTCGCCCGCGCTGACCTGGAGTCGGGGTGGGACAGGAGCCGGATTGGCACCGAGGTATCCGACCAGTCGGAGGTAATGGAACATCTGGTGCGAGCCCGGAGGCGCGGTGGTCGCCGTCGCCGGGTCGCGGGCAATGAGGCTGCGGATCTCCTCCGGAGTGCGCTTGCGCATCCGGAGAAGTCCGGACGGGGCCGCCACCACATCGGTCAGTAGCCGGTTGCGCCACGGCCACGCACCGCCGACGCGGCGCGGGATTCCGCCCAGCCAGGCCTCAACTCCGGTGCGCGGGGAGTTCGGCAGCAGCAGGGCCAGATCAAAACGTTCCCGGCGCAGACGCCGGCCCACGGAAAGCACCCCCTCGCCCGGAGCGATGGACAGAACTCCGTTAATCGCCGGATGACCGGTCCAGAGGTCACGCAGCTTGGACGGCGTGAGCAGGACAATCTCGGCGGCGGGGAAACGCTCCCGCAGCCGGAGCAGGGCCGGAGTGGTCATCACGGCATCCCCCAGCCAATTGACGCCGCGGACCAGGATGCGCCGTGGCGCCCCGGAGGCGGGGAGTTCCGCTGGGTCCAGCGGTTTCAGGTGGGTTCCTCCTCCGCAAGCGCACCGTGACGTACATTCCCCTCGTGCTGGAAGGTCGAGGCCGGCTTCCAGCGACGGTGGACCCAGAACCAGTTCGCCGGATCCCGCCGGATGGCGGTTTCATAGGCGGCGTTCAGATCCCGGGTGACCGCCTCGACCGAGCGCCGGCGTCCCTCGCAGGTGACGGGAATCGCCTCCCCCACCTCGATCCGCCAGTGGCAGGGACCCGTCTGATAACAGATCGCGGTGTGCAGCGGACGCTTATAACGCAGGGCAAACAACGCCGGACTGATACTGCATGAGCAGTCGCGTCCCAGAAAGGGAAGCCAGACTCCCTTGGGTCCGGCATGCTGATCGGCCAGCAGCACCAGCCAGGACTTCCCGCCGGCCAGTTCCTGTTTCAAGGCCTCGCTGCTCTCCCGACGCTCAAAGAATCGGAGTCCGAAGCGGGTGCGGAACCCCTGCATCAGATCATTGAACATTGGTTGACGGAGGGCGCGGTAGGTGGAGACAAACTGAAGTTCGGGACAGATCTCGGGCAGACGTTCAAACAGCTCAAAGTTCCCGAAATGCCCGATCGCCAGGATGCCGCTCCGCCCGTCGGCCTGGGTGAGGCGGTGGAGTCCGGTCCATTCCAGATGCGGCTTCAGCCGCTCCGCAGGCATGGCAGCGATTTTGACCAGACACAGGTAATTGGCCCCCAGCCGGAGGTAGTTCTCCCGGGCGACGGCCCGGATCTCCTCCGCCGACTTCTCCGCGCCGAAAGCGTGGGTGAGGTTATCGATGGCCACCTGGCGATGGCGGGAATCAAAGCACCAGCCGATCCAGCCACCCGTCCTGCCAAACCAGGAAATCAACCTCAGAGGCAGGCTCTGAATCAGGGCGATGAACGCCTGCACCACGCGGAAGAAGGCGAATTTCATGTGGTCCGCGATTGGGTGTCATCGGGAGGACGCGTCGCCATATTCTTCCCGGCGGAAGAGGCGTGCGAACTTTCCGGACGCTGGTGTGCCGAGGGTGGCTTCCAGCGGCGGTGCACCCAGAACCAATTGGCAGGGTCCCGCCGAATGGCGGTCTCGAAGGTGTCATTGATCTCCCGGGTAATGG
>JBDKKE010000422.1:0-3559 GCA_039796255.1 Verrucomicrobiota bacterium | reverse complement strand
TGTTCTGGTACTTGAGATAGTAGGCGTGCTCCCAGACATCGACACCGAGGACCGGTTTGCCTTCGATGCCGGAGATGGCCTTGCCCATGGCCGGGCAGTCCTGATTGGGAGTGGACGCGATTTCCAGCTTTCCCCCGTTGACGATGAGCCAGGCCCAGCCGGAGCCGAAGCGTCCGATGCCAGCGGCTTCGAACTTCGCCTTGAAGTCATCGAAGGTGCCGAATGAAGCCGCAATCGCCTCTGCCAGTTCACCGGCGGGCGCGCCGCCCTTGCCCGGACCCATGAGCTTCCAAAAGAAGCTGTGATTCCAGTGGCCGCCCCCGTTGTTGCGGACCGGTCCGCGGACATTGTCAGGAACGGAGGCCAGATCGCCGATCAGGGCTTCGAGGGAGGTGGCTTCGAGGGGCGTGCCGGCAATCGCCTTGTTGAGGTTGTCCACGTACGCCTTGTGATGGCGGCCGTGGTGGATCTCCATGGTCAGAGCGTCGATGTGCGGTTCGAGCGCTTCCTTGGCATAGGGAAGGGGAGGGAGTTCGTGGGCCATAGCGGTGCGGTTGGAAGAATTGTGAAACGGTCCGCACGCAGCATGCGGCGGAACGGCGCAGACCGTAGCCCGGATGCCCCTTCGGGCAACGGCATTCTGCACCCTTCCGGTCCCATCTTCCAACGGGATCCCGGCGCGGGTGCCGGCAGGAGGAGTGACTTGCCTGAGCACCGGGCGAATCCAGTTCGCCAGGGTCTCCACCCCGATTCATTTCATTTTCTCCCAAGACTTCCCGCGCCCCAGTGGCAGAGTCCGCGCAGTTGATCATGAAGGATATTCGCCTCTTTCGATGGATGAGTTTCCTCCTGATGCTGGGCATGACGGAGTTCATCGCCTTTTCACAGGGATCGAAGTCCGACTATGACCGGGCCCTGAGCCTCGCCGGGAGGACGGAAGACGCCGTGTTTCGTCAGCGGATCAAGGCGGTGTGGCTTCCGGAGGGTAACGCGATGTGGTATCGGGTGGCGACCGGTCCGGGCACCCAGGAGTTCGTCGGCGTGGATGCCCTGCGCGGCGTTCGTGGGCCCCTGTTCGACCATGGCCGCCTGGCGGGGATGCTGACGCGCCTGCTGGGAACCAACATCGCTCCGGACCGACTTCCCCTGGACCGTCTCTCCATCGCTGGCAACGTTCTCCCGCCAGAATCCCTGCGCTTTCGCATCGGTGATCGCCGTTGGATCTGGAGTTTGGACGACGGGGATCCGGTTGCGGATCCGAGTCCGGAGCCAGACCTGCCCTCGCTCGTCGGTCGAGGCGCGCCGACGCGTTCCCGCGAATCCGCTGAGGAAACCCGGATCCTGTTTCGCAATGAGACCGGGGAGGATTTGGAGTTGTTCTGGGTGGATACGGAGGGTCAGCGGAAAGGGTACGGACGGCTTCGTGCCGGGCAGGAGCGGACCCAGCACACCTTTGTCGGTCATGTGTTCCTGCTCACGGATCGCGAAGGTTCCACGGTCGCGGTCTTTGAGGCGGACGCAGATTCTCCCCGCGCGGTGATTCGCCCCCTGGACTCTCTGGAGCGGGCGGCGGTGAGCCCCCCCGATTCCGCCACCCAGTCACCCCCGTCCCCCGGCACTTCACCGGATGGCCGGTGGGTGGCGTTTGTTGAGGATCACCAACTCTGTCTTCGTGACCGGGCCACCGGTGGAGTCCTGCCGCTGAGCACGGACGGAACGGCAATCGATGCCTATCGTGAGCAGGTGGTCTGGTCTCCGGATTCGTCCCACGTGGTGGCCGCGCGAGTTCAGTCGGGAGGGGACCGGAAGGTGACCTTTCTGGAAGTGGCTCCCCGCGACCAGGTGCAACCCCGCGTGCATTCGCATCCGTATCTCAAACCCGGGGATCCGCTCCCCAAACCGAGACTTCGTCTGTTTTCCGTGCCTGGGCGGCAGCAGTTCGACATTGAGGATTCCCTGTATCCCAATCCGTTTACCGAGGACGGCGATCTGGAGGTCCGATGGGCGCCTGACAGCAGCGTCTTCTTCTTCAACTACAATCAACGCGGCCACCAACTCTACCGCATCCTGGCCGTGCCGGTTGTGGATGCCACCCGCAAGGACTCCGTTGGGGCGCTGACACCCCGGGTGGTGGTGGAGGAAGCGGCGTCCACTTTCATCGACTGGACTAACAAGACCTGGCGTCATTGGCTCGATGCGACGGGCGAGGTCCTCTGGCTTTCGGAGCGGGACGGCTGGGCTCATCTCTGGCTCGTCGATGCGGTCCACGGACGGGTGAAGCAGCAGATCACCCGCGGCGAATGGGTTGTCCGCGAAGTGCTGCAGGTGGATGACACCCGTCGGCAGATTTGGTTTCTGGCAGGTGGGGTTCGTCCGGAACAGGATCCCTACCAGCTCCATCTCTGCCGGGTCCGTTTTGACGGATCCGGTTTTCAAATCCTGACTGAAGGGGACGGTGACCATGTCATCGAGTTCTCTCCGGATCGACGCTGGTTCGTGGATGCCTGGTCGCGGGCGGATCTCCCGCCCGTGACGGAACTCCGGCGCTCGGAGGACGGTGCCCGGGTCTGCGTCCTGGAGCAGGGCGATGCCTCGGCGCTGGCCGCGTCCGGGTGGACGCTGCCCGAACGGTTCGTGGCCATGGGCCGCGATGGCGTTACGCCGGTGTACGGAGTCCTGATCCGGCCCTCCCACTTCGACCCGACTCGAAAGTATCCGGTGGTGGAGGAGATTTATGCCGGCCCGCATGGCGCCTTTGTACCCAAACGATTCGGACGACTCCTGCGCCAGCATACCCTCGCCGAACTGGGATTTGTGGTGGTGCAGGTGGACGGCATGGGGACCAATCACCGGGGAAAGCGCTTCCACGATGTGGCGTGGAAGAATCTCGCGGACTCGGGTCTGCCCGACCACATCGCCTGGCTCAAGGCGGCGGCAGCGACCCGTCCCTGGATGGACCTGTCCCGGGTCGGCATCTACGGCGGCAGTGCCGGCGGACAAAGCTCGACCCGGGCACTGCTGGATCACGGCGACTTCTACCGCGTGGCCGTCAGTGACTGCGGATGCCACGACAATCGCCTGGACAAAATCTGGTGGAATGAGCAGTGGCTGGGCTGGCCC
This sequence comes from Verrucomicrobiota bacterium, assembly GCA_039796255.1. Classification (GTDB taxonomy): domain Bacteria; phylum Verrucomicrobiota; class Verrucomicrobiia; order Limisphaerales; family UBA9464; genus UBA9464. The sequence goes on along the minus strand of JBDKKE010000422.1, from coordinate 439 downwards.
GTGGACGAGAGCTACCTCAGGAGTTCCAATGTCGAGCATGCCGCGCGGCTCCAGGGAAAGTTGCTGCTGATTGTGGGCGAACTCGACACAAACGTCGATCCGGCCTCCACACTCCAACTTGCGGCGGCGCTGGTGCGGGCGGACCGGGATTTCGATCTGCTGGTGATGCCCGGGGCGAATCATGGCGCGGCGGAGAGTCCGTACGGCAGCCGGCGCCGAATGGACTTCTTTGTCCGCCACCTGCTTGGCCGCGAACCGCGTTGGGAATGATTCGGAGAGGTCGGATTTTTCGGTTCCCACTTGCTCGCCGGCTTCCGCTCCGACGACGCTTTGCCTCCGTTACTCCTCATCCTATGCGCCCATCGCTTGTCGCCCGCTCCGCTGTCGCCGTCCTGCTGATCGCCTGTGCCGGTTGCGTCTCCAGTTCAGGCCCCGAATT
>JBDKKE010000421.1:0-3276 GCA_039796255.1 Verrucomicrobiota bacterium | reverse complement strand
CGTTCCGCCGGAAGCCCCGAGTCAGTGACGATCTCCGCATCGTCGCACGGGCGTCCCGCCTGGGGTCTTGAAATCGGCGGGACGCCCCATTTCTGGCTCCCAGTTCAGACGACTCCGGACTTGCACTCGGAGACCGTGCGGGCGGGAATCAGCCCGATGAAGCGCTCTGGTCACTGGCTCCGTTGGTTCGTCCTCCCACTCCTGGTGCTTTCGGTCCCGGAAGCGGTCCGTGCGGCGGATTTGAAACTGGGCCTGATCGGTCTCGATACCTCCCACGTCACCGCCTTCACCGAGATTTTGAATGACCCTGCCAGCAAGGGGCATGTCTCCGGCGCCCGCGTGGTCGCGGCGTTCAAGGGAGGCAGTCCGGATATCGAGTCCAGTTGGAACCGGGTGGACGAATACACCAAGACCCTGCAGGAGAAGTACGGGGTGAAGATCTACAAGACCATCGAGGAATTGTGCCAAAACGTGGATGCGGTGCTGATTGAAAGCGTGGATGGGCGTCCGCACCTGGCCCAGGCCCGTCCGGTCATCGCCGCCCACAAGCCCCTGTATATCGACAAACCTGTGGCAGGAACGCTGGCGGACGCGCGGGAGATTTATCGTCTGGCCGCCGCCGCCGGGGTTCCCATTTTCAGTTCATCCTCGCTGCGGTTTGCCACCAACACCCTCGCGGTGCGCGCCGGCTCCATCGGCACGGTCACCAATGCTCTGACGTCCAGTCCCGCCCATCTGGAGAAGTCGCATCCGGATCTCTTCTGGTATGGCGTTCACGGCGTGGAATCCCTGTACACCGTCATGGGAACCGGATGCGAGAGCGTCCGCCGCGGCACCAATGCGGAGGGTGGCATTGAAGTGGTCGGCCGCTGGAAGGGCGGGCGCACCGGAACCTTCAGCGAGGGCAAGGGCTACTCGGGCATGGCGCACGGAACGCGCGGCAGCCTGTCCGTGGGATCCTACGACGGCTATGCCCCCTTGGTGACCGAGATCGTGAAGTTCTTCCAGACCGGCGTCGCCCCGGTCACCCCCGAGGAAACCCTGGAAATCTTCACCTTCATGACCGCCGCCGATGAGAGTAAGCGCCAGGGAGGGGCCGAGGTGAAGTTGGCGGAGGTGAAGTGAGGGGTGAGGGGGGAGGGGGCCAGTAATCAGTGATCGGTAATCGGTGGGCAGTGATCAGTGGTCAGGGGTCAGTGATCGGTAGGCAGTGGTGATCGGTCTCCTCTTCATTCTTCATTCCGCCTTCTTCCTTCTTCCTTCTACTCTCCCCCCTTTCGGCCGCTTTTTCTGAACACTGAACACTGAACACTGAACACTGAAAACTCCGCCCCCAGCGGTCCCCCTCACAGCGTCGGCCCCAGAATCCACGGGGCGAACTCCTCGTCGCCCAGGCCCTGAATTTCGCTTTTCGTGCGCTTGCCGCCGGCGACGGCGATGATTTCCTCGAAGATGCGGTGGCCCACTTCCTCCACGGTTTCGGTGCCATCGAGAATGGTGCCGGCGTTGAGGTCCATGTCGTCGCGCATCCAGTCGTAGAGGGTGGTGTTGGTGGCGACCTTGATGCAGGGCATCGGCTTGCAGCCGTACACACTGCCGCGCCCGGTGGTGAAGACGCCCACCGTGCAGCCGCCACAGACGAGTCCGGTCATGCTCACCGGGTCAAAGCCCGGAGTGTCCATGAAGGCCAGGCCGGGGGCGGTGATGGTTTCCGCGTAGCGATACACTCCAGCCAGTGGCGCCTGGCCGCCCTTGGCCAGCGCTCCCAGGCTCTTTTCGTAGATCGTGGTCAGGCCGCCGATCTTGTTGCCGACGCTGGGGTTGTTGTCGATGGAGGCTCCGTGCTGACGTGCATGCTCCTCCCACCAGTGAATGCGCTCGATCAGTTTCTCCCCAATCTCCCGGTTGACCGCCCGCCGGGTGAGCAGGTGTTCCGCACCATAAATCTCCGGGGTCTCCGCCAGCACGCTGGCACCTCCGTGGCGGACCAGTTCGTCGCTGGCCACGCCGAGAGCGGGATTGGCGGTGATCCCGCTGGCGCCGTCGGATCCGCCGCAGTTCATGGCCAGCACCAGTTTTCCCACGGACATGGGTTGCCGCCGGAGGGCTGCCGAGGCGGGCAACAGTTTGCGGACGGCCTCCGTCGCGGCATCCACGGTGCGCGCAATGCCGCCCTGAGTCTGGATGTTCATCACCGCTGGGATGGATTCGCCCGGGGCGAGATTCCCCAGATGGAACTCCTTCACCAGTCGTTCCGTCTGATTCACCTCGCAGCCGAGTCCGATGAGCACATATCCGGTGATGTTGGGGTGGCGGGCGATGCCGGCGAGCACCCGCTGGAGTTGCCGCGTGGGTTCGTCGTCGGGCATGGCGCAGCCGCTCTTGTGGGTAAAGGCGACCACACCGTCCACACCGGGAAAGTCGCGCGCCAGATCGGGGCCGCGGAACCGCTCCGCCACGTACTTGGAGACCGAAGCCGAGCAGTTCACGCTGGAGATGATGGCGATGTAATTGCGTGTGCCGACGCGTCCACCAGGACGGGCAAATCCGGGGAAGGTGCGCTCGGCACCCGCCGGCAGCGGGGGCAGGGGACGGGCGGCAGAGCCATACGCGTAGTCCCGCGCAAAATCATGGACGGCGAGATTGTGCAGGTGGACGTGATCCCCCGGTCGGATCGCACCCCGCGCGAAGCCGATGACCTGTCCGTACTTCCGCACCGCATCGCCATCGGCCACCGGGCGGACGGCGAACTTGTGTCCGCGCCCAACCTCGGCATTGAGGCAAAGCACCGTTCCGTCCAGGGCAAGGTCCGTACCGGCCCTCAACGGCTGCTTGGCCACCGCGACGTCATCCTCGGAATGCAATCGAAGCGCCACCTGTGAAAACGGAATCATCGCGGTGAAGGTAGTCAGATGCCGAACCGAGAGGAAGCATCCGCCGAAGGGCAATACAGTGATCGGTGATCGGTACTCTGCACTCTGCACTCTGCCTTCCTCCCCTATCGCCTATTGGCCATTGCCTATTGGCTATTGGCTATTGGCTATTGGCCATTGCCTATTGGCTATTGGCTATTGGCCATTGCCTATTGGCTATCACGTCCGCCGCCCGCGCCTCACCCCAAATCCAGCGGGCTCCGAACCCCCATTCCCGGCTTTTGCATCACATGGGTGTAGATCTGGGTCGTGGCCACATCTTGATGCCCGAGCAGGTCCTGCACGGTCCGGATGTCCGTGCCCGATTCCAGCAAGTGGGTGGCAAAGCTGTGACGCAGGGTGT
>JBDKKE010000420.1:0-2715 GCA_039796255.1 Verrucomicrobiota bacterium | reverse complement strand
ATCCGCAGCGCAGAATCGCTGGTCAGAAATCCAGCCTCCGCCAGGCCGGGCACCGGCGGTGACGCGATCTCGGAACCGGTGGCGATCACGAAGTGCCGCGCGGTCACACTCCGGCCATCCTCCAGTTCGAGTTGGTGCGGACCGGAAAATCGCGCCCTAGACCGGATGAACTCCCAGGGCCCCTGCTCCAGTTGGCCCCGACGGTACGCGGCGAACTCCGCGATGAGCTCGTCCTTACGGGCAAAAAGCCGGGCAACGTCCACGGTGACCCCGGATGCCACGATTCCCCAGGTCTCCGCGGCCCGGATTCCCTGCCGCAGTTCCGCCGCATGCAGCAGAGCCTTGGTGGGCATGCAGCCGCGCAGAATGCAAAGCCCCCCGACCTCACGCCCCCCCTCCACCACGGCAATCCGCGCCCCAGCCGTCACCAGGGTTCGGGCCGCCGCAAACCCGGCGCTCCCTCCACCAATCACCACCACGTCAAAGTCAAACTCAGTCATCCCGTCCGACCCTGAAGGGAAGAAGCCATAAATCCAAGACCGCCCGGCGTTCCATAAAAAATCGCCGGCGATCTTGGTCTGCAAACCAGGATCCCAGCCCCTTTCATCACGTCCAAAACGCACCTGCAAACTCACCATCCATGAGAAGGAATGATTGTTTAAAACGGGGTGATGTTTAGGCGTCCTAAACCACCACCATGCTACCTACTTTTGCATGATTTCACGTCTCGAAAAAAGAGCGAAAAATGGGGGTATTTCCCCAATGTTACTCCCCTCCGCATGAATCCAAGTATCCCTGGAAAAACCGCAAAAAAAAACTCGCAAACAATCACTGGTGATAAGTAGTGTCACACCCGGTGGCCAACCCCGCCCATAGAAAATCGCCTGCCTCCGAAACCGCTCTGGCGGTCGCGAGGTAACGCTGGACTTATTAGGCTGGATGTTTTCAAGAATCGCCCGATTTATCCGGGCTGAAATGGGTTGTGCCCCTTCGTCGCGCTCCACGCGTTCGGAGAAGACTGCGCTTCGGATACCAGGCTTGGGAGTTACCCTCTCCCCGACCTTGATCCGCAGCACGCATGGTTTGGGTTCCCCACGTCTGATTGTTCCCCAGTCTGTCGCTCTTTTCTTGGCAGACCGAGCACTTCGCACCCACCGAAACTCTGCAGCAACTCTTGCCATGTTTTTCCGCCCACTCGCTGTCGCCGTCGTGTTGATGAGCTCCCTTCTCCAAGCCGAGTCGGTGGAGAAGTCGGCGGTCCAGATATTTGCCTCCGGACAGAATCCGACCCCGGAAACCGCTTCGCGATCGGACGGTCCCGGCGGATCGGGAGGCATTGGATACGTGATTCCCGGTCATCGGATTCTAACCTCCGCCCGTGGGCTGGGATCGCCGGCCACGCTCCTGGTTCGCAGCCCTCTGAACACCTTGCTTTTCGAAGCTCGCCCGGTGTTTCGGGATACCGACAGCGACGTTGCTCTGCTGACGGTGGATGATTCGGAATTTTTTGACGGCATCGAACCCCTCAGACAGGAAGAGGTACTGGAACTGATCCAGGCCAGCGGCGCCTCGGTCGCACCTCCGTTCTCAAGCGGCCTGGATTCCCCCGCCGGGACTCAGTCATCCGGCGGCCTTCCGGGCGTCTCGCAGAAACCCCTGGCGGTCCGGGACTGGGTCCGCTCCCGTGACACAGGCGAGGCCGACGTGGCGCCTGGGTCGCCCCTGGCCCTGGCCGCAGCCGCTGCGCCTCCCCCGGTCCTGACCCTGGCGGACTTCGCCCGGGCCGGCGAATCCAGCCGTTTCACCCGGACCAATGTGACCGCGACCCAGGTGCAGAATGAGTTCGGACCCGCACTTCGCCTGACGGCACCCGGCACCGGCGACTCGATTCTGACCCTGAACAATGCGGCCGGATGGAATCTCAGCGGCCACGGGGAATTGGCCTTCGCGATCAAAAACAATGGCCCCGCCGCCATCACCAACACCTGGTCGCTGATCAACGCCGCCGGCAAGAAGATCAGCGTCCAGTCCTTCCTTGCACCTGGAAGCTCCCGCAACTTCCGAATCCAGCTGGTGCCGGCAACTTATACCAAGGCTTATACGGACAGCGTTCTAAAGAGCCTTAAGAGTGCCGCCAATCTGAACATCATGGCCATGGACCTCACCAGGATCATCCGATTTGAGGTCACCGGCCCCCTGGGAGCCTCCAGCCTGGAAATTGGAAATCTCGTGGCCAAGGGAATCCCGATGCCGGCAGCAAATCCGTTCCCGTTCGTGGATGAGTTCGGACAATACCGCTACTTCGGATGGGACGGAAAGGTGGAGAAAATCTCCGACCTTGCCTCTCATCGCGAGAGGGAACGCATCCAACTTCTTGCCAGTCCAAAACCAGCCAACTGGAACGAGTATGGCGGTTGGGCGGGCGGCCCGCAGCGGACTGCAACCGGGCACTTCCGGACTGAGAAGTACAATGGGAAATGGTATCTGGTCGATCCCACCGGGCATCTCTTCTTTTCGGTCGGGGTCAACGAAGTGCACGACAGCCATGCCACAGCGCTGAATCAACGCCTCCACTTCTTCCCGCCCCTGCCCATCGTCTCGCCGGATCCAGGAGCCGTCTACAGCCGGTTTGGGGCCACTTATTCCCGGTCCTATCTTGCGGGCGGCGCCACTGAAACCTTCTCCTTCCTGCGGTACAACCTGCTCCAGAAATAC
>JBDKKE010000419.1:0-3501 GCA_039796255.1 Verrucomicrobiota bacterium | reverse complement strand
GGGAGCCAAGCTCAGCGTGGGCCTCATCGCGTCTTCGCAGGCGTTGGTCGCCGACGGCATCCACTCCCTCGTCGACATCGCGAGCGACATCGCGGCGATCATCGGCCTGAAGTTCGCCCATCTCCCCAAGGACGACGATCACCCTTACGGGCATCATCGTTTCTCCACCCTGGCGACGATGCTCATCTCGTCGTTGGTGCTCATCTTCTGTCTCGGCCTCGCCTGGCAGTCGCTCGCCGCGCTCGTCAGCGGCGCCGACGTGGCCCAGCCGGGCCTCGCCGCCGCTTGGGTCGCCGGCGGCGCATTGCTCATCAAGGAAGGTTTCTACCAGTATGCGCGCCGCCAGGCCGAACGTCTCGGCTCGCGCCTGCTCATGGCCAACGCCACGGACCACCGCGCCGACGCCGTGGCGTCCTTGCTCGCCTTGGTCGCGGTCGTCGTGGCCAACGTGAACCCGGATTGGCGCGCCCTCGACAAGGTCGTCGGTCTGGTGCTCGCCGGCTGGCTTGGCGCCGAGGGCATCAAGCTCTTCAAGGGCGCGTGCGAAGACCTGCTCGACACCGCCCCCGCGGAACACGTGCTGCATGACCTCAGCGAGCACATCCTCGCGGCCCCTGGGGCCAAGGGTTTCCATGCCTTCCGGGCGCGTCGCCTGGGCGACCGTTTCGAGGTCGATTTCCACCTGCAGGTGGCCGAGACCGCCACGGTCGCCGAAGGGCACGCCATCGCGGGCCGCATCAAGGCCGATATCCTGAAATCCCACCCCGAGGTGGTCTCGGTGCTGGTCCACGTCGAACCCGACATGCCCGAGCACCGCAAGCAGGACGGCCACCACGGCTTCAACGACTGAACGAAGTCCCGCGTCAGGTCGCCTGCTGCCTGCCTTCAGGCCGGCAACAGGTAGCACTTACGACCGAATTTCTTCGCGAACCACTCCTTGAGGATCTGGATCTGCAGCAGGCCGTCGGCCACCAGCCGCTTGAGCCGCGCGTTCTCCTCCGTCAGCGCCCGCAGGCGCCGCACCTCGTGCACGCTCCCCCCGAACTTGCGCTTCCACGCGTGGAAGGTCGCCGGGCTGATGTTGTGCTTGGCGCAGAGGACCTTCACGGCCGTGCCGGCCCTTGCCTCCTGCAGGGTCTGGAGCACCTACTCCTCGCTGAATCGACTCCTTCGCATGGGTTCCCCAGGAGACTCAAGCTATCAACTGTCAACTTCAGGGGGTCAGGTTGCGGGGTCGGTCATTGACAAGAGGTAGCGGGAGACATCCAGTTAATTCTAGAAGAAAAATCACGATGAACACAGGACACAGCATGCGTGCAGGGTGGCGTAATCTGCTGCTAGTGTCAGGCTTATTGGCCGCACTTGCGCATGCTCAAGTGGTCAATGCCCCGAACGTAAATTTGTCAGAGGATACGGACCAAGACGGAATCAGTAATGCAGATGAAGTCGCCTTAGGGCTTGATCCCTATAACCCATATAATGGCATTTCTGCCCTAGATGGGGCAGCCTTTATTGTCGCTTGGGAACGTTATCTTGGAGCGAGCTCAAGTACGGTCGACACGGATGGCGACGGTTGGAGCGACTTCGATGAAGTGATGGTCTATCAGACAAATCTCTTTGATGAGCGGAGTCTGCCCGGTCCGATAAGTAATCTGTCGGCCGCCACGACGTCACAACCCGTCGCTGCATCAACGCCAACAGCGACTCCGTCGACGTCGCTGATCCAGAATGGCGACTTTTCAAAAACAAACATCAGCACGTGGATAGATGGCAAGAAGCTGAAAGGATACAACGGGAGCGGATTTGAATGGGCTGCCGGCAGTGTCGAAGGATGGTCAGCCTATGCCGGTAGCACCATCGAGGTATGGAACACGGGGACTCGAGTCGTCGAATTGAACGGAGACAAGAGCAACTACGGCATCCAACAGAAAGTGGAGACTGCTAAGCCTGGTGCGTATCTGCTGGCCTGGCGAAGCCTAGGGCGCACGCAGGAAGCGGCACCGGCGAAAAATAAAAAAACACCGCCCGCTCCGGATAACTTTTATTTCGTACAAGTTCAGATCGGGGAAGGTCGTGGCGGCAGCGTGATCAAAAAAGAGAATTTTACAGCAGGCGGAGATGGGGTGCTTGTCTTTCAATTAAGCGAAAATGATCTTACTGCTGCTAACGGCAAAGGAATATACATCGCCTTCATCCCCACCAATGGTTCCAATTCCTACGGCTCCTTGATTTCAGGTGTAAGCCTAGTGCCTTTTTCCGCACACTTGGCCGTAGATCGCGATCGCGACGGGGTCATCTCGCCTAGTTCCTATCAGGATATGACCACCGTAGGGCGTCCGTTCAGGTTCTGGGTGAATGATGACGAGGATTCCGGGGAAGCCGGGGATTCTGGGGAACGCGACGTAGATGGTACTTATGGTTTTCGATACGTTCAAGGGCCTCGCGGAGGCCTCGAGAGGCGCAGGTACCTCAGGTCAAATAGTCAATCCACAGGCTATGTGGATGGCAGTCGTGACTTGGTGGATTTCTTCCCCGTGAGCTTGGATATTCAGCAGGTACTCGCCGTGTTGCCTCCTGATGCCAACACGAAGTAAAAGCTCAAGCATGCCGAAGGAGCTTTGAACTTCACATACACTGATCTGGCAAGGGACAAGGCCAACGATTACCTCGAGAGAGTCCTAGACTCGGGTTTTGGGCTGGATGCTTCTCAGGCGGCGAGGAACGCGACCACTTGGCAGATCACGGCCGAGGGGGTGGAACTGAATCCTGAATTCCTGAACAAAGGAGGCTTTTCCGCCGGGGGAGTCATCCTGGTCGAGTGCCGTTCTGCGACCGATAAGCCGCTTGTTCTCGTGGTGGAAAAAGATGGCGTCGTAATTGCGGAACTTTCAGCAGCCTTGAAAATATGTGCGGTCGAGGAGATGTACCGGCATGCAGACCTTACGGGGCTGGCCAAGGAATACGATGGTGGTTCGATCACTCCGCCGCAGCCGCCGAAGCCGACGAATATGGGGGAACCTGCCGGTCTGCCGGATTCGGAGACGATCGATAAGTATTTCGTCTTCGTGCATGGCTATAATGTTAACGCCTATCAGGCGCGTGGCTGGAACGCCGAGGTGTTTAAGCGGCTGTACGCTCTGGGCAGTCGCGCTAGGTTCATTGGAGTTACCTGGAACGGCGATACTGGGCTCGATTACCACAAGGCCGTATTCCACGCATTCCTGGCAGGCGATGGGCTGAGGTTTGCGCTGGGTTTGCCCACGAGTGCTGACGTCACGGTCGCGGCGCATAGCCTCGGGAACATGGTCGTGAGCCATGCCATCCAGTCCGGAGGGTTTACGCCAACGAGGTATTTTATGATCAACGCTGCAGCCCCCCTTGAGGCTTATGATCTGGCCAGCGTGGATTTCGTCCAGCGCGCAAACATGGTCGAGGACGATTGGAAAAGCCGTCCAGCGCGCTTTTATGCGTCGAATTGGCATGAGCTTTTCATGAGCTACG
>JBDKKE010000418.1:0-7629 GCA_039796255.1 Verrucomicrobiota bacterium | reverse complement strand
GCGTTCCGTGGGCACCGACCCATCGATCCAGTTCAATACGGTCAGTGGGATCCAGCTGAATAGTCCGAGCAACGCGAGGCACAGCGTCATTCTAGAGCGAAGAATCTATAAAGCCAGTCATTTATGAGACACTACACTAGGGAGCCGGCGGGAGAATGAAAAGGGCCGCTGTGATGCCGATGGCCTCCCCCAATCAGGCCATGATCTCCTTCACCAACTGCCCCTGCACATCGGTCAACCGGAAGTCGCGTCCGGCATGCCGGAAGGTGAACTTCTCGTGATCGAATCCCAGCAGTGCCAGCAGGGTGGCGTGCAGGTCATGGACGTGCACCTTCTTCTCCACCGCCGCAAAGCCAAACTCGTCCGTCGCGCCGTGCACGTATCCGCCGCGCACCCCGCCACCGGCCATCCACAGGGTGAAGCCGTGATGATTGTGATCGCGGCCGTTCTGACGCCCGGCATTGGCTCCCGGCGTCGGCAGTTCCACGGTGGGCGTCCGTCCGAATTCGCCGCTGCAAATGACGAGGGTGTCCTGCAGCATGCCCCGCTCCTTCAGATCGCCCAGCAGAGCGCCAATGGCCTGGTCGCATTGCCCGGCCAGCTTGCGGTGGTTCACTTCGATGTCGTCGTGGTTGTCCCAGGGTTGTCCCGCCCCGTGCCATACCTGGACAAACCGCACGCCGCGCTCCAGCAACCGGCGGGCGATGAGCAACTGCCGCGCCTGCACGCCGTCCCCATAGCGCGCCCGGACCGGAGCCGGCTCGCGCATCACGTCAAAGGCATCCGCCGCCTCCATCTGCATGCGATAGGCCAGTTCAAAACTCTGAATGCGCGCCTCGATTTGCCCATCCGCCGCCCGGGCCGCCTGATGACGCGCATTCAGGCGCTGCAGCAGGTCCAGTTGCCGGCGCTGTTCCGGAAGCGAGGCGTGATGGCTGTTGATGTTTTCGATCAGCTTCTCCAGCTGCGTGTGCTCGGTGTTGATGTAGGTGCCCTGGAACACGCCGGGGAGAAATCCGCTCTGCCAATTCTGCGATTCCTGAATCGGATACCCCCCGGGACACATGGCAATGAACCCCGGAAGGTTCTGATTCTCGGTTCCCAGACCATAGGTGACCCAGGAGCCCATGCTGGGACGCGGCTGCCGCGCCTCGCCGCAGTTGAGCAGCAGCAGGGACGGCTCGTGATTGGGCACGTCGGCATGCATGGACCGGATGACGCACAGGTCGTCCGCATGCTGGGCCGTGTGGTGGAACAGCTCACTGACCTCCAACCCGGACTGCCCATAGCGCTGCCAGGAAAACGGAGAGCGGAAGGCGGCGCCGGTCTTTCGTTCCGTGGAAAAGTGGACCGGGATCTCCTTTCCGTGCCAGGTGTCCAGGGAGGGTTTGCGATCAAAGGTGTCCACATGGGACGCCCCGCCGTTGAGGAAGATATGCAGCACCCGCTTGGCCCGCCCCGGAAACTGCGGTGACTTGGGCAGGAGAGGGTTCGCGGACATTGCCTCCGCCCGCAGGGAGTTCTCCGGGCCCGTCGTTCCGAACAGGGTCGCCAATCCGAGCGCCCCCATGCCCATCCCGCAGCGCTGGAGAAACTCCCGACGTGAAAGCGCCAGATGCTCGGGATTGAACGAATGATGATTCATGACGACAGCTCCCGTGGATGACGGGAATCGCTCCCTGAGGATTCACGACAACCCTTCCTCGCGCAATCGGGCGCTTTCGGAGGGGAGACGGATTGATGCCGACCGAGTGGCTCCACGCAGTCTCGCCAATCCGGATTGCCGGTTGCACGCTGCCGGCGCGCATGAACGCCGTCGGATACCGCGAAGCTCTGGAAAACTATGTCCGGGCCAATGCCCTGCCTCGCGAGAAGTTCAGTCACCAACCCCGTCTCTACCGCCTGGCCTGCGAGGTGGGGCAGGGGACCCATTACGACGACGACGTCCTGTTCGCCGCCGCCGGGTTGCATGACATCGGCGTCTTCGTCGGGCATCGGCCGGAGGACCCAGCCCTGCTGGTGGTCTGGGATCACCTCGCCTACGCCCTCCGGGTGGTCCCCGGGATCCTGGAAGCCAACGGATTCCCGGCGGACAAGATTCCTGCAGTGTTGGAAGCCATCCGCACCCATCTCCCTTCGGCGGAACCCACCACCCTGGAGGGAACCCTGCTTCGTGACGCGGACACCCTGGAGCAACTCGGTGCGGTGGGAATTCTGCGCACGGTCTGCAAGATCGGACGCGACACCCGCTTTGCGATTTTCCCCGACGCGTTGAAGTCCCTCCAGCGCGCCCTGGAGACGCTTCCGCTAAAACTCCAAACGGAATCCGCGCGTCATCTCGCCAGGCCGCGGGTGGCGATCCTCCACGCGTTCCTGGCTGCGGCGCAGGCGGAGGGGGCGGATCGTGGGGAGACCTGATGTTTCAGAGAACGCCCGAATCGCGGAAGGCGGCACGCTTGCCGCAGACGGCCCCTGCGCCGGGAGATGGAGCTTGTTGGTTTTTCGAGGATAGCCTACCACCCAGAACCTAGGGCGGGGGCTTTGTCCCACGACTTAATGCCGGCGTCGTGTTTGCCGGGGTCAAGGCGGCGGTGATCAATGATGTCGAGACGCAAGGCAGCACCATGAAACACAGACCTCCTGGGGCCGCGGTTCCGCACCGTGCCTTTACCCTGATTGAGCTTCTGGTGGTGATCGCGATCATCGCCATTCTGGCAGGAATGTTGTTGCCTGCTCTGAGCAGTGCCAAGAACCGCGCCCTGCGCGCGAGCTGCACCAACAATCTGCGCCAGCTGGGCCTCGGCCTCGCCATGTACGCCGACCAGAGCAATGACCGATTGCCTCCGGCACTCTTCAATCCGGAGAAGATCGCCGGTTCGGGACCCTTCGAGAGCTATTTCCTGTTCGACGGGCCTGCCGGGAGGCCGGCGGACCAGACCAAGCCGCTGAATCTGGCCTACCTCTACACCGGCAAGCTGATCACCAGCGCCAAGACCTTCTATGATCCCGGGCTGAAGCATCCGGACCTGATCCTGGTTCACTTCGACCTGAAGTACTACCAGAACACCAAGTACCCCTGGCCGAAATGCGACGACCAACGGGACAGTGTGCGTGGCAACTACATGTACTATCCGCAGTCCGAACAACCAGCCTTCAAGACGCCCCAACCGGGCCAGGAGGAATGGTCCCTGGTGGCTGAGAAGACGTCCCAGCTCGTCAGTCATCGTTCCCTGGTCACCGACCTGATTTACACGGTTCGGACCCGCCCCCACACTTCGGCCAAGAACCCCACCGGCATCAATACCCTGTGGGGTGACAGCCACGTCTCCTTCAGCACCACCCAGCGGGCCTTTGATCCCAAGTTGTGGGATCCGGGAGACGACGCCGCCAGTGCCCAAAACCCGGGGGACAATCCCAGGAAGTTTCGCACCATCGTGTCCTATCTGCGGCCGTGATCGGAACAGCGTCTAGTGGTCGGCGTGAGTGGCGAACTTGAGGAGCACCGCCGAGTCGGGCTAACCCACCCGCGCGAGGCGGTCGCGGAGGGCGGGATGGTCCCGGAGCGGGCCCAGTCCGGCGATATGGCGCTCGAGTTGACGCCGGCAATCAACGCGATCCTCAGCGGCCAGCAGCGGCAGGGCGTCCGCCAGCAGACAGACACAGTGGACCGTGGCGGCGAGCCGATCGGCCGGAGGACGATCGGGACCTGCCAGGTCCTCCTCCTGCTCCAGAAGGCCCGCCAACAGGAGGCCTCGCATCGCCCGCGTTCCACCCGCGCGCTCCAGCAACTGCGCCACCGCATCCGGGGACAGGCCGCGCAGGGCCGCCGGGGTCAGTCCGATGGTCTGGAGGCACAGCCGCTCGATCTCGTCGCGGGCCTCGGAGATCGATCCGGTTCGCCGTCGGGACGCCACGCCTGCAAGTGCCGCGGCAACCTGCTCGATCAATCTGAGGATATAGTCGCGCGCCATGGGTTCCCGATCTCACTTGGGAAACCGTTTGTCCGGATACTTCGGTGGAGGCGGTACGGGCCGTGGATCCGTCGCGATCAGATCCTGCAGATGCCGGATCGCGGCCTCGAGTTGGGCGTCGCGTCCCTCAAAGGTCTGATGCGGGGTATTGTCCACCACGATGTCCGGATCCACCCCGTGGCCCTCGATAAGCCAGGCCCCCTCGGGTCCGTACACTCCCAACTCGGCGGCGCTGGCCATGCCGCTGTCCACCAGCCAGCGCTGGGCGCTCAGCCAAATCTCCCCGCCCCAGGTCCGGGTGCCGATCACCTTGCCCAGGCCCAGGCGCTTGAAGCCCTCGGTAAACGCCTCGCCGTCGCTGGCGGTGCGTTCGTTGCAGAGCACGACCACGTGTCCGCGAAAGGCGTACTGCATGTTCCAGGTCGGCTGTCCCACGCGCGGCTGCCAGTAGAACCAGGCCTGGCGCAGGAGGCGTCCGAGAATCCAGGAATCGATGTTTCCGCCGCGGTTGTTGCGCACGTCGATGATCAACCCGGGTTTGTCGAACACCGGATAAAACTCCCGCGCCCACTCCGTCATGTTCTCCGTTCCCATGGCCCGCAGATGCAGGTAGCCAATCTGCCCCGCACTCCGGGTTTCCACTTCCCGACGCCGGGAATACTCCCAGTCGCTGTAGCGCAGCTCAGCTTCCCGCGCATTGGACACCGGCTTGACCACCACCTGGCGCGCGGCATTGGTCCCGGCCGGCCGGACTTCCATCAGTACCTGACGCCCCGCCTGGTTGCGCAGCAGTACCTCGAACTGCGGAACCGACAAGGCGGCGCGACCGTTTACCGAGGTGATGACATCCCCGGGACGCACATCCACTTCCGGACGCCGGAGGGGCGGCAGGTCTCCGGGATAGTCCGGGTCGCTCTGGTAAATCCGCTCCACCCGCCAGCCACCCGCGCCGGCATCGCGGGTCAGTCGGGCGCCAAGGGAGGAGGGATTGATTTCGTCGGGCCCATCCCGCAGGTCCCCGAAGCGGATGTTGATGTGGAGCGTCGAAAGCTCGGCCATCATCTCCGCCATTACCTCGCTCAACTCCGCGCGATCGCTGACCCGGTCCACCAGCGGCAGATATCGGTCGCGAAGCGCCATCCAGTCGAGCTGATGCAGGTTCCGATCATAAAAGTAGTCCCGCATCATGCGCCACGACTCGAGGAAGATCTGCCGCCATTCCTCCCGGGGAATCACGGCGAAGGTCCAGTCCTCCAGGTGAAACCGATCCTCCAGCTTGGCCGGCGCCGAGGCGTCGCTGGCGATCACGTGAAAGGCGTCCCCCTTGCGGACGAGCAGCTTCTTGCCATCCGCCGACAGTTCATAGGCGGTGACATCCTCCACCAGAGTCTTGGGTTTGGGATCCTTGCGGGTGATCTCCAATTGACGGAGATGCTGCTTGGCGTCGAAACCGGTGTCCCGGGCCAGCCAGAAGAGGTGCTTCTTGGTGGCCGCCAACTGCCGCAGATTTCCCGCCGGCACCGGAACGTCGAAAAGCCGGCCGGTGAGTCCCGCCAGTTCCACGGTGACCGGTGTCACTGCCGTTTCGGAAGTCTTGTCCTCGCCCTGGTCCGGCTTCTTGCCCTCCGTCTTCTCCGGAGCCGCATCCTTCTTCTTGTCCTTGCCGGAGTCTTCGGAGTCCTTGCGTGCCGCGGTCAGTTCCGTCGGCTCCAAGAACGGCCAGTCGACGCCGGCCTTCAGCGCCACCGCCAGAATCCGGGTGGTTTCGGTGAAAAACGGTTCCGGCTGACGCGGACCCCAGGGACTCGCCACCAGGGATCGCAGTTCCCGATCGCTCAGGAAAAACAGCCACTGTCCGTCGGGAGACCAGACCGGATTGTAGCTGTCCACGCGGTCGCTGGTCACCACGGCCCGCTCGCCGCTGACCACCTGGTAAAGATGGATCTGGGGATACCCATTGCTGGCGGCCCGCACGTACGCCAGCCAGCGACTGTCGGGCGACCACGAGAAATCGGTGATTTCGTCGGCGGTGCCCTCCGCAACCAGTGTGCTCACTCCCGAGGTGAGGCTGTGCGTCCAGAACTTCAAATTCTTGTCGCCCCACGCCAGTCGCTGTCCGTCCGGGGAGGGAACTCCCGGGAATCGGAAAACCGCGCCATTGGTGGTGATCTGGCCGGCCGGCCCCACCCCATTCGCCGGCAACCGCCAGAACTCCAGCTCCCCCGAAGCGTCGGACAGCGTCAGCAACTGCTTCCCATCGGGAAGGAACGTCGCCGCGCGATGCCGGACACCGGGCGGACGAGGGATCTCCACCAGACGTCCGGGTTCAGCGGTGGCCACGAAGACCTGGCCGCGGGCGGTGAGCGCCAGGCGGTCTCCGGTGGGGGACAACTGCGCCGAGGTCAGGAAGTCGAGCGGACGCTTCACCCACTTCTCCCGCTGCTGGTCGAAGTCCGAGGACAGGGTGACATCGAGCACGGTGTCCGCTCCGGACGCCAGATCGTGCAGGTGCAGATCGCCTGCGCGGGCGTATACCACCCGTCCGCCCTGCAGGGCGGCGGTCTGGATGTCGAATCCGGCATGGCGCGTGTGTTGCCGGATCTCGCTGGCGTCCGGCCGCATGGACCACAGGTTCATGACGCCGTCCCGATCACTGATGAAGTACACGCGTCCCTGCCACCACATGGGGTTCCGGCTGGTGCCCTTGAACTCCGTCGCGAGCGGCACCGCCTCCGGTTCGCCCTCGGTGTAGCGCCACAGATTCTCAATCCAGCCGCCCTGATAGCGCTTGGTGCTGCTGCCCTGCTTGGGCAACCGGGTGAAGTACAGGGTCCGACCTTCCGGCTCGTAGGCGCCCTCGGACGCCTGGGCCAGAGGTACTCGATCCAGGGTGCCGGTTTTCGGGTCGAGGCGAATTAGCTGTGAGCTGGGAAGCGTTGAGTAGCGGGTCGTGCGATACAGAATCCGGCCGTCCGGAGTCCATCCCACGATCCGGGGTTCGGCGCCGTCGAATGTTTGCCGGGTCGGAAGCCCTCCGCGGGCCGGCATGGTGTACACCTCCATCGGCCCCTCGTATTCCGCCGCGAAGGCCACCGTGAGGCCATCGGGAGACCATGACGCCTGATGTTCGAGTCCGGGATGGGACGTCAGTCGCTGCGCCACGCCTCCCTGAGTTCCCACCCGCCAGAGGTCGCCCTCCGCGGTAAAGACAAGGGTGTCGCCGTTCAGCGCCGGGAACCGGTAGTAACCCCGGGGTGCAGCATCCGCCGCCTCCGCGGCAACAGCCACCGCCATCAAGCCAACCAGGAAACATCGAAGGAGCGCACGCCGGAGAGAACAGAGGGGAGGCATGGGGAATGGGTCCATCATTCGTGGTTCGCCATGGGCCCCTTTAGCCCACTAGGTTGAAACCGCGGCGGGCCAGCTCAGCGAGAGTCCACTGGTACTCGCTCACCAGCATGTCCTCCACCCGGGCCTGCTTGAGTTCGCGCGGGAGAACCTCCCAGGTATAGGTCTCCATTTCGAGGTGATGGCACAGGGCGGGTTGCTGTTTGAGCACATCCAGGGTTCCGCGCAGGTGATCCGCCGTGGTGCCGAACAGGGAGGTGTCGGGTGCGTGGAGGGGAACGTGGAAATGGATGCGCCATTCGCGGTCAAA
>JBDKKE010000417.1:0-6662 GCA_039796255.1 Verrucomicrobiota bacterium | reverse complement strand
CCGTGTTTCTGGAGGGGCTCCCGTGGCCGACGGCCATCACCTGTTGGGACGGCGGCGTGTTCATCGGTGCGACACCGGACATCCTCTACGCCAAGGACACCAATGGCGACGGCGTGGCGGACGTGCGGGAGCCGGTGTTTACCGGATTTGCCAGTGACTATGCTCCGTTTGCGACGAACAAGCTGAACGTGCAGGCCCTGATGAACTCCTTTCAGTGGGGTCTGGACAACCGCATTCATGGTGCAACCAGCATGAGCGGTGGCCGGGTGGGGCTGGTGGATTCGGCCTTCACCCAGGGCTGGCGGAAGTCTGCGGGGACCCCTCGGCCCGTGGATCTGCGAGGACGCGACTTTTCCTTCAATCCCCGCACTCTGGAACTCCGGGCCGAGTCGGGTGGCGGGCAACACGGCATGTCGTTCGACGATGCCGGGCGCAAGTTCGTCTGCTCCAACTCGGATCATCTTCAATTGATCGCCTTTGAGGTGGTCGATCAGCCGTCGAATCCCTTCCACGAGCTTCCCGCGGCCCGGGGCAGCATTGCCGTCGATGGGCCGGCGGCGGAGGTTTACCGACGCAGTCCGGATGAACCCTGGCGTGTACTGCGCACGCGATGGCGGGTGTCGGGCATCGTGCAGGGCATGGTGGAGGGCGGTGGCCGGGCCAGTGGATACTTCACCGGCGCGACGGGGACCACCATCTACCGGGGCGATGTGTACGGACCGGACTTCGCCGGGGACGCCTTCATCGGAGACGCGGGGGGGAATCTGGTGCACCGGAAAAAGCTGCGCCGGACCGGGGAGGGCTTTCTCCTGACGGGCGAACGGGCGGTCGATGAACAGCGCTCGGAGTTCCTGGCCAGCACCGACAATTGGTTTCGTCCGGTGCAGTTCTACAACGGCCCGGACGGCTGCCTATGGGTACTCGACATGTATCGGGAAACGATCGAGCATCCATGGTCGCTGCCGGTAAACATCAAGGCGCGACTGGATCTGGACAGCGGCCGTGACCGCGGCCGGATCTGGCGGCTGGCCCCGGACGGATTCAAGGCGTCGTCTGCCCGATTCTCCCTAGGCGTCACCAACACGGCGGGGTTGGTGGCATCCCTGGCAGACTCCAACGGCTGGCATCGCGACACGGCGGCCCGGCTGCTGTATCAGCGGCAGGACACCAACACGGTGCCCGGACTGCTGGCCTTGGTGCGCTCGGCGACCAACGGAGTGGGCCGCCTGCAAGCCCTCGAGTCCCTGGCGGGGTTCGGTCCGGTGAATGCCGCGACGCTGGTGCGATGCCTTGACGACGGGGATCTGGCGGTCCGGCGGCACGCCCTTCGCCTCAGTGCGCGCCGCGCCGATGGCGGACTGAGAGGCGCGATGGCAGCCCGGGCGCAGGATCCGGATCCGGAGGTGCGCCTGGAACTCGCCCTCGCCCTCGTCCACTGGCCTGTTCCTGAACGCATCGACCCGTTGGTGGCCCTGTTGACCCGCGGCCCGCAGTTGGTGCAGGAAGTGGCGTTGAATGCCGTCGGTTCAGCCGAGGGCGAGATATTCTCCCGACTGGTGCCTGCCTCAGCCGACACCCGAGACCTGGGCGGGCGGCGAGTATCAGGGGGTCTTTCCGGCGTGGCCCGAATGGCGGGATTTCGAAACGATCCGACCACGGTTTCAACCGTCATTGAGGTCCTTGTGGGTCGTCGTGGCGGCTGGCGGTTTTCCCCGACGGGGGCGCTGGGCGAGGGACTGCGACGCGCGGGATCCTCATTGGAGGCGACGGACCGGGATCACCGGCTGGAGCCAATCCTTGAGCAGGCTCTGGCAGCGATCGCCGACGAGAACGAGCCGAGCCGTCCGGCGGCTGTGAATTGCCTGGTCCAGTTCCCCTGGACGAAGATCCGTGGGCCGCTCCTGGCCTTCCTGGAGCCTTCCCGTGATGCGGCGTCCCAGGCACTGGGGGTCCGAGCTCTGGCGCAGGTGGAAGATCCCCAGGCTGCCGCCGCGCTGGTTCGAGCGCTTCCCGATTTGCAGCCGGAGCCGCGGCGGCAGGGGGTAACCCAGCTACTGCGCCGTGCGGAGACCACCCGTGCGCTGTTGGAAGCGGTTGAGGCGGATCGACTGAAGGCGACTGACTTCCGTATTGAGCAGATGAATGCCCTGCGAAGTCACGCCGATGCGGGGGTGCGTGACCGCGCCCGTCGGCTTTTTGGGGAACTACCGGCCAGTCGGGCCGAGGTGGTGACGCAGTATCTTCCGGCACTGAGCCAGCGCGGCGACGTGGCCCGTGGGGCGGAGGTCTTCCGGGAACGTTGCGCGACCTGTCATGCGTTTCGCGGAACGGGTGTGGTGCTCGGACCCGACCTCGCGTCCGTCGTTTCCAACGGACAGGAGAAGCTGATGGTCTCCATCCTGGATCCCAATCGCGAAGTGGCCCCCAACTTTACCGCATGGACGGCAGAAACCCGAAGTGGTGAGGAAATCACAGGCATCCTCGTGCGGGAGTCGGAATCGGCCGTGATTCTCAAACAGGCGGGTGGCGCTGAGACCACCATTGAGCGGGGAAATCTGGCGCGGTTGCGTCCGGAGGGGCGCTCCCTGATGCCCGAAGGGCTGGAGACGGGGATGAGTTCCGCAGATCTTGCCGGTCTGCTCGCCTGGTTGACAGACGTAAAGTAGATTACGCACCGCGTGTGAGCGCGGCCGTCGAGGATCCAAGACCGGTCACAATTCGCTCGCCACGGCGGTGCCAACGACCACCGCCATCAGTGCGAAAAGAACTCCAAAGCCGACGATGAATAGTATGCTCATAGCTAGACATTATTTTCCGTGCCAGTGAAGGCACAGAGTGGGGATGTGGTTAACTAAGCATGGCGCATACCAAGGCGCAATCGCTTCTTGTTCGAAAGTGAGAAAAAATCCGTGACTGTGGAGCGGGTGAAGGAAATTGAGCTGGGGGAGAGCCGGTTGGAGAGGCGCTACTGATGTCGAGTAATCCTCTTGAGCGGGCGGGCCGGTGGAGGGAGGGGAGGACACAGTTTTCCGGCATTTTCCTGGGGAATCGCCCCTGTCGGTGCTACGGCAACCTCCTCATTCCATCGGCACCCGGTCGGGCAACCGCTGAGGTCGTTTCCCGGTCCTTCGCCAGCCACGGTTGCGAAAAAACGCTCGCCAAAGGAATCCGCCAGCGGCACAACCTTCTTTTTTCGCAGGGACGCCCATGAACGAGCAAATCGTCATTCTCGACTTCGGATCGCAGTACACCCAGGTCATCGCCCGGCGCGTCCGGGAATGCAGCGTCTATTCCACCATCCTGCGCTACGACACCCCCGCCGCCGAGATCGCCAAGCTTGCTCCCAAGGGCATCATCCTGTCCGGCGGCCCGTCCTCGGTGTACGCCGGCGATGCGCCGCTCCCCGACAAGGCGATTTTCAAGCTCGGTGTGCCAGTGCTTGGAATCTGCTACGGCGTCCAGATCCTCGCCCATTACCTCGGCGGACGCGTTGAAAAGGGGCAGAAGCGGGAATACGGCAAGGGAACGCTGACGGTGCGGGACGGCGACTGCGCGCTCTTCGCCGGACTTCCTGAAACCCTGCAGGTGTGGAACAGCCACGGGGACAAACTCACGCGCCTGCCCAAGGACTTCGTGGTGGTGGGCACCACCGACAATTCGGACTACGCGGCGATCGAACATCCGAAGCGGCGCATTTACGGCATCCAGTTTCATCCCGAAGTCGTCCATACCCCGCGAGGACGCGAGGTGGTCGCCAACTTCGTCCACGGGATCTGCGGCTGCGGACGCAACTGGACGATGCGGAACTACGTGGAGCAGGCCGTGGAGGAGATCCGGGCCCAGGTCGGCAAGGAACAGGTCATCCTCGGGCTGTCCGGCGGCGTCGATTCCAGTGTCGCCGCGGCGCTGCTGCACCGGGCGATCGGGGACCAGCTGACCTGCATCTTTGTGAACAACGGACTCCTCCGCTCGCGCGAGGCGGAGGTGGTGCGGGAGGTGTTCGGACGCAACTTCAAGCTCCGGCTCCAGTACGAGGACTCCAGCGCGCTGTTTCTGCGCAAACTCAAGGGCATCACCGATCCGGAGCGCAAGCGCAAGGTGATCGGCAAGACCTTCATCGACGTCTTCCAGGCGGCCACCCGTCGCGCGGGTAAGGCCAAGTTCCTGGCGCAGGGGACCCTGTATCCGGACGTGATCGAGTCCGTGCCCATCGCTGGGAATCCGGCGGCGATGATCAAGTCGCATCACAACGTGGGCGGGCTGCCGAAGAACATGAAGTTCGCCCTGGTGGAACCTCTCCGGTGTCTCTTCAAGGATGAGGTCCGCCAGCTCGGCATCGAGCTGGGACTGCCCAAGGAGATCGTCTTCCGCCAGCCCTTCCCCGGACCCGGCCTCGCGGTGCGCTGTCTGGGTGAACTCACCACCGACAAACTGCGCATCGTGCGGGAGGCGGATGCCATCGTGGTCGAGGAAATGAAGTCCAGCGGCCTCTACTACAAGACCTGGCAGACCTTTGCCGTCCTGCTGCCCGTGCGCAGCGTTGGCGTCCAGGGCGATGAGCGGACCTATGACTACACCATCGCCATCCGCGCCGTGGAGTCCCAGGACGGCATGACCGCCGACTGGGTAAAACTGCCCTACGACGTGCTGGAGCGGGTCTCCCTGCGCATCACCAATGAGGTGCGCGGAGTCAACCGGGTGGTGCTCGATCTGACCAGCAAGCCGCCGGGGACGATTGAGTGGGAGTGACCGATGAAAGCCTTGCTTGATACGGCGGGACGCAAGACGGATCGCGTCTTCCTGGTGGGGGTTGAATTGAAGAGCCGTTCCGCCTGGGACGTTCGCGATTCGATGGACGAACTGTCCGAGCTGGCCAGAACCGCCGGCGCCGAGGTGGTGGGCGAGGGGTTGCAGAAGCTGGAGACGCCGCATCCCGCCACCTACATCGGCGGCGGCAAGGCGGCCGAGTTTTCCGTCCATTGCCGGGAGATGGGTGTGGACACCGTCATTTTCGACGATGAATTGAGCCCCGCCCAGGCGCGTAATCTGGAGGAAACCTTCGGGACCAAGGTGCTGGACCGCACCGGACTCATCCTGGACATCTTCGCCCAGCGGGCCCGCACGCGGGAGGGCAAGTTGCAGGTGGAACTGGCCCAGTTGGGATACATCCTTCCCCGCCTCACGCGGTTCTGGACCCATCTGTCCCGTCAGCGGGGCAGCACCGGGTCCATTGGTGGTGAGGGCGAATCGCAGTTGGAGTCGGACCGGCGCAAGACCAAGGAGCGGATGGAGAAGCTCTCCGAGGAGCTCCTGGAGGTCCGCAAACAGCGCGCCACCCAGCGCGCCGGACGCCAGCGGCACCAGTGGCCCATGGCATCCATCGTGGGCTATACCAACGCCGGCAAGTCCACCCTGCTGAACGCGCTGACCGGCGCCGGCGTGCTGGCCGAGGACAAACTCTTCGCCACCCTGGACCCCACGACCCGGCGCCTCCGCCTGGCGACCAATCAGAACGTGCTGCTCTCGGACACGGTGGGATTCATCCGCAAACTCCCGCATGGGCTGGTGGAGTCCTTCAAGGCGACGCTGGAAGAAGTGGTGGAGGCGGAATTGCTGCTGCACGTCGTGGACGCCAGCCACCCCCACGCCGAAGAACAGATCCGCGCCGTGAACGCGGTGCTGGAGGAGATCGGCGCCGGGGAGAAACCCACCCTCATGGTGTTCAACAAGGTGGATCAGGAGGCCGGACGGGCGGGCGCTGCACGCCTGATGCCGCAGTTTGCGCAGGCGGTGGCGGTGTCCGGACGCTCAGGCGCCGGACTGGAGGAATTGAAGTTCGAACTGGGCGTCATGCTGCGTCCCGTTCGGGCCACCGTGGAGCTGGAGATTCCTCTGGAGGCCGCCAGCCTGACCGCGCGCCTCCATGCCATTGGCCAGGTCCTGGAGAGCCGGTACGACGGGAAGAAGGGCTGGTTTCGGGCGCAGATTCCGCCCTATGTGGCGCACGAGTTCGCCGCGTATGTAATTCCGGAGAAGCCAGACCGCACGGCGCGGAAACCGGTGAAGCGACGGGCTTCCCGAACGAAGAAGTAAGGGCCGGGGGAGTGGACACGGATTTCATGGATTCTCACGGACATTGAAGGCGCGGCGCTATCTTCAGGAAGGTCCGCGTTTCTCACACCGAATGGGCACCGAGTCAGTCCTCCATCGGTGAGCCCCACTTTTCACGGCCGTGGGCCTGGAGTGACTGACCAGGAGGGATCGTCGTCGGCGACTTCAAATCCCGCATCGCGTTTTCCGTCGTCGTCCCGGGCATTGGGTCCGACGGACCACACCAGTCCCCGACGTTGGGCATAGAGCAATGGCTGTCCGGAGAAGGCATCCAACGGCAAGGCCGGCAGCAGGCCCGCGTCCACCAGTCGCTGAAGTGATTCTGGAAACGCTCCACCATGATCCACCGCCCAGCGTCGAAGCGCGATGACCGTGGCGAGCGCCCGGAAACGGGTTTCCGCTTCCACCGCGCGCTGATGGGTTCGCCCATTGAAATCCGGCAGACTGGCCAGCAGTCGGCCTAGCGGATTTTCCAACTTCCGAAACAGTGGCGCGGCCCGGGTCACCGCCTCGTCGGACAGGGGCAGTTCCTCTCCGTCGAGCTCTTCCTC
>JBDKKE010000416.1:0-3474 GCA_039796255.1 Verrucomicrobiota bacterium | reverse complement strand
TGGCCCACGGGCATCCAGTTTTCGCGAAGTAGAGCAGGGGGTTGACGACGCGACGGAAGCACATCCGTGGCCGCTCAGTTTGCTTGGCCTTGGGGTGAACACCCCATGGGCGAATCATCATGACGCATGGACTATTTCCGGGATTCGTCTCCGACACCTCCGGGTAAGTGGGATGATCGAGGGCCCCAAGCCCGAGGCGGCGCGCCGTTTTGTATCACAACCGAACGCGTGCCGCCTTTTTGTATCCTGGAGCTCGATCTCGACGAGCTAAGCTACGGTGAATGCCCCATACCCGGAATGGTCCTGCGTGATTAAACATAAAACTGCGCTCCAACCCAGCGTCAAAAGATGGTGGGCGGCCCGCTCACTCTCCAAGTTCACGGGCCGCCCATTTTTCCGTGCATGTCCACAATAGATGAGATTTAGAGCCCGTCTGAAAAATCATGAGAGTTGAGGGATCATGCGATTCTCCGGACCTGGATTCGAATGAGTGCGATAAAGATGAACGCTTCGGCACTCTCGACGGTGGTTTCGTAGTCGCGTGCCAGACGTCGGTGGCGCATCAACCAGCCAAAGGTCCGCTCCACCACCCAGCGGTGAGCCAGGAGCTTGAATCCCCGGACAGTGTCCGATCGTTTGACGACTTGGATCGCGAGTTTGGGGCGCAGCGCTTGGACCCAACGGGCGAACACGTCGCCGGTGTAACCTCCATCCACCCAGATCACGCGCAGCCAGGTCAACCAACCGAGGACGCCCAAGAGAAGCGACTTGGCTCCATCTCGTTCGGAGACATTGGCCGCTGTGACTTTCACCCCCAGCACCAAACCGAGGGTATCGACCAACAGGTGTCGTTTGCGCCCCTTGATCTTTTTGGCGGCGTCGTACCCCACTTCGCCGCCGTGGGGGTCGGATTTGACACTTTGACTGTCGAGAATCGCGGCCGTTGGCCGTGCACGCTTGCCATTTTCTGCGCGGACCAAGGCGCGCAGTTGGGCATTGATCGACTGCCAGAGGTTATCTCGGATCCAGCACCGGAAGATGTGGAAAACCGTTTTCGCGGGCGGAAAGTCCCGCGGCAGCAGACTCCAAGGGCAGCCGGCCTTGGTTATGTACAGCAGGGCATTGAGTACCCGACGCAAATCGGTACGGGGTCGTCCTCGTAGTTTCGGAGGGGGCAACATGGGTTCAATCAGCGTCCACTGGGCATCGGTTAAGTCCGTTGGGTAATTGGCGATTTTCATCGCCTGAAGAGAGCTGCCGCTATTAGCGGAACGCGCCGCCCGGCGGCTCAAGTCAAGCCATATTACTCATTCCTCGATTTTTCAGATGGGCTCTTAGGACCCCGCCGGCTATGCCGCGGCATCACTCGGCTGGGGTGAATACCCAATTCCGTCTTCTTACAGACCATGAATAACTGGGCTTCGTGAGCCTTGGCACCAAAGTGAAACTCCCCAGTCTTGAGATCCACACGCTTGCTCCTTCAAGGCCTCGTCGGAATCCACGCTGCGCAGGATTGGCAGGGAAATTGCATTCGTCTCAGTGGATCGTTTCACCGGCATTTCGGAATGCACGAGAGAAATTCAGCAATGGCAATTCTCCCATTCGAAGCACTCATTCTTCGTTATTTGGACCCGTAAACGGACGCGGTCCGAAGTGAGCTTGTGGCTCTTGGGACACCCTTCCAACCCCTGAATTCACCCTCTTCGAACTGGCGCACAGTGGGCATTTATTCCCTGAAGATTTCTCAATAAACTGAGCATGAATACGCTTCACCCTTCCTTACCAACTCTCGCATCTTCACAGATACTCGAGACCGAAGCTCAGCCGCTTCCGGCAACTGTGGAAATGCAGGCTGTGTTGGATCAGTTGGCTGCGTTGAACGGAAAGCCGATCGAGCACCTCACTCCGCAGGCAGCACGCCAGCAACCCAGCCCGGCGGATGCCGTTAGGGAACTATTGAAGCTTCGGGGACAGAGTGGTGCTCCGGAGCCAGTGGCCCGGGTGATGGACTGTTCCTTTCCCGGGCCTGGGGGTGAAATCGCCCTGCGCATCTACACGCCGACAGGACAGGGTCCGTTTCCGGTGATTCTCTATATCCACGGTGGCGGGTGGGTGATTGGCAATCTGGACACCTACGATTCTTCGCCCCGTGCGCTGGCCAACGCGACA
Organism: Verrucomicrobiota bacterium; assembly: GCA_039796255.1. Lineage (GTDB taxonomy): Bacteria > Verrucomicrobiota > Verrucomicrobiia > Limisphaerales > UBA9464 > UBA9464. The sequence continues at coordinate 1,305 of JBDKKE010000416.1, read as the reverse complement.
CGGGCAGTCGTGGTATCAACTCATTACCGTCTGGCGCCTGAACATCCCTTTCCGGCGGCGCATGAGGACACCTACGCGTGCTACCTGTGGATTCTGGCGAACGCGGCTTCATTTGATGGCGATCCCCTTCGCGTCGCGGTCGTTGGCGAGAGCGCGGGCGGGAACATGGCGGCAGCAATTTCTCTGAGGGCACGTGAGCAGCAGGTAGCCCTCCCCAGCCATCAGGTGCTCATTTATCCCGTCGCCGGCGCTGACATGGAGACCCCAAGTTTCCGAGAGAATGCCAACGCCACGCCACTGAACGGAGCGATGATGAAGTGGTTTGCCCGCCACGAATTCCAGGGAAGCCACGACACCAAGGATTCGCGATTTGACCTGCTCCATGCCGACTTGCGCGGCCTTCCCGAAACGACCGTCATCCTCGCGGAAATTGATCCCCTGCGATCCGGCGGCGAACTGTTGGTTAACCGGCTGAGGGAAGCCGGCGTGAAAGTGGACGACAAGCTCTACACGGGAGTAACCCATGAATTTTTCGGCATGGGAGCCGTGCTCGCCGAAGGCCGTGACGCCACCCAACTCGCGGCAAACAACATAGTCACGGCATTCAATCTGGGTGGTCGACGAATGCCGGAGCGGTCCCGTCGATTCCCATAAACAAGGATCAGTTCGAGAAGGTCAGCCGCACGGCATCGTCACCATAGACTGATGAGCCACAGGATAAAGATCCTTCCAAGTACCCCAGCCGCTTATTCACCCAATAATTCCCGGAAGGAAATCCGGAATCAGACCATGAAAACTATCCAAAATTCTGTCCGCGTTAATGTTCCCGTCATTCGAGCGTATAACCAATGGACGCAGTTCGAGGAGTTTCCCCGCTTTATGGAGGGTGTCCAGGAGGTCAGGCAACTGGATGACAAGCGGCTGCACTGGAAGGCAGAGATCGGCGGCCAGACCAAGGAGTGGGAGGCCGAGATCTTCGAGCAGGTTCCCGATCAGCGCATCGCCTGGCGCAGCATGGCCGGAGCGAAGAACTCGGGCATGGTCAACTTCACCCCGCTGGGCACAGACCAGACAGAGGTAAGCCTGGACCTGCACTACGATCCGGAAGGATTTGTCGAAAACCTGGGCGACGCCCTCGGCATGGTGTCCGCCCGCGTGGCGGGGGACCTGAAGCGCTTCAAAGCATTCATCGAGGCGCTGCCGGAGCCCACTGAGGGCTGGCGCGGCGAAATCCGGGGCAAGGAGATCGTTCAGACCGACAGTGCCCATTGAGGAGAGATGGCGACGGTCGCTAATTACCTATTC
>JBDKKE010000415.1:0-3007 GCA_039796255.1 Verrucomicrobiota bacterium | reverse complement strand
CTGGCCACGCGTTTGATTGAATCGCGAACGAGGACCGTTCAACCCGGGGTGGAGGGAGAACCTCCGCCCCTTTTTTGTACCCCGCCGCTGAGCAGAGAAGGGTGGTTGCAACCACGCTTCGCCCGGATGCGCCCGGATGGGGAAGCGGTGAACCTGAAAACGGCATTTCAATTAACCGCAGAGAACGCAGAGAACGCAAAAACGGGGACCTCCGCTTGATTGCAGGCCATGGGACGCCTCATTTCACTGAGGAACTTCCTGCGAGTACGGCCGCTTCTCCAACGGACCCTCTCTGTGCTCTTTGCGTTTTCTGCGGTTTCCTCCAACTGCTTTTTTCCAGGTGAATCGTCGGGAGGGGTTCCCCAACCGTTGGTCAACTGCGGCGCATCGCTCGGGCATTTCTTGGGTGGCCGCAGTGGGTATGATTTCATTCCCGCGATGTTCACCCTGGCCATGGCGCAGATGCGGGTCGTCGGCGGCGACCGGTTGGGCAACTTGGGACGGGCCGTGGACCAGATCGCCACCGCCGCCGCCCAGGGAGCCGCGGTGGTGGTGTTGCCCGAGGCGATGGATCTGGGATGGACCCATCCCTCCGCCCCTGCCGAGGCGGAACCCGTTCCCGACGGTGCCAGTTGCCGGGTTCTGCGCGAAGCCGCACGCCGTCATTCCATCTGGGTGTGTGCTGGACTGGTCGAGCGGGCGGGTCTGGAGGTCTTCAATGCGGCGGTCCTGATCGATGACCGGGGGAGCGTCGTTCTCCACCATCGCAAGTTGAACGAGTTGGATCTGGCGCACGACTGCTACGCAGGCGGGGATCGATTGGGGGTTGTTGAAACCCCCTTTGGGAGATTGGGCGTCATGATCTGTGCGGACGCCTTTGCCCCAGGGCAACCGGTCGCCCGAACCCTTGGATTGATGGGGGCCCGGATGATTCTATCTCCCTGCGCGTGGGCCGTGCCTGCAGATCACGATCCGGTCCGCGATCCCTACGGACAATTGTGGCGGGATCACTATGGGACGGTTGCCCGCGACTTCGAACTGTGGATCGCCGGGGTGAGCAATGTGGGGGTTCTCAGCGCGGGCCCCTGGGCTGGACGCCGATGTATCGGCTGCTCCCTGCTGGTGGATCCCTCCGGGACCCCGGTGGTGCAGGGGCCCTATGGTGTGGACGCCGAATCGCTGCTCATCGCCAGGGTCGCACCTCGGCCGTGGAGCCGCCGGGGTTTGGGACCATGACCCGAGGGGCAGGTGATGGTTGCCGAGTGACCGGGTGACGGCGTGAGGAATCCGGGGCAGAATAAAATCCATGACGAATCTTCGAACGATTCTCGGCGGACTGGCCGCGGTGTGTGTGTTCGGTTCCGTGCTGGGCTGGGCGCAGGGTGTGGATGCGGATGCGGATGCCGCTGCGCTCCGGTCGCTGAGCGCGTCGAATCTGTTGTCGTGGACCCGTACCCTGGCGTCCGATGAATTCGAGGGACGGGGGCCGGGCTCGCGGGGGGAAGAGCGCGCCACGCGATGGATTGCCGGGCAGATGGAACAGGCTGGACTCACTCCGGGCGGTCCGGGGGGATCGTGGTTTCAGACGGTGCCCATGGTGGGAATTCGTTCCACGGTATCCGCTGGCGCCTCGGTGGCCGGCGGACGCGAACCCTGGAATTCGCCCCAGGATCTCGTCGCGTGGGCTCCGGCGGCGCTGGAGCATGTCTCAGTAACCAACTCCGGGCTGGTGTTTGTCGGTTATGGCGTGGTGGCTCCGGAGTACGGTTGGGACGACTTCAAGGGCGTTGATGTGCGGGGAAAGACCGTCCTGATGCTGGTCAATGATCCACCGGTTCCGGACGCCTCCGTTCCAGCGGCGCTGGACGAGCGGATGTTCCGGGGCAAGGCAATGACCTACTACGGGCGGTGGACCTATAAATTCGAAATTGCGGCGCAACGGGGAGCGGCGGCGGCGCTGGTGGTGCACGAGACGGGGCCGGCCGGGTATCCATGGTTTGTCGTGGTCAATTCCTGGAGCCGGGAGAATTTCTCGCTGTCCGGTTCGGCCGGCCCGCAAGTGTCGGTGGCCGGCTGGCTGGCCCTGGATGCCACACGGCGGCTGTTTGCCGCCTCTGGATTGGACTTTGAGGAGGAAAAACAGCGCGCGGCGCGTCCGGATTTCCGTCCGGTTCCGTTGAAGGCGGACGCGAATTTCGCGGTGACCAACGTGCTGCGCCGGGTGGAGTCACGAAACGTCGTGGGGGAACTCAGGGGAGCGGATCCGGTCCGCCGTGAGGACTGGATTGTTTACACGGCCCACTGGGATCATCTCGGACGCGACGATACCCGCGAAGGTGATCCGATCTTCAATGGAGCCCTGGACAACGCAACGGGCACTGCGGGCCTGTTGGGATTGGCCCGGGCGTTTGGCGGAATGCCGGCGCGTCCGGCCCGCTCGCTGTTGTTTGTGGCGCTGACGGCGGAGGAGCAGGGACTGCTCGGGGCGCGTCACTATGCGGCGAATCCGCTGCATCCTCTACGGCGGACGGTCGCCAATCTCAACATGGATGGACTGAATCCCTGGGGACGCACCCGCGATGTGGCCGTCGTTGGACTCGGCAATTCGACCCTGGACGATCTGGCCGTCCGCGAGGCCGGCCGGCAGGGGCGGACGGTCACTGCGGAGGCAAGTCCGGAGAAGGGCATGTTCTACCGCAGTGATCACTTCGAGTTCGCCAAGGTCGGGGTGCCTGCATTGTATCTGAAGTCAGGACTCGACTACGTGGGCCGGCCAGAAGGGTGGGGGCGTGCCCGTTCCGACGAATTCACCGAGCGCGACTACCACAAGGTGAGCGACGAAGTGAAGGACGACTGGGATTTCTCCGGCGCCGTGGAAGACCTGCAGATCCTGTATCGCATCGGACTCGACCTCGCACAGACCCCGAACTGGCCGGAATGGAAACCCGGCACCGAGTTCAAGGCGCGGCGGGAGGCGATGATGCGGTGAAGGCGAAGGACGCCGGCG
>JBDKKE010000414.1:0-5080 GCA_039796255.1 Verrucomicrobiota bacterium | reverse complement strand
GGGACTCGCGAAGTTCGTCCCTCCAGGGTTCCGTGAGAATCGGCGAAATCCGTGTCTGAATTTCACCCTTTGCGAAGCGTTGGTGCCGGTGGAGGGACTCGAACCCCCACTCCCTTGCGGGAAACAGATTTTGAGTCTATCGCGTCTGCCATTTCGCCACACCGGCACAGGTCGTCGGAAACGCGGCCGGTTGTATGCGCCAGGACGGAATCCGGTGCAATAGACAAGTGCGGTTTCGGTGAACGTCGTTCACCCGCGAAGCGCGGTGATGCTGCACCGCTGACTACGCGAAAATCTCCCGCACCACGCGGCCGTGGACGTCGGTGAGGCGGAAGTCGCGTCCGGCGTGACGATAGGTCAACTCCTCGTGGTCGATGCCCAGCAGGGCCAGAAGGGTCGCGTGCAGGTCGTGGACGTGCATCTTCTGGTCCACACAGTAAAAGCCGTAGTCGTCGGTGATGCCGTAGCTGAAACCCGCACGCACGCCGCCGCCGGCCAGCCACATGGTGAAGGCATGGGGATGATGGTCACGTCCGTCCTTGCCCTGCAGCGTCGGTGTCCGGCCGAATTCGCCGCCCCACATCACCAGGGTGTCCTCCAGCAGACCACGGGACTTGAGATCGCGCAGGAGTCCGGCGATCGGACGGTCCACTTCCGCCGCCAGCCGGCCGTGATCCTTGGTCAGATCCTCGTGCTGGTCCCAGTAGCCGTGGGTCACCTGCACGAAGCGAACGCCGCGTTCGCTGAAGCGGCGGGCCATCAGGCATTGCCGGGCAAAGGAGGCGGTGCGGGGATCGTCGAGTCCGTAGAGGCGCCGCGTGGCCGGGGATTCGCCGTCCAGATTGAGGATCTCCGGGGCCTCGGTCTGCATGCGGAAGGCGAGCTCGAAGGATTCGATGCGCGCCTCCAGCACGGGATCCGCTCCGGTCTCCGCCAGGTGATCCCGGTTGAGATCGGCCAGGAAGTCGAGCTGGGCGCGCTGCAGGGGAGCGTTCTGCGCGGGATCGCGCAGGTAGTGGATGGTGGCCTTGTCCACCGGCACGCCACCGCCGAGAGGTGTCCCCTGATGCACCGCCGGGAGAAAGGCGCTCGACCAGTTGCCCACGCCGCCGTGACCGAGCGTTGGATTGATGGTGATGAAGGAGGGCAGACTGCGGTTCTCCGATCCCAATCCGTAGGAGATCCACGAGCCTATGCTGGGCCGGACAAAGGTGTCGGAACCGGTGTGCAGTTTGAGCAGCGCCCCGCCGTGCGCCTCGTTGGTGCCGTGAACCGACTTCAGGAAACAGAGGTCGTCGGCGCAGGCCCCCACCTGCGGAAAGAGGTCGCTGACCATCGCGCCGCTCTGTCCATAGGGACGGAACTCCCACGGCGATTTCCGCAGGTTGGAGGTCTTGGCAAACTGGATGCGCGGCTTGGCGAAGGGAAGCGGCCTACCCGAATCGCGGATCAGCGCGGGCTTGTAGTCGAAGGTATCCACATGCGACGGCCCGCCGTGCATGAAGAGGAAGATGATGCGCTTGGCCCGCGGACGGAACATCGGCGCTGGCACGGCCGCGGACACGGCGGACGCCGACGCGGCGGCGCTCCCAGCACTCCCGGAAGCGCCGAGCAGTCCGAGCAGCGCGAGTTGTCCGAAGCCAGCGCTGCATTGACGCAGCATCTGGCGGCGGGTCACCGGGGATGGAAGGTCGTGGGGCATCCGGGTTCAGGATTCGATGGCGGCAGGGAGGCTCATTCGCGGTAGAGGAATTCATTGGCGGCCAGCAGGGACTGACACAGGGCGGCCCAGGAGGTTCGTTCCGGTTCCCCAGTGGCGGAGACCGCGGCGCGCTCCAGAAAACGCCGGGCGCGGGTAATCTCGGAGGCGTGGGGCGGACGGCTGAACAGCCGTTCATAGGCGAGTTGGATCCGGGCGGAATGCTCGCCCGCCTCGGCGCAGAGAGAATCCGCCAGCGCCTGCGCGGAATCCCGGACCAGCGGACTGTTCAGGAAAAAGAGCGCCTGATGGGATACCACGGTCGGGGTGCGCTTCGCGGTGCCGACGCTGGGATTGGCGAAGTCGAACAGGGTGAAGACGTCATAGACGCGGTCGCGCACCACCGGCAGGTACACCGAGCGGCGTACGGAGGATTCAGACACCTCGTCTCCCGGCGCGTAGTCGTCGTTTTTCCAGGCCACCAGGGTGCCGCCGGTGGTGGCGTCCAGACGTCTTGAGACGGCCAGCAACGCATCGCGCACCATCTCCGCCTCCAGTCGCTGCCGGGGGAAGCGGGCGAGAAATCGGTTGTCGGGATCCAAGGCCCAGGACCGCGCTACCGAGGACTCCGGCGCCGCCCCTCCCGGTTCCTCCGCCACCGAGGCCTGCTGCCAGGTGGCACTGTTGAGGAGGAGCCGGTGCAGGTGTTTGAGATCCCATCCGGACCGGATCAACTCCCGCGCCAGCCAGTCGAGCAGCGCGGGATGGGTGGGCAGTTCGCCGCGGATGCCAAAGTTGTCCGGGGTGCGCACCAACCCCTCCCCAAAGTGCGCCTGCCAGACGCGGTTCACCACCACCCGGGCGGTGAGCGGGTGCTCCGGTTCGGTCAGCCAGCGGGCGAGCTCCAATCGTCCGCTGCGATCTACGGGCGGCGACGGGGTTGGATTGCGGTTCACCACCTGGATAAAGCCGCGCGGAACCGGGTCCTTTCCCGGATTGAGATGACTGCCCCGCACCATCACCGGCAGGTCAACCGTCGTCTCCTCAGCCACGGCGAGCGCATGGGCAGGCGGCGGGGGAGCGGCCGCGGCCAGGGCGTCCCGTTCGCGCTCGCGCCGGATCAGGTCCTCCCGGGTTTCCGCCGGATACCAGGGACGGGGATCGGACGGAAGGGCCAGCAGCCCTTCCGCCCCGTAGACCGCCTCACGCAATTCGGCGAGACGGAGGGCCTCCTGTTCGGCATCGGTGAGGGTGTTGAAGTCCCAGCGGGCCACCACACCGGGACCCTCCGGGGATCCGGGGTCGGCGGCGTGGGCGGACACCTCGGCCGGGTCCAGTGCGCGGTCATACAGACGAACCTCGTCCAGGCCGCCTCTGAAATAGCTGTAGCCGTCCTGACGCCTGCCCAGGGTCACCGGACTGGATCCCGCCACGCGCGGACGCTCAATTCGGGTTTCTCCCGCGGGCTGGCCATCGACGAACAGACGCAGGCGGGTGCCATCGTAGGTGAAGGCCAGGTGATGCCACCGGTTGGTCTGCAGCCGGGGACCGTCACTCCACAGGGCAAAGACGTTTGCCTTGCCGCCGCCGATATTGAGGTACGCGCCCGGGCGGTCGCGATCCAGCATCAGGGCGTAATGACCCTGCACCCACTCGTTGCTGTTCTTGTTCACCAGCCAGCGACGGGCATCGCCGCCCCCGGGAAACTCCGCCGACTTCACCCACGCCTCCACAGTGATCGAGGCGGGGTCCAGTGCGGCGGCGTGTGACAGGTCCAGGTGGTTGGACCCGTTGGCCAGGAAGGCCCCGCCGACGCGGCCGGGTCCGATGCGGAGTCCGGCTGCCGGCGTCGTTTCCTTCGACAGGTCCTGCAGCAGTGCGGACGCCTGATCGCGTTGGCCCTGCAGGGAGCGCAGCGTGCGGGCGAGGGAATGGGTGGCGGGATTGAGTGCGCTCAACGCGGCGAAACGCTTCCGCAAGGGAGGGGTTCCGGGGTCCGTCGCGGACGAAGCCTCAGGCGTCGCCCGATCGGGCATTCCGTCGGCAAGGAGGGAAGCGAGTTCGTCGCGCCATTGCCGGCGGAGCGCGTCGTTGGCGGATTCGACGGCGCGGGCGAGGTCGGCGTTTCTGGCCTTCATCTCCCTTCCGTGGGTTTCCAGGGCTGCGAGGTGGGCACGGGTGGAGACGGGGCGTTCATTGAACTTGGAGACAAAGTCCAGGTTCTCCATCGTCCGGGTGCTCTTGAAGATGCCGGCCATCGCGTAGTAGTCGCGAGCGGACACCGGATCAAACTTGTGATCGTGACAGCGGGCGCAGCCGACGGTGAGTCCGAGGAAGGCGCGCGTGACGACGTCGATCTGCTCGTCCACCAGGTCCATCACCAGCTTGGGCTTGTCCTGTTCCGCCAGCATCTTGGGTCCCAGGACCAGCAGTCCGGTGGCGGTCCAGCGATCAAAGACCGTCTCCTCGGGAACGTCGTTGGTGGGCAGCAGATCGCCGGCGAGTTGGTCGGTGATGAAGAGGTTGAAGGGCTGGTTGGCGTTGAACGAGCGGATCACCCAGTCGCGGTAACGCCAGGCATTGGCCATGACCTTATTTTCGTCCTGACCATTGGTGTCCGCATAACGCGCGAGATCCAGCCACCAGCGTCCCCAGCGCTCGCCATAGCGGGGCGAGGCGAGATACCGGTCCACCTGGCGGGCGAAGGCGTCCGGATCGGGGTCCTGGACGAAGGCCTCCACTTCCCCGGGCGAGGGGGGAAGTCCCAGGAGGTCGAAGCTGAGCCGGCGAAGGAGGGTTCGCCGGTGGGCGGGGGCGGACGGCGACAATCCGGCCTCCTGCAGGGAGGCGCGGATAAAGGCATCGACCGGGGAGCGCAGGTGGTTCGTGCCTGGAATACCGGGCGGGATAGGATCCGCCATCGGCTGGAATGCCCAATGCCCGGTCGGGTCGGCCCCGCGCGCCGCCCCGCCGACCGCCAGGGCGGCGAGCAGGCAGAACGTCAGGGCTGTGGGGCGGAAAGGCATATCGCGCTGAGACTGCCGACGAAATGCCGTGGGAATGCATTCGGCGCAAGTGGGGACAACCCTGGAGGGACGAACTTTGAGAGTCCCCAATCACTCCCGTTGCGCGGGGGGACGCACCCTTGGGGAACGCGGCAAGGTCCTGCGGTGAGGGGCTTCCCCCGTTCCCCGTGGCGACTCCACAGGGCGGGCGGGGGAAGTTGGGGACTCGAAAATCTCGTCCCTCCGACGCGGTCCCTCCGTTGACACCCCTGGAGGGACGAACTTTGAGAGTCCCCATTCATCCCCGTTGCGTGTGGGGACGCACCCTTGGGGAACGCGGGAAGGTCCCACGGTCAGGGGCTTCCCCCGTTCCCCG
>JBDKKE010000413.1:0-9619 GCA_039796255.1 Verrucomicrobiota bacterium | reverse complement strand
CCTGATTGGTCTCCCGAACGAAAACAATGAACTGATTGGTCCCCGCCAGTGGGGGTACCCCATTGTCGGTCACCCGGACCACCACCGTGTTGGTGGACGGGCCCTGCACCTCGGAGGGCGTCCAATTCACCCTGCCGGCCCCACCGACCTCCAGGCCCGCGGGCCCGCTGATCAGGGCAAAGGTGAGTTCATTGGCCGGCTCATCCCCATCAATCCCCTGCAGGTTGAATTGGAGAGGCGTTCCCTCAATGACCTCCTGGGGCGGAACGGCGGCCAGTGTCGGAGGCGTATTCACCTCAAGGACCCGGACGGTGAACTGATTGGTCACACCGAGCGGAGGCACTCCGTTGTCGGTGACCGTAACCTCCACCAGGGAAACCGATGGCCCCTGCGCCTCTGTCGGTACCCAGGATAATTGGCCCGCCGGACTCACGGTGAGACCCACCGGGCCACTGAGCAGCGCGTAGGTCAGGGAGTTGGGCGGCAGATCCCCGTCCGCGGCGCGCAGGCTGAATTCGAGGGGGATCCCTTCGCGCACATCCTGCTGGGTAATCGGCGCCAGCGTGGGAGGGAGATTGACCTCCCGGACCGAGAAATCGAACTGCTGGGTCGCACTGAGCGGGGGAACACCATTGTCGGTCACCCGCACTACCACGGTACCCGCGGAGGGTCCCTGGGCCTCGGTCGGCGACCAGGACATCAGCCCCGCCGCGTTGACCGACAAACCTTCCGGGCCACTCAGCACCGCGTAGGTCAGTGCATTGGATGGCAGGTCGCCATCGGTCACGGAAAGCTGCAGACTCCACGGCGCCTGCTCCGCGAGATTTTGCGTCGATACGGTGGCCACTTGCGGTCCACTGTTGATTTCCCGCACCACCACCTGGAACTGGCGGGATGCCGACAGGGGTGGAACTCCGTTATCGGTCACCCGGACCTCGACGGTGTTCGTTGAGGGCCCCTGCGCCTCATCCGGCCTCCAGGTTAGCTGGCCGTCGGAACTCAGGGCCATTCCCGCCGGACTCCGTTGGAGGGAGAACACCAGACGGTTGGCGGGAACGTCGGAATCCTGGGCCGTCAGGTTCAGGGTCCACAGAGCCAACTCATCCACGGTCTGATCAGCGACCGCGGTCAATTGGGGCGGAGTATTAATCGGAGTCGCCTGGGTGAAAATGACCAGGCCGCCATCGGAGTCGGCGACGTAGGCAAAATCCCCAGCCAGATGGATCCCGCGGGCGTGTCCCTGCGTCCCGCTGAGGGAGGTCCGGATCGGATTTGCTGGGTTGCGCACGTCGAAGACGCTGAACCCCGCATCATCCTCCGCCACGAACGCCTTGCCCTCCTTCACTTCCACTCCGTAAGCCGCACCGGTGGTGACCCGTCCCCCGACCTGATTGATGGCACCCGGATTCCCGATGTTGAGCACCTGGAGTCCCGCTTCAGCAGCGGCGATGAATGCCTGGGTACCCGCCAGGGAAATTCCCGAGACCGCCCCGCCCGGATCAAAGGAGCCGAGGAATACCGGATTGGCCGGATTGGCGACATCGATCACCTGAAACCCGGCCTGCGGGGGAGAATTGCGGACCCCGAGGTAGGCGGTTGTGCCGACCACCCGGACCCGGAATACGTCTCCATCCATGGGAAATCCTCCCAAGCGGACAGGATTGGCCGGCGTGCTGACATCCAAAATTTCCAGCCCCGACCCGTGCGCCAGGTACGCCCGATTGCCAGTCACCTGAAGGCCGATCAATTGGTTCACCGCCGCATAGCCCCCTACGCGAACCGGTGCCGCAGGGTTGCTGACGTTCAGCACGACCAACCCTTCCCGATAGTCGGCCAGGTAGGCGAAGGACCCTGCCACCTGAACATCCGCAATCGAGGTTCCATCGCCAAACTGTCCCAGCCGCCCCGGATTCTCCGGATTCGCCACGTCGACCAGCGAAAGTCCGCCATTCCAATCCGCCAGGTAGGCCACTTGTCCGGCCACGCGCACCGCCTGGGCCTCGCCACTGATCGAGGCGACGCCCAACCGAACGGACACGGCGGGCGTTCCCACATCAAAAACCAGGAGTCCCGAGTGGGCGTCGGCAACCTGGGCCACGGAGCCCCCCAACTGGACTCCCATGGCGGCCCCCAGGGTGGGCATCAATGATAGCGGAACCGGGGAGGCCGGATTGGAGATGTCGACCAACTGCACCCCTCCCTCTACCAGAGTAATTGCGGCCAGGGATCCCTGCACGTGAACGCCGAACGCCAGGCCCGGCAGGGTAACTCCTCCGACGGGAACGGGAGCCGAGCCGGAACTGACGTCCAAAATACGCAGCCCCTGATTGCCGTCGGCCACGTAGGCGAGGGATCCGACCACCTGGACGGCGGCCGCAAATCCCCCGGTGTCGGCGACGGCCAAATGGACGGGTGCCAGCGGATTGGAGACGTCAAAAATACGCAGCCCCGAAGTTCCCTCGGCGACATAGAGCCGTGTCCCCACCACCTGAATGCCCCCGGCGCGACCCGTGGCCCCCAGGTTGACCACCCGCTGGGGTTCGGACGGATTGGTGACATTCACCACCACTCCGGAATCCGCATCGGCGACGTAGGCGAACCCGTTCCCGACCGAGACCGCCTCCGCCAGACCGTCGGTATCCACGGATCCGACCACCACCGGATTGGCAGGATTGGAAACATCCAAAATCACCAAACCATTTTCCGAATCGGCGACATAGGCCCGGCTCCCCTCGACCGCCACGCCCTTGGCAAAACCGGGGGTATCGCGATGCCCCACCAGTCTCGGTTGACCGCCCGGGGAGATTTCCAGCACGAACAAGCCCCCCGTACCCCCTGCGATGTAGGCCAGACTCCCGACCACCACAACCCCTTGGGCTTCAGCCCCCCGAAGCTCTTCCGGCCACTGACTTAAGCGCACCGGATCCGCTCTGACGGCACAGATCCCCCCTGCAAGCGTCATCAATGCCAGTCCGACGCGTAGAAAAACCGTCCTCTGGATCCAGCGTTTAAAGGGGCCGTTTACCATCCGTATTCGATGTCGGGTATTTGCACCAAATCTGCCGTTTTGCAAGAACTTGCGCGTCCTCCAGTGGATCCTATGACCCCATTCGCTGGCCGAGAATGGAGCTCGGGCGCTCCCCCCGGCTCACGCCGCGGAAGTCGCGGCGGATCATCGCCGAGGTCACTCGGGAACGGGGTGCCCAGGGGTTTTCGGGATCGCCTCGGTCCATCCTGCGGACGGTTCACTCCCTCAATTCCGCTGCGGACCAGGGGAGCCTCGACGTCGTCATGGGAGATTGCTACTTGTCGGGCCCGTGCGCGCCGCCGCCCTCCATAACATTCGACGACTGGTCATCAAGCTCGGGACCGGTGTCCTGACCGATGCCCAGAAGCGTCTGGATCCGCTTCAAATCACCCAACTCGTCGCCCAGGTCGCCGCCCTTCGGGCGTCCGGACTGGAGGTCGTGCTGGTCACTTCGGGTGCCGTGGGGGCCGGTATGGGGGCTCTGGGATTCGAGCGGCGACCGGGGACGCTCCACGAACTCCAGGCCTGCGCGGCCGTTGGGCAATCCCGCCTGATGGCCCTCTATGAATCCCTGTCTCGGCACTACGAATTGGGAATCGCCCAGGTGCTGCTGACGCACGATGACCTGGCCGATCACGCCCGGCACCTCAATGCACGCAACACCCTGCTGACCCTGCTAGCCCGCGGATTCGTCCCCATCATCAACGAGAATGACGCCGTATCGGTCACCGAATTGAAGTTCGGGGATAACGACAAGCTCTCCGCCCTGGTGGCCAGCCTGCTTCCCGCCGATCTCCTGGTGATCCTCACGACGGCGGACGGGCTGATTCAGAACTTTGGGCGTCCCGATGCCCGAATACTTCCCGTGGTGGAGCGTATCGATGAGTCCATTGACGGCATGGCTTCCGGCACCACCAGCGCCACGGCGGTGGGCGGGATGACCACCAAGATCCAGGCGGCCCGCATCGCCTCGCGCTCGGGAATCCCGCTGGTCATTGCCTCGGGACGGAAGTTCGACGTGTTGCGTCGGATCACGGGCGGTGAAGACGAGGGAACCCTCTTTCTGCCGCACACCCGCCGGTTGCCGGCCCGCAAACGGTGGATCGCCTTTTTTGACCGCCCCAAGGGAACCATCGTGGTGGATGACGGAGCCCGGCTCGCCCTGATCCAGGAGGGACGCAGTCTGCTGGGACCCGGAGTGCTGCGGGTCTCCGGGGAGTTCGCCGCGGGCGAAGTGGTCCGCATCACCGGGACCGACAGTCGCGAGTTCGCGCGGGGACTGGTCCGGATGGCCCACCACGCACTGCCCACGGGCGGACGCTCCGAAGTGATCCATCGCAACGACCTGGTGATTCTCTGATCCTCCGCCCGCTCCCAACGCAACGTGAAGACCATTCCCTCCCGAAAGCTTCCTCCCATCCGCCAGCTCCAGGAAATCATGGCCACACTCCGCGGTCCGGAGGGGTGTCCCTGGGATCGGGAACAGGACCACCGTTCCCTGCGCTGGCACGCCGTAGAGGAGGTGTATGAATTGCTCGACGCCATCGAATCCGGGGAAGATCCGGAAATGGCGGAGGAACTGGGCGATCTCCTGCTCCAGGTGGTGTTTCATGCGCAGCTGGCCAGCGAGCGGAAGGCTTTTGACTTCGATATACTCTGCCAGCAGCTCGTTGATAAACTCGTCCGCCGCCATCCCCACGTATTTGGCGACGTCCACGTCCGCAACATCGACCAGGTCTGGGCCAACTGGGAGCAGATCAAGCGGTCCGAGAAGGCCGGATCCAAACAGGAGCGCCATTCCGCCCTGGACGGAATTCCCAGCCAACTCCCCGCGCTCCTGAAGGCGCAGAAGCTGGTAAAGAAGGCCCACAAGGCCGGCCTCGTCGAAAAGACCCGCCCGACCAAAACCGCTCCTGGGAAAAGCGAAATCGCCGCAACACTGTTCCAACTCGCCGAACTCTGCCAGACCCGGGGATGGTCTGCCGAGGAACTGCTGCGCGCCGAAATCAAACGCCGCGAGCGAAGCTGGCGCCGGGCCGAACAAAAACGCGTCGCCTGACTGCGGTCGCGACGCCCGTGCCGCGCCAGCCATTACCATTCGACCCGCAGGTATTCTCAGCGTCCACTGAACGAGCTGTCATTCGCAGGTCGCCGCCAAGCCCGGTTCGGTAAAAACCGCTTCCAGCAGAATCCGTGCGACTATGCTAAACTCTGATGGACAAGACGGAGTCATTGTTCGGGGGTTGCGATCGAGTACCGCGAAGAATGAAAGAGTCCGACAGGATCCCTCCACATGAACTTTCACCCCACGGGTCGCGTTAGGGCGCGCCTGTTCGTCGGGCATTGGCCGTGCTTCTGACGAACGCACCCGAGGCGACCGGTGAGCTCTGGCATTGAACCGCAAGACCACTATGACTCCCAGCGATTTTCGCTTCGATTACTTTTGCCTGGTGGTTTTGCCGTCATTCGTCGAGCACGATGGCTCACCGACTATCAGATCAAGTTCTTCCAGACCGCTGAACCCGACGACGACCTCAAACCCCGCGATGTCCCTTCAATTGCCAATTGAACACCGCCGCCGTGGGGTTGGGGTGGCGAGGAGTTGCCGTCCCAGACAGACCCCCGGAAACGACTGACCAAAATGGCTATCTCAATGCAGCGAAGCCGCCCGTTGTATGCGGTGGCCGCGATACTGGTGGTTGGGCTTGGCCTCTTCTGGAGATCGGGTCTCCTTCCCCTTCCCGCCTTCCTGGTCAAATACGGCGGCGACTCTCTTTGGGCGCTGGTCGTCTTCCTGGGTTTCGGATTCGTCTTTCCCCGCAGTTCGGCATTGAGGATCAGTCTCCTGGCCATCGGCTTCGCATGGTCGGTTGAGTTTCTGCAGCTTTATCACGCCGGATGGATCGATGGAATCCGGGCAACTCGTCTCGGCCGGTTGGTCCTGGGCAATACCTTCAACAGTCCGGACCTGCTGGCCTATGTGGTTGGAGTTGCCGTGGGGGCGTGGGGAGAGAGGACTCTCCGATGAGCGACGACCTCGCCACCACCCGCTGGACGCTGGTTCTCTCGACGGGAAGCAAGTCCTCCGTGCGCTCGGATCAGTCGCTCAACGAACTATGCCAGACCTATTCTGGGTGAGCGCCGAAGATCGGTTTCATCTGGATCCGCCAGATCCAACCCACCCGGAACGAAACTTTGACCGTAAATGGGCGCTGGCCCTGCTGGAACGGGGCATCGACCGCCTGCGTCAGGAGAGCTTCGCGGCCGGTCGAGGCGAATTGTTCGAACACGCGTCCCGCTTCCTCATGCTGGGAGAGACGGCCATCCCCTGCGCCGCAGCCGCGGAGAAACTCGGGATGACGGAGGGGGCCCTGCGGGTGTCGGTCCACCGCCTGCGGCAGCGCTACCGCCAATTGCTGCGCGACGAAATCCGCCTGACCCCAAACGATCCGGCCCAGGCCGCGGACGAACTCCAATCTCTCCAGGCCGCCCTGGCCTCGCCATAGCGATTCGAAACGACATGGAGGCCGCCTGCCTCAGGCTCAGCACGGCGGAGTAGACCGGGCCGTCCGCGGGAGAGCGCATGATGGAGGAGGATGCTGTGATCCGGTCGGGCAGTTCGGAGGTTGCTTCCTGTCGGTGCCTTCCGAACTTGGCGGTGGAGATGGCAACGAGGTGATCGGAGCGTTCAGATGGCAGGGATGAATGGCACCCATCCTTTGCGTCCCTGGCGACCATGGCGTGAGGCGCAAGGGTCAAGATTCTCACCTATCCGCACGTCCACGCTCTCGGTTGAATCGGACTTGTCCGGATTCTGGTTCGGCGGGTAACTACCAGAAATGAACCCCGAGTCGGACCAGGAATTGTTGTCCCGATACAGCCGGCATGGTGAAGAGTCAGCCTTTGCCAAGATTGTCAGGCATCAGGTGGACTGGGTGTATTCCGCCGCCTGTCGCATCGTCGTTGATCCGCATCTGGCTGAGGATATCACGCAGACCGTGTTCACCACCCTCGCTCGGGATTCCGCGGCCGTCGTCCGGCGTTTGCAAGACGGGATTCCCCTGTCCGCCTGGCTGCATCGCACCACCCGAAATGTCGCCGCAAAGACGGT
Source organism: Verrucomicrobiota bacterium (assembly GCA_039796255.1). Taxonomy (GTDB): domain Bacteria; phylum Verrucomicrobiota; class Verrucomicrobiia; order Limisphaerales; family UBA9464; genus UBA9464. The sequence continues at coordinate 2,480 of JBDKKE010000413.1, read as the reverse complement.
CCGAACCGAGGAGCGCCGCCGCACGCGCGAACACCTGTTTGTCATGAATCCCGACACCACAACACCCGCCGGTGATGAGGAGGTGGACTGGAATCAGATCTCCCCCCAGTTGGACGCCGCGATCTCGGAACTGCCCGACACCGACCGCGACGCACTCCTGCTCCGCTTCTTCGAGCGACACACGGCGCGGGAGATCGGCAGTCGCCTCGGCATCGGCGAGGAAGCCGCCCAGAAGCGGGTCGTCCGGGCCATGGAGCGCCTGCGGGGACTCCTGGTGGCGCGGGGCCTCACCATTTCCGTCGCCGGACTGACCACCGCGGTGGCAACCCACGCGGTGCAGTCGGCACCCGCGGGCCTGGCTTCCTCTGTCGGTTTGGCGGCCCTCGCTTCGGGATCGGCAGGGACCACGGCGTGGATGCTTGCGGGAATCCCGGCGAAATCAGTGGCTGTGGGAACCACCGTGGTGGCCATCGGATTGGCAATCACCGCAGGATGGCAACAACGCGAACTCCGGCGCCTCCACTCCGCTCAGCAGCCGACGGCGACGGCAGCCGAGTCGCTTCCCGTCCCGGTGGCGACCGGAGTTCCGACGGATGAGGAACTGCGCGCGGAAGTGCTGAAGTTGCGTGGGGAGGTATCGCGCCTGTTGCGCGAGCAGGCGGAACTGAGACAGGCAGCGGCCCGGAGGTCCACAGCATCCATCGCGCCTGCGACAGCATCAGAATCTGGGGAGCCGCAGGATCTGGAGGCCGCGAGGCAATTGGGCCTCCGGAAGCTCAACTTCGCCAAGAATCTGGCGCTCACCTGCCATCTCTACGCCGGGGATCATGACGACCATTTTCCGGGATCCTTTGCGGACGCCGCGCGCTACGCGGAAAAGTCCGACGACACGGAAGACCTCAGTCCTGACCAGTTTGAACTGATGTATCAAGGGCCACTGGCGATTGTGGCCAACCCCTCAAGGACCATTCTGCTCCGTGAAAAGGAGCCGTTTCCCAGTTTCGGACGCCCCGGATTCTCCCGAACGTACGGTTTCCTGGATGGCCATTCTGAAATCGTCCACCGGGACGACGGCAACTTCGAGTCCTTCGAGGCGGAACGCACGCCCACCATTATCTTGCCCGCCGGCGCAACGGGATCCAATTGACCTGGAAAGACGAGTTGGAGGAAACCTTTGAGAACGCAAAGAGGACAGAGAAGGTCGTTTGGCGAAGCTGTCGTGCTCGTCGGGAGTTCCTCCGTGAGATGAGGCGTCCCATGGCCCGCAATCGAGTGAAATCACCGTCTTTGTGTTCTTTGCGGTTATTTGGAACGCCGTTTTCAGGATTAACGGGCTACCGGGATCCGGCGGACGGCGGAAGGACGCTCCGCGCCGGATCGCGCCGAAGTCCCATCTGGTTCAGCGGAAGCTTTTGAAAACCCTTCTGCCAGGCGGGTGAATCCGGTCGGAGCTCGAAGTCGGTGGCTCGGACCGGGCTTCCCGGTGGCTTCACCCAGCCCGGGTCGCCGGCGGTGACATTCCCCTCCCCGAGAATCATTCCCGTCGTCGCGTTCCATCCCACCTCCAGCCACTTACCGGATGCCACATTGCGGGCAACGACATTGTTCGCAGGAGGCGCTCCCTTGAAGGCGTCCCCCATAAGCGCCGGACCTCCCGGCGGACCATAGACCGCATCCAGGGATTTCATCGCCGGATACCGCTCCCGGTAGAGGGCCAGCGGAACCTGCTCCAGGCTGGCCCGCATGGTCTTGTCCACCATGTCGCGCCACACCGGAGAACGGTCCAGTCCGCGTCCGTCCACCTGGACCGCCGGATCGCAGTCCACAAAGACATTGTTCACCACCTGATGATCGCGGCCTCCTCCGAGAAAGGCGGCTCGTTGCACCCTGTAGAACACATTGCCCGAGATCTCCGTTCCGCTGACGCAATCGTCCATGTACACGCCCATGGAGCCCATGCCGACGCCGCCGGTTTCGTGGATGAAATTGTTCACGATCCGGTTGCCGCGGAAGCTGAAGTCACGTCCGGTGTAGATCGCTCCCACGTCGCCAGTCTCCAGGGCAATGTGGTGAATCTCATTGAAATCCATGAGGTGATCATTTCCCCAGAAAAGAATCGCGGCGTGGGGATGTTGCTCGATGAGGTTGTGCGAGGCGCGCTGTCCGACGCCATAAATCTGAATCGCCGGCGCGTAACAGCGCGACCAGCGGCCCTGGTGAACGAAATGACAGTTCTCCACGAAATGGCCCCCGGGCCTAAGGATTTGCCGGTCGCCACCGGTCAGAGAGACCCCGCCGTCCCCCTGGTCGAGGAGATCGCTGTCCACCACGCCGTGCCCCGTTCCACCATCCACCACCACACCGTTGTTTCCGATGTTTCGCACGACACATTCCGCAATCCGATTCGATGCTCCGCCGCGAATTTCCACCCCGTTTCCACGCGTGGCTTCCAGAGTCAGTCCCTGAATGACCACATGGGA
>JBDKKE010000412.1:0-4810 GCA_039796255.1 Verrucomicrobiota bacterium | reverse complement strand
ATGACAACGGAACACCCTCTCAGTTCAACACCACCAGTTTCACCGTCATCACCCGTACCGCCACCCCTCGTTACGTCTGGCAAATTGGTTTGGATACGGCGCCCCCCTCCATTGCGGAGTTCAGTTCTCAGAACAACATCAATGATCCGGCCCCGGGGGCGGTCACCCGCATCGCTGGTGATCCTCAATACAACGCCACCACCAACCCAGGACGGGACGATGATTTCTATTTCTCCGGAATTTACCGGGCAGGCTTCAATAATCTCGCGGCGCCGATCACGGTGCCCAATGACGAACCCTCCACCGCCTGGGAATCGACACTGACACAGGGAGATCGCACCAACCGGATGCACTTCCTCCTGAGCCAATCGCAACTGGTCTCCGCGTCGCGCCTGCGCCTGAGTTTCGAGTTTGCCTACGGCGGGGCCATCCTGAACGGAACCAATCAGGGATTCGGATCCCATGATGTCGTGGTCCGTTTCCGCAATGGAAATGGAGTCGTCACAGACATTTACGCCACCACCCTAACCCAGGCTTCCAACGTCACCTTCCTGATCAATCCCACCAATGTTCAGGCCACCCTGGGTGCCAACTCCATTGAGTTCGTACGTTCCGGTCCCGCCGACCCCGGATACACCAATTATCTCCAATTCGACTACGTCCGACTGGAGGCCGATCCCAGCGACAACCTCGCACCGCTGCCAGTGGCCGTCAGTTCCCAGACGATCGACGAACTCGTTCCCTACACCCTTACCCTGTCGACCACTGACGGGAATGTTCCGGCCCAGTCGTTCACTTACGAACTCCTCTCCGGGCCTTCAGGATTCTTGGTTAGTTCCGGCGGGGTCGTCACCTGGAAGCCCACCGAGACCCAGGGCCCATCCACCAACGTCATCAGCGTTCGGGTGACCGACAGCGGATCGCCGCCCAAAAGTGCCACCAACACCTTCACCGTCGTCGTCCGTGAAGTAAACAGCAGCCCGGTGCTGGTGGCCTTGGCGACGCAGAACATTGGTGAGATGGCCCTCTGGTCCCAGACTCTCCAATCCAATGACTCCGATGTCCCCGTCAATCTGCTGACCTACGAAAAGATTTCCGGCCCGGCGAACCTGAATGTCGGCAGCAACGGAGTGATTTCCTGGACTCCGTCCGAATCCGAGGGGCCTGCGAGTTACCCCCTGAGTATTCGGGTGACCGACAACGGAGTTCCTCCGCTCAGTGCCACCAACAGTTTTACGGTCATCGTCGGCGAAGTGAATCGCCCGCCGGTTCTCTCCGCGCTCGCCCCCCAGTCGGCAACCGAGAATGTCACTTTGTCATTCCAGGTCCCCGGCAGCGATCCCGACCAACCTGCCAACAACCTGACCTATGCTTTGGTGAGCGGCCCAACCAACCTGAGCGTCAGTCCGACAGGGGCTCTCTCATGGACACCCACGGAAGCTCAGGGCCCAGCCAGTTACAGCATTGCAATTAGCCTTACCGATAATGGCCAGCCCGTCCTGTCGACGACAAATTCCTACTCCATCTCGGTCCTCGAATCGAATTTGCCCCCGGTGTGGAGCGCGATCACCAATCGGACGGTGGCGGAATTGACCGCATTGACCGTCAACCTCGCGGCCGTGGATCCTGACACTCCGACCACAGCCATTGTCTACAGTCTGGTCAGCGGTCCCACAGGAATGTCCGTTGCTCCGGGGGGCATGCTCAGTTGGACGCCTGCTGAAATTCAGGGTCCCACCAACAATGTGGTGGTTGTTCGCGCGACGGACAGTGGAACACCGCCGCTGAGCTCCACCAACACGTTTGCCGTTACGGTCCTTGAAGTGAACTCCGCCCCGACTTCTCCCGCCATTCCGCTGACCGCTTTTAACGAATTGACCGCCCTCTCGCTGAACGTCATCGGCGCGGATGCGGATGTTCCGACCAATCAATTGACCTTCGAACTCATCAGCGGACCTCTTGGCCTCGTTGTGACTACTGCGGGAGCGGTCCAGTGGACCCCCACCGAACTTGGGGGACCCTCGACCAATGTGGTGAGTGTTCGTGTCCAGGACAACGGCAGTTCGCCCCTCTCAACGACCAATACCTTCACCCTGGTCGTCCGTGAGGTGAATACGACTCCGGTAATAGATCCGATAGCCCCGCAGACCGCCGATCCGTTGACTCCACTGTCCCTTTCCCTGTCGGCCAACGATGCTGACCGCCCCATGAATTCCCTCACCTTCGGATTGGTTAGCGGCCCGGGGGGGATGACGGTTAGTGCGGCGGGCCTCGTGGAATGGCTGCCCCTGCCAGCGTACAACGATTCCACGAACGTCGTGAAGGTCCGAGTGACCGATAATGGAATTCCCCAGCTGAGCGCCACCAACGAATTCACGGTCGTTGTGGCCAATCCAAACGCCCGACTGTTCTTGGCGATTGGCGTCAACGATGAACCCCTCGTATCACCGTATAACCCCGAAGCCGAGTTTGGGATTCCCAACGGAAGCACCGACTCTTCTCCGGGAGGAGTTACTCGTCTGCCGTCCGACCCCGCCTACAATGCAGGCTCGAATCCAGCGGCCGACGATCAGTACTACTTCTCGGGGATCTATCCCTCGGGATACAACGGAAATAGTGCGACCCTCAATGTCCCCAATCATGAACCCTTCAGCGCCTGGGAACGGGAATTGACGACTGCGGATCCCTCCAATCGTTTCCATTTCATCCTCAACAGTGCCCAGATCGGACTATCCTCGCGCCTTCGGCTCACCGTGGGACTGGTCTCCGGTGGTTTCTCGCAGGATGGTGTTCCGCAGCAGGGCTTCGGCAGCCATGAGGTTTTGGTCCGGTTCCACAACGGACTCGGTGCCAGCACCAACATTCACTCCGCGAAGGTTACCAATGACTCGGAGTTGGTTGTCGACTTCGCCGTCGCCAAGGTCGCCGCAACTCTGGGCGCCAATGCGATCGAAATTGTCAGGACCGGACCCTCATCCCAAGGAACACTCCACTGGCTTGGGTTCGATTTCGTGCGATTGGAATCCACCGCACTAACCAATACCCCCCCGTTGCTTGGGTCTCTCCCGGAGACGACCCTGAACGAACTGACGCCGATGGTGCTCAACCTCAGTGCGATCGACAGCGAGACCCCCTCGGGTCAACTCCTCTACTCCAAGCTCAGCGGGCCCAACGGGCTCCAGGTCAGCCCCAGCGGTCAGGTAACGTGGACTCCTGGTGAGGCGGATGGACCAAGCAGTTACGTCTTTGCCATCCGCGTCACCGACGACGGCGTTCCGTCACTCAGCGCGACCAACCAATTTGCCGTGACCGTACTTGAGGTGAACACCCCTCCCACGCTGTCGTCGCTAACAACGCAGACGATCAATGAGGGAGACCTCCTCAAGGTGTCCCTCGTCGCCACTGACAGCGATCTTCCCACCAATGCGCTGCAATTTGCGATGATTAGCGGTCCCAACGGAGCCACGGTCAGCTCCAACGGTTTAATCCAGTGGCAGACCGACGAGAGCACCGGCCCGATGACCGGTATGATCGTGGTCCGGGTTACTGATGACGGCACTCCGGCCCTGAAGACCACCAACTCCTTCACGATCAACGTTCGGGAAATCAATCAGGCCCCGGTCTTCAATGCCATTGCCGCGCAGACCGTAGACGAAATGACACCCCTCGCGCTCACCCTCACGGGCGCTGATCCCGATATTCCGGCCGAAACGCTTACCTATGCGCTCGTGGACGGACCGGCTGGAATGGGGGTTGGCACCGGGGGACTCCTCACCTGGACGCCTACCGAACTTCAGGGGCCCTCCAACTACATCGTTCGGGTGAGCCTGACCGACTCCGGCACGCCCAACCGCAGCGTGACCAACCAATTCACCGTGAGCGTCAATGAGGTGAATCGTCCGCCCCAGTTGGGATCGGTCGCCACGCAGAACATCACGGGCACGACCTCACTCAATCTGAACCTTTCGGCCACCGATCCAGACTCCCCGTCGAACGTCCTGAGCTTCAGCGCGGTTCAAGGCCCGGCCGGTTTAACCGTGAGTGCCGCTGGAGCCGTCAGTTGGACCCCCGGAACCGCACAGATCCCCTCGACCAACGTGGTCACAGTCCGCGTAACGGACAACGGAGTGCCGGCCCTCAGTCACACCAATCAGTTCACGGTCAACGTCACGGGATCGGCCCCCCGGTTCATCTGGTTGATTGGAACCGACGACAGCCCGCTGACCAATCCCTACCTGCCCGCGGATGAGTTCGGCACGCCCACTTCCAATGGAGTCAATGATGTGCGCCCGGGCAAAGTGACGCGCCTCCCGGGAGATCCCGAATACGTCTCTCCCACGCCCACACAGGATGATGATTATTACTTCGCCGGCATCTACCCCGCAGGATTCAACGGACTCACCAACAGCCTGACCGTTCCCTTTGACGAACCGACCACCTCCTGGGAGGCCGTACTCACCCAGGCGGACCGGACCAACCGGATGCATTTTCGGCTCAGTGCAGACCAGATCAACGCCAGCGGACTGCTGCGGCTCAGCTTCGAATTCAGCTCTGTGACCGCCACAACCAATGGTGTGGCCATTGCCGGTGCCTTCCCACACACCATCGTGGTGCAGTTCAAGAGCGGTTTGGGTCAGCCCACGCTTCTCTATTCGAACACCATCGCCCAGCCCACTTCCGTGGCGCTGGTGATTCCCACCACCAATTTGGTGGCCACCGTGGGTGCGAACACCATTGAGTTCGTCCGCACCGGTCCCACGTTTCCCGGAACCACGCAGACCGTCACCTTCGACTACGTCCGCCTTGAGGC